>JBARUR010000174.1:0-5440 GCA_049645845.1 Desulforhopalus sp. | reverse complement strand
CCTCAGTTCTCCATCAGGATGACCTGCAGCACTGGGGCGAGAATATGCTGCGGCTTAATTCTGAGTTTGGTGTCAGGATTCTGGGAGGCTGCTGTGGAACCGATGACACTTATTTGCAGTATTTGGTGGATCATAGGATAATTTGATTATCTTTAGGTGGAGCTGCTCCGGCGATTTTCTGGTGGATGGTAGTGCTGTAATTTGGTTTTATAGATTTTTCAAAACAATCGTTTTTGGTTAAAAGAATTATAAACTCGCACAATTGTCTATTGAACAAAACCTTGGTTGTTAAACTCAGATATCGGGTGCAGAATGGATCATGCTCGCCTATGGATGTCGCAAGAGCAGATTGAATAGGTATTCAATTCTTTAAAAAAATCAAGAATCAATACTGGATACGTTTGTCCTAAATTGTGTGAAAAGGATGTTGTGATCTTTTTTTGAATCTATAAATGTAAAATTTTGAAAGGCTCAAAACTGCTTGAAAGGACAGCTATAAAATGATAGGTTACGTAGGTGTTGCCGGAGGTGTGAGGGCTGAGTCTATGACATAAGTCAGAGGCAGGCAGTGCAACTCTTGCGGACTGCTCAGAACATGTCAAACATTTTTCAAAATAGGGTCGACGAAGATGGCAAACGATGCTGAAGGTTCCAATGAATCCAGAGTCTGGCTGGGTTCCCAGAACCCGCTAGGTGCTACCTGGGACGGTTCGGGTGTAAATTTCGCTCTGTTTTCGGCACATGCCGAAAAGGTTGAGCTTTGCTTGTTCGACAATGATGGCGTAACCGAAACCGCCCGAATTACCATGCCGGAGTTCACCCATGAAGTCTGGCACTGTTACCTGCCGGACGCCCGGCCTGGCCAACTCTACGGCTATCGGGTCCACGGCCCTTACGAGCCACAGGCCGGCCATCGTTTTAACCCCAATAAGCTGCTTCTGGACCCTTATGCCAAGGTACTGGTTGGTGATCTGAAATGGGACGACGCCCTGTTCGGCTATACCGTGGGCCATCCGGACGAAGACCTCTCCTTTGACGAGCGGGACTCCTCGCCTTTTATGCCAAAATGCCAAGTCGTGGACCCCGCCTTTACATGGGGACGGACAAAGGAATCAAGGCCCTGGCACGAAACTGTGATTTATGAAATGCATGTACGGGGATACACTTTTTTGCATCCGGATGTGTCAGAAGAGTTCCGGGGAACCTTTGAAGGCTTGGCTGCGCAACCGGTTATCGATCACCTTAGTGACCTCGGGGTCACCGCCATCGAACTGCTGCCCGTGCATGCCTTTTTACAGGACCACCATCTAACTGAACGGGGCCTGAGCAACTACTGGGGTTATAACACCATTGGCTTTTTCGCTCCCAACCAGAATTATCTTCGCCCCAGAAACGAACTGTCTTCGTTCAAGAGCTTTATTCAGAAGATGCACGATGCAGACATCGAAGTTATCCTGGATGTTGTCTACAATCATACGGCAGAAGGCAATCACATGGGGCCGACCCTTTCTTTCCGGGGGATCGACAACAATTCCTACTACTATTTGATGGATGACCAGAAGCGCTACTACAATGATTTCACCGGCACCGGAAACGCCATGGAACTGCGTCACCCCAAGGTGCTGAGCTTGGTCATGGACTCGCTGCGCTACTGGGTGCAAGTGATGGGCGTGGACGGTTTTCGCTTCGATCTGGCCACCACCCTGGCCCGGGTGGAGGGCCCATACGATGAACATGCCAGTTTCCTTGACGCCGTGGCCCAAGACCCCGTTCTGGGCCAAGTCAAGCTGATCGCCGAGCCTTGGGATACCGGCATGGGGGGCTATCAAGTGGGCAATTTTCCACCGGGATGGGCCGAGTGGAACGATCAGTACCGGGACTCCATGCGCAAGTTTTGGAAGGGGGATGAAGGGCAACTTTCCAGCTTTGCCGGTCGGTTTTCAGCCTCCGCAGACATCTTCAACCGCCGCGGACGGAGGACCTGGGCCAGCGTGAATTTCATCACCGCCCACGACGGCTTCACGCTGCACGACCTGGTCAGCTACAACCATAAACACAATGAGGCTAACGGGGAAGGTAGCCGGGACGGTTCCGACAACAACAATTCCTGGAACTGCGGTGCAGAGGGCGAAACCGATGACAAGGAAATTTTGGCCTTGCGCCGTCGTCAGATGCGTAACTTCCTGGCATCGCTGCTCCTTTCCCAAGGCACTCCCATGATGTTGGCCGGCGATGAGTTCGCCCATAGCCAGGGAGGCAACAACAACGTCTACTGCCAGGACAGCGAAATCAGCTGGCTCGACTGGAAGAACATCAATGAATACGGCCAAGCCCAGATAGACTTCGTTGCCCGTCTCCTGAAACTGCGCCATGCGCACATCGTGTTTCATAGAAATCGTTTTTTTACCGGCAAGACCATTCCAGGGACTGAGGTCAAGGATATCCACTGGCTGCACCCCTCTGGTCGCGAGATGGCCTCAGAAGATTGGCAGGACGGCGTTCCCCCTGCTCTTGCTATTCGGCTGAGCGGCGAGGCCGGCATGGTCCACCTGACCCAAACCGGCGAACAGGAGCCGGATGACACCTTTTTACTTTTAGTCAATGCTGGTCATGAGGACGTGGTTTTCGTCATGCCAAAGGAAGAAGCCGCCATGTGGCAGCCCCTCGTCGACACGATGGCCGAAGACGGCCATCCCCAGGATACCACCTCTTCGGACGGCGAGAGGGAATGTGTTGTCAACGGCCGATCGCTGCAATTGCTGCGCCTGGCCACCCAGGAAGATTGAGTACATTCCGAGTGTCACTAGCAAGATCAAACAACATGTACAAGTGACAGCAGCAAAGGTCCTAACTTGGGGTTCGCGTCTCGAAGAGAATGATGTGTGCTTCCGACGTCTTTCTACCGAATTCAAGTCCATACCGGTTTTGTTTTTTCTTACGCGATAGAAATCGTTACTCCGCCATGTTGAATTCATCCAAGGTAAGGGGATCAGAGTAAATTTATCTATTCCAGATTTAAATTTACACTGACCCCTTTTTCACTTTTAGATGCCAGATGATGGCTGCTGTTCTTAAAACCACCAGATATCGCGTTTTGGGGGGTTCCCGGAAGTTTCGAAGGAATCACCCGACTCATTCAATACTACCTTTAGATCGTCTTCGCTGAAATCAAATCCATCTTCAACAGCACTGGCGACAAATTTAGGCATGGATCCGATTTTGTCGTATTTAAGGCGCAGCAGTTTGTCTTCGCCACCTGAAATTAAAAACCTTTCAACCTCTTTCTTGGACATGATTATCTCCTTTATAGGCTACTATAATTAACAGCGATTTTAAGTTTTTAAAACTTTTTATCGAGTACGTTACGGGGAGAAATAGCATGAAGTATGCCAGCTTTCCGTATTGTCGAATGTGCTGGAATTTTATTAGAAATAAAGGAGTTATTGAAAACATGAAAAAAAACCTACAGATTTACAGGGAAGAAAAGATGCAAAAATGTAGGCAAAAAACAAAAACTACAATGTGGTCTGATTACTTGAGTCTATTGCTTAAAGTCCACTTGGCTGATGCAGTTATTTTGCTGTCTTCTCATCAGTTCAGGTTGACCTTTGGTGAACATTGTGTTGATTAAGAAACACATTGAAACAATGTTGAACCTCTTGGTTACATAAGATAGAAAACGCGGTTCACGCGTCGTTTGAAAACCAACAGGAGGTTGCATCATGTCTGAGAGACAGAAAGCATGCAAAGGTACGGAACCAAACTTTGGGTTGAAAGCCCTCGTTGCTGCAGTTGCCGTTTTGCTGTTCCTTGAAGCCTCAGGAGTATCATTTGCACAGGGCCTTCAAGAGGTTACCACTTTTGGTTCGAATCCCGGTAATCTGCGAATGTTCAAATTCGTTCCCGATGGTCTTTCGGCAAATTCGCCTCTGGTTATTGCCCTGCATGGCTGCACCCAAACTGCAGCAAATTATGATTCGGAAACCGGCTGGCTCGGGATTGCCGAGAAATCACATTTTACCCTGATGCTGCCGCAGCAACAATCGGCCAACAACTTCAACAAATGTTTCAACTGGTTTGATACCGGCGATATCACGAGAAACAGCGGGGAAGCGCTGTCGATTAAACAAATGATCGATAGAATGAAGCAGGATCATGCCATCGATCCCGAGCGGGTCTATATAACCGGCCTCTCGGCAGGCGGAGCCATGACTTCAGTGATGCTCGCCACCTACCCGGAAATATTCGCGGGCGGAGCCGTAATCGCAGGTCTACCCTACAAATGCGCAACCAGCATTATTGGGGCTTTCCACTGCATGAGTCCCGGCCGGGATGCCACGCCTACAAACTGGGGGACTCTGGTACGAAACGCTTCATCCCACCAAGGCCCCTGGCCCCGAGTTTCCATTTGGCATGGCACAACCGACTCCACTGTAGTACCGATGAATGTCCAGGAGTTGGTGGACCAATGGACCGATGTTCATGGAATAGATCAAACCATCGATGTCCAGCGCACCGTCCATGGACACGCCCATAAAGTCTATAAAGACGGAAACGACGTCGCACAGGTTGAAACCTATTTGATCAGCGGCATGAATCACGGCACACCGATATCACCGGGAACCGGCGATGAACAATGCGGGACCGCCGCTCCTTTCATACTCGATGCCGGCATCTGCTCGAGTTTTCATATTGCCAGGTTTTGGGGCTTAACGGACTCTGCCGCGGAGCCGGATTCACATCCCCTTCGCGTCCAACTACTCGAACAAATTGAGGATATCAGGACTAAGCTGGATGAACTCAACAGGAAGATCGAGCAGGTTAACCAGTAACCAGAAGGCACTCGCACAATCAGGCTCTACAACCGGAACTCTTCATCCTCCAGGATGCAGCAGGTTGTCCGGAATTAGTCCGTTACTCCTGCAAACTGTCAGAAAAACAAGAAACCGAACAATGAATTTAATGACTGTGATCTGTGCTTACAAAGCGATTACCTACCATCGACATCGTCACCCATGTGCTCGAAAATCAAAACTCCAAAATGCGTGATGCAGCCGTTCAGGCCCTGGTTCAGATCGGTTATGAACATATTGATCAGATACAAGCATCTCTCGCAAAAGTCAGCCCTTCCGCTAGGAAATATACCGATCAAGTAATCGAGGGAATTCTTCTCAATGAATATGCCCTAAATAAGATTGGCGCCCTGCAAAGCCGACAGTTGGTCGGAGGCAACGCAGATATTCGAGGTCCTCGTGGGTTCAGGCGTTGATAGGTCCATCCCGGAATTTGCGGAAGCTCTGGTGAACGAATATAATCACGTCAAGGATTCGAACGAACCGGGTCCGTCTACCACCATGGCAGCACGCCTCATCATAGGCCCGCCGGAAGGTGAAATCGCTGGAGTCGCCCTTGGAGTCCACCTTATTTCCGAGCGTGTCCT
>JBARUR010000173.1:0-4686 GCA_049645845.1 Desulforhopalus sp. | reverse complement strand
ATGCACGGATCTTCCACCCGTCAGGTTATTCTGGATAATGTCAAGGTACCGGTGGAAAATGTCCTGGGTGAAGTCGGCAAGGGGCACAAGATCGCCTTCAATGTTTTGAATGTCGGACGTTTTAAGCTGGGAGCACTTTGCATAGGACAGGAAAAATATGCCCTGGCCGAGGGAGCACGCTATGCCAATGAACGTAGACAGTTTGATGTGCCGATAGGCAATTTTGGCGCCATCCGTGAGAAACTGGCCGATGTCACCGCCATGACTTTTGCTTCCGAAGCAGTTGTCTATCGGCTGGCGGGTCTGATCGATGATCGACTGGCGACTCTTGATAAAGAAATTGAAAATTATTATGTCGAATACCAGAAGGGGATAGAGGAATACGCAGCAGAATGTGCTTTGGTGAAGGTCTTCTGCACCGAGTCGGCGGCCCTGGCAATCGATGAAATGCTGCAGGTCCACGGCGGATATGGGTATATCGCAGAATATCCTATTGAGCAGATGTATCGTGATGAAAGGGTGCAGAGAATTTATGAAGGGACCAACGAGATCAATCGGCTGTTGATCCCCACACTTTTAATGCGGAAGGGAGTCAGTGGAAGAATATCGGATCTGATACTTGGGGTTGCGGCGGAAAAAAATCCGGGAATCTTCGTCGTAGAGAACCAACTCCTGAAGGGCATGAAACGGATCTATCTGGTTCTGGCCAATCAAACTATGAAAAAATTTGGCACAGATGCAACCGGTGAACAGGAAATTCTGCTTACTCTGGCTGACATGGTAATCCAGATATTTGCCCTGGAAAGTGCTTTACTACGTGCGGAAAAAGCTTCCGCGACTGTGACCGAGAGAATGCAAAAGCTGTATCGGGCAGTGATAAAGATTTGTACGTTCAGGACAAAACAGCAATTTGTAAACGCCGCCGGGAAATGTGCTGCCTTCATTGACCATGAAACACTCCTTGAATCAATTGAACGTGAAACCGCTTATAACGCAAACGGCCTCCTGGCGGCCAAACGCTCGATCGCCGACGCGACCAGCCAGGAAGAAAAGTATATTTTTTAACAGCAATTGACAGGGAAGAAAAATTTGGTTTCTCTGGCTAAAGTGTACTTTGATAGTAAAATCAATCTTTTTTGTTCCGGCACCTCTCATTGGATAGTGCATGATGCAACGCATCAAAATTAAGTACCCATGCGGTGCATGGGCACAAGAAACCTACCAGAAAACATATGGGAAGCAGGGAAATCAACTGGACCACCGTATCACCCCCTGGCTCCCATGCGCCGCATGGGAGTCTTATTATCCTGCGCTGCAGGTAAATATGGAATTTACCCTGTTTTTAAAGACAAAATGGACGTAGACATCAGCTTTAGCTGCTCAGAGATTAACTGGAACATCATTTCGGAAACACTGAAACAGGTCGGTATGGCATATTACGAACCCGATCTGCACAAGAAAGCTTTCGAGGCCAGTCATATAACCGTCTTCGCCTGGCACGGAGGTAAATTAATAGGCTTTGGACGGGCGATTTCCGATGGTGTCTACCAGGCAGCCGTTTATGATGTAGCAGTAATGCCGGAATTCCAGGGCAAAGGAATCGGCTCAATCATCATGAAAAACATCCTCAATCAGCTATCGCATTGCAATATCATCTTGTATGCTTCGCCTGGAAAAGAGAAATTTTACGAAACTCTTCACTTCCGGAAAATGAAAACCGGTATGGCTCTTTTTACAAAAGCCGAAGTAATGGCGGAGAGGGGATTTACTGAATAGCTTAATTCTGTAGAGAAGAAAGGATGAGCCATAATTATCGATGACAAAATTTTTTACATCGATCTTTTATTTTACCATCAGGATTTGCGCATGCTGGTGGTGAGCACAGGGGATGTTGAAGCCGTATCTGCGGTGAATAGGCCTGTATGAAAGGTATTTCTGAAAAAAGACTTGTAGAAAATTTGTTTATGGATAATAAACTTTACAGTAAAGGCTAAATGTATAGATTATTATCCATGAAACAAGTGAAAAACAAAATCAGTGCCTTAGACAAAGCGAAACGGATTATTCAGCAACACGGGGGAGTAATTCGCACTGCAAAGGCTATTCAAGCCGGAATTCATCCACGGATACTCTATCAACTAAGAGATGAAGATCTACTAGAGCAACTTTCTCGTGGAGTGTATCGACTTACTGACCAGGAAGCAGTATCCGATCCCGATATGGTGATCGTTGCTACTCGCATTCCCAAGGCTGTCATTTGCCTGGTGTCAGCGCTCTCTTTCCATGAAATGACGACCCAAATCCCGCACACTGTTTTTGTCGCTCTTCCAAGGGGATCAGACACTCCCAAACTCGATTATCCACCGATTTCTATCCATCGATTTTCAAAGGAAGCGCTGCTGGCTGGTATTACAGTGCATCGGATAGATAATGTTCCCGTTAAAATTTACAGCCCTGAAAAAACCCTGGTAGATTGTTTCAAGTTTCGTAATAAAATTGGCATGGATGTAGTGCTTGAAGCGCTCAAATTCTACAAAGGCAGAAGAGAATTCAAGCTTGGGGAGATCCTCAAATATGCAAGGATATGTCGTGTTGAGAAAATTATGCGTCCCTATCTGGAGATGAGTACATGAAACCTCCTGCCAATATGGCAGCCTCAGTTAGGCAACGTTTGCTCAACAGAGCCAGAAGCGATAACCGCCCATTTAATGAGTTGCTGCAATATTATGCAATGGAGCGGTTTCTATATCGGTTGTCAAAATCTTTATTTGCAAACTGTTTCATCCTCAAGGGTGCACTATTGCTCAGAGTCTGGGACTCTCCTGAATTTCGTCCAACCATGGACATTGATATGTTGGGCAAGACAAGTAATGAAGCGGTCAAAATCCTAGATTTAATTCAGAACATCCTGGCCGTGAAGGTCGAGGAAGATGGTTTGGTTTTTAATTCTGACTCGCTGCAAGCAGAATCAATCACCGAAGATGCTGATTATGAGGGGATCCGAATCCGGTTTAGAGGCTCTCTGGATACAGCACGAATAGCCATGCAGCTTGACATCGGTTTGGTGATGTCATATATCCTGGTCCTAAAGAAGCCTATCTGCCAACCATGTTGGAATATCCAGCACCGAAGCTGCTCTGTTACAGTCGTGAAAGTGCCATAGCCGAGAAATTTGAGGCTATGATCAAACTGGGTATGCTGAATAGTAGGATGAAGGATTTCTTTGACATCTGGTTGCTGTCTCGTCAATTCAATTTCAGCGGTGTGGACTTGGCTGAAGCAATTCGTTTAACTTTTGAGCGCCGTAATAATTCCATTCCTGCAACGATTGAGCCTTTCTCTGAAGCATTTATCAAAGAAAAACAGATTCAATGGACAGCGTTCCTGAAAAAAATGCAACAAAGCCACGTTCCTTCCGAATTCAAGAAAATAGTCACGCACCTGAATCAATTCCTCACACCGGTCGCCCAAGTATCAATAAGCGATAATCCTATAAACAAGCACTGGGTGGCACCTGGTCCCTGGAAATAGTTTAACTCTATTGAGGAGCCGTTACAAAATAATCTGGCCATTTTCTTATTTCGTTGCAGCTCCTTAGGTCGTCCTTGGCGTTACCTCCTTTTTTAGCAGCGGCTTCCTTGGTCTCCCGATATACGTACGTTTCCTTCAGTTTCTTGTCGTAATTTCACGACATTTATCTCACCGAGACAGGTATTGACGAGTGAAAATCCTTTTTCAAATGGGATCATTTTTGTCTCTGCACATCTCATTGATAGTGCATGATGCAACGCATCAAAAAGCAGTACGCATGCAACGCATGGGCACCAGAAACCAGAAACCAGAAGACATATGGGAATCAGGGAAAACAACTGGTCCACCGCATCACCCCCTGGCTCCCATGCGCCGCATGGGAGCCATACTACCCTGCGTTGCAGGAAAATAAAAATAATGAAATGAACCAACGAGATCAACCTCCTGCTGACCCCAGTACCTTCTCCTGATCTGAAAATCAACCTGCGTCGCAAGGCTGAACTGGCATGAAAATAGCAATACTCATTACAGCTGCCCGCCGCTTCGTCAAGCAGGCAAGGCAGTGTTGAGCCACTTATTATGCAGCTCAAAAAGTTCGGAGCGATATGGTTAAACCATGTCAGTACAATCAGTATTTAAAAAGCTCCAGGACCATAAACGGACAAACAATTCGGGGAGGCGAAGCCGGTACCTGAATGACAGTCCAGATGGCTTGAGAGAATTTACAATCGAAAGGAGAATTATCATGCAACTCGATAATCTAAAAGAACTGTACGTGCACGAATTGCACGATCTCTATTCAGCAGAAAATCAAATCATTGACGCGCTGCCCAAAATGGCCGATGTCACCACCGATCAGCGGCTGAAAAATGCCTTTTTGCACCATTTGGAAGTTACCCGTAACCAAAAAGAGCGTTTAGAACAGATCTTCAGCCAACTGAACGAGAAGCCCTCGAACGGTAAATGCGAAGGCATGAATGGTATTATCAAGGAAGGAGAGTCCTTCGTCAAAAAAGAAAAAAGCTGGTTTCGTGGCGATATCGAGGACAATGTCCTGGATGCGGCGCTGATAGCCAGTGCGCAACGGGTGGAGCATTACGAGATTGCAGGCTATGGCACTGCTGCAGCGTATGCCAAGCAACTTGGATTCACCGA
>JBARUR010000172.1:0-2943 GCA_049645845.1 Desulforhopalus sp. | reverse complement strand
TTTCTTTGCGTTGACTGCGCCAGTCATGCTCACATTTTGAACCGGCCAGAGACTTGGCTTTTACCAGCTCGGGCGGAAGACAGACAGCACGAAGATATTCCCGTTTCATTTCCTGCAGACTTCGAATTCGGCTCGATTCCGTTGTCCGCCCTGCGGCCTCTTCCAGTAGTTCCCCGGTTTTTGGGGAGGTAAGCAGTTCATGGTGCATGGACGTCAATTCGGCAATTGCCGCAGACCTCGGCTCATTACCGCCGGGCGGCATCATCACCATGTGGTCCCATTGAAGAAAGGTGAGAGCATGGTCCAGCCGGGCCAGCTTTTGAAAATGTTCTTTAAGTAAAAGATAGGCGTCGTTCATAAGTATCCTTAAGGTGATTGCATTACAGGTGCGGGTTGCGAGATGTTGTAATTCTTATTTTTGCTGATCTCAGTGTGCAGAGAGCATAATGAGATAAGGAAGAAGAGATAGTGATAAGAATCATTCTCGGAGAATGATTGTTGCACAGGTGACGCGAAATTTCAACAAAATCATGAAAAATAACGAAAAGAAAGGGGCTGTGTAATGGGGTTCTTCGGCAAAAAAGCGTGTACGCTTGCCCAGCGATGGTGGCTTTGCCGCAGTGCATCACTGGTTGAGAGTTTTATCCGTCCAGCTTCTTCCCCTTCAACAGTGGATGATTCTCACAAATGTCCAGCGCTTCCTGCGGCCAGGGCTTGTGTTTGCGTTTGTTGAGCGCAATAGATTCGGCAGTGATCCAGGCCGCCGGAAAAATTAACAAAAAACAGAACTTGGTAAAAGCGGATTCATGATCAGCGTCCCACATTTTTCGGGCGGCGCTTTTTTCATGATCGGGGGTTTTTCTCAGGGCTACATGCCCATCCGGGCTTTCCATGTAGCGGCAAAAATATTCCCAGCAGCGCAAAGCGTCTTCTTCATAGTGGGCATGCCCGGCGATATTACCCCAGGCCTGGACCTCCTCCGGGGTGGGACCAAAGCCGAACTGCAGGGCATAATCAAAGCAGGCGCACCGTGCGTTGAGGGTTCTGCTGATGCGGGCTGGGACCTTTTCCCAGGGGATGCGGGCCACCTGTTCGCCGTTGCTGATGATTAGTTCCTGGGTAATCCGGTTCAGGCGGAACGGCATGGGGGGACGGGTCAAAAGGGAGAGCAGAATGCCCACCCCCCCAATGCCTGCAATCGCCCATATGACGGATGTTTTGACCATGAGGAAATTCCAAGTTAAAATATCTGTTAAAAAACACAATATAGACACATAAATGAATACCCCAGCCAATGCCGGCATTCCGATACCTGTGAGACCGACCGTTGGAATTTCCAGGAACACCACGTTTTTAACCGGCATGTCGTCTTCCGGGTGCATATCGGGAAAACGCTGATGCGGAGGACCTAACGAGCGGTCATCGTCGTGCCATTTGTATTTGAAGTCAGATGCTTTGGACATGTGTCTTACTCCCTTTGTGGGCGATTAGTAGAAGTCCAGCGGTGTTGGGGAGCAGGTGGCTCCCATCGCCATAGGGATCGAACCAGAGCCGGATATCTGCTTTGACCGCGTCGCTAGGGATATCCGCTACACCGACGCCCCAACTGTGGGTGATGGACGAAGGGCCGTTTTCGGCCGGATTGTCCTTGACTTGCGCCGGGGCGACGTAATGGTAGCTTTCGGCATGGCGTTTTTCGTTAAAAAAGCGTGTGCGCTTACCAAGCTCATCTATAAAAAACAGATCCAGGATAAGCTTGCCCTGTTTGAAAGGGGGTACGGTGACGCTCAAATCGAATCCCTGCGGCTGTTGCTTCAGTTGCTCCCAATGGGGTTTGTAGTCGTGGTTGCCAAGTTCTTTTCGGTTATCTGTCCATTTGGCTTCAGCCGCATAGCCGACTATCAGCGGTAGGGCGGCGGCGATTTCGTCGCCTGGATTGTCCTGCCAACTGGCATAGTGGATGGTTTCCTTTTCGCCCTGCCGGTTAGTGATTGTGCCTTCACCGTCGTATGCATCGTCACCCCAGGTGCAGTGGTTGAGCCAGTCTTCAAGTGGGTTGTTATCGGCATAGAGGTAGTAGATCGTTCCGCCGATGGTCATAGCGACACCGAGCCAGCCACACAGCCGCAGAACAGGGGCGAAGCGGGTCAGGATGGCCAGCCGAGCGCTAAAACCGATATTGGCCAGAGGGGAAGATCCTACGGAGAAAGTGGCCGCGGCTTCACTCGCAGCTCCCAACCATCCGAGCGCGAACAGCAGGACGCCGAAAGCCGAGCTACCCTTGGCCACAGCAGCATCCCTATCGCCGCTTTGCCATTCGTCATAGGCCATTTTGCTTTCAAAAACCGCAAGCAGGAGGCCGCTGGCGGCGTTTAGAAGCCCAACGGTCATCGTGGCGTACGCTTGAGCTATTTTCGGGGCTGCATTTCGAGCAAAGAAGGAGGCGTATTCTTTCTCTAACATGGCAGCTAAACCAAGTGCATCGGACAAAAGATTGCCGGAATAGGCAGCAATTGTGGAGAGATCCGCATTCTCAGTGCGCTTTTTACGAAAATCCTTGATAGCCCAACACACATTAAGTATCTGCAGTCCCCTGAGTCCAATATGCACTTTACCCAATGGCTTCTCCCGCAGGCGCACCCGGCTTTGCTCCCGAACGGTTTCTCTGACCGTTTCGACGCTCATTTTTTCAACAGTGGTTTCGATGGTGTTGATCGCTTTACCGTTGACAAATAGTTGCGGCACGATAATTTTCCCGCCTTTGACGGCGGTGACAGGTTTACCGGTAACGGAGTCGATGGCCGTGCCCCAGCGCAGCTGCCCTGGCAGCTTGTCAAGGTAATTTCCCGGAACAAAAACAATTTCCGGGAATTCCAAAGTGATCTTATGACCGGACAGACGGTAACGCTCGAAGATCCGCTCAATGACTGTGGTTGATTGCTG
>JBARUR010000171.1:0-27454 GCA_049645845.1 Desulforhopalus sp. | reverse complement strand
AGGGCGGGACTTTTATGGTTTCCTGGATGGAATACCACAAGCGGGAGAATCCATTATATGAGCAGTTCGACCGGGTTTGCGCCCTGATGAAAAAATACGATTCGGTGCTGTCTCTGGGCAACGGTATCCGCGCCGGTGCCATCCATGACAGCCATGACAGGGCACAGATGGCTGAAATGATCATTAACTGCGAACTGGCAGAACTCGGACGGGAAATGGGTTGTCAGATGATGGTCGAGGGGCCGGGGCATGTGCCTCTTGACGAAATAGCCGGTAATATCATGCTGGAAAAACGAATGAGCGGCGATGCACCTTACTATGTACTTGGGCCATTGCCGGCAGATTCCGGAGCGGGCTACGATCACATTACTGCAGCAATAGGTGCGGCACAATCAGCCTGGCATGGGGCGGATCTTATCTGTTACATCACCCCGGCTGAACATTTAGCACTTCCCAACGAAGACGACGTACGGGAGGGAGTCAGAGCAACGAGACTTGCGGCTCGGATTGGAGATATAGCTAAATACCCCGAAAGACGGGACCTCGAAAAAAGAGTGGCCCTTGCAAGAAGAGACAGTGATTTTGAGGAATACTTCAAGCTCTCCATGTTTCCTGAAAAAATGCACGAGGTACGAAACAGCAGAAAACCGGATAATGAAGCCACCTGCACCATGTGTGGAGATTTTTGTGCAATGGAACGGGGATTCACGCTCTTTAAAGATGATATAGCCGGCGATAAATGTCGTCCTGCCGAACAGAAAGAGCAGACGGAAGAGTTGGTGTAAAAATCGTATTATGAAAATCTCCATGTACCTGTTGATGATGAACTGCAGGTACATGGAGATTCGTTTTTATTACCACGAGAGTGCGGTGGTGTTATCTTTAAACAGCGCGGGCCCGGTCACCTCTGGTTTGCCAATCTGCAGACCTTCCACCAAATCCGCATCTCAGCGGCAATTAATATTTCATATCGATACTGAAGAACAGATTACTGTTACCGGTAGATTGACTAAAGGAAGAATCGTCGGAGATGTCGTCTGCAGTTGTGCGGTTATCATGACTGCCGATGATCGAAAACTGTAAATTGTCGGTGAGATTGATGCCGAATTTGACCGCCATATCCAGGGAACTGAACATGTCGTCAAAAGTTTCCGGCTCTGCCCGGTTTTCGTGGTCGGAATACTGAAACAACATGGCGAGAGACCAACGTTTATGGACCGGTGCCAGGAGAGCGTTCAGCCCGAGTATTTTTTGGGGGCCATCGATAAGAGCATTATTTTCACTGGGGTAATGAAAGAAAGTAACAGACGGAGTGATGTTCAGCCAATTGCTCGGCCTGATATCACTGGCCAGTTTTAAGCCTTGTCGAACGGAAGTATCGAAGTCAGATCTATCATCTCTAAAACTCATATTTTGGGTGGTGAAATCAATGTTTGACCAGGCTGTGCCTGAGCCTGATTTTTCGTATATGCCACTCAGGCTTAGCTCCAAACCACTGGAAATTGCCTGGCCGTAGCCGATTTCGTAGAAATTGAGAGGAGAATGGTTCTGATCAATGATTTCAGACGAACCGGAGATGTCAGAGGCAGAAGAAGAGTTTTGCAGAGAGGTTCGGAAGATATCTCTGCTGTAGGCGGTAACTGTGCCATCTTGGCCAACAGGGATTTCCAGAAAACTTTCAAAACGAATTTCGTCGCTATCCTGATTAGAGCTCAGCGCCATATGACGTTTAGAGCTGACAAATCGTTTTTTCCAATACCGACTGTCCAGTCTTGAGACCGTAATACCCTTGCTACTGCTGGCATGAATGAATTGTCCGTCGGAGAGATACACTCCCACATGATTGATTTTTTGTTTCTTGGTACCAAAAAAAATCAGATCACCCATTTGCAGGTCATCTGAATCAATTGGTTTAAGGTCTGAAGAGCTGAATTGTTTTATTGAATTATTGGGGATCTCCAATCCTAAAATTTTGCTATACACTATTCTGGAAAAATTTGAGCAATCCATACCTTTTTTTGAAGATCCTCCCAGTCGGTAAGGAATACCCAGGTATTTTTTTACCTCTTTGGTAAATTCCTCGTCGGAAAGCCCAAAAGAGGATAAGGACGAGTGGGATTGTTTTTCCGTAGCAGATGCCGGAAATGTTGATATGCAGATTGCCGTGCAGCAAATGCTACAAATGAGACTTCTTAAAAAATTCAAGGGTCGGATTTGTCTTTGCATGAAACTGTAGTCAGCGTTTTTCCGGTTGGTCAATTTTAGTGCATGGGACAGAATTCTTCTGGGTTCTGCCATGCTTCTTCTGCAATATTGATATAATTTTTCAGGTAATGAATCCGTTATTGTTGAACAAACAGTTTTTTATTCTCGCTAAAAACCCCACTTATAGCCAATTCAATTTGTGAGGAAATAGTCTTTTTTTATGAGGGTGTCAACATCCAACTTCAAATTCTAAATAAGAATAATGCAACAAATACAGGTGCCTCAGAGCAAGTGCCGGTATCTGCGAGGTAGAATCAACTTTTATAATACACTTATCCTAAGGCCGCTGAAAACAATTTTTTGGTATATTCCTGTTCAGGTGAGGTGAAGATCTCCTGTGCAGTTCCTGATTCAACTATTCGGCCATTTTGCATAACGGCAACATAGTCGGCCAATGCCCGAACTACCCGCAAATCATGGGAAATGAACATATAAGTCATTTCATATTTTTTCTGTAGATCCAGCAGCAGTTCGATAATTTGTCCCTGAATGGTTACATCGAGAGCTGAAGTAGGTTCGTCGAGAATGAGAAATTTTGGTTTTAGGACGATGGCTCTGGCAATGGCTATCCGTTGGCGCTGGCCTCCGGAAAATTCATGGGGAAACCGAAAGGCCATCTCCTCTTTAAGTCCGACTTCAATCAGAGTCTCCAGTACGCGTTCATACCTCTGTTCCCTGGTCGCATTTGGGGTATGTATTTTTAATCCTTCTTCAATAATTTCATGGACAGTAAATCTTGGTGAAAGTGAAGAAAAAGGATCCTGGAAAATAACCTGCATATCACTACGCAAGGGACGTAGCCGCCGATTAGTCATGGGTTGGATATCCTGCCCGTCAAAGAGTATGTCGCCGCTGCTGCGAACGAGTTTTAGAATGGCCATTCCAAGAGTTGTTTTTCCTGAACCTGACTCACCGACGATTCCACAGGTTGTTCCTTTATGGAGGTCGAGGGTGACCATATTAACCGCATCGATAAAGTATTTTTTACGTTTAAATGGATACACCCATTCGACATGTGTTTCAAACTGACAGCTGAGGTCCTTTATCTTGAGAAGTACCGGTCCGGGTGATGATGTTATTTTAATGGTTTTGGGAATTGCCGCCATCAGGCATCGGGTGTACTCATGTGATGGGGCAGAGAAGATTTTTTGTGTTGTTCCACTCTCAACTATCCGTCCATTTTGCATGATGTAAATTCTGGATGCATGTTTTCGTACCATCTCCAGATCGTGGGTAATGAGCAGTACCCCCATTTCGTATTCCCGCTGAACATCCTTTATAAGCTCGAGTATCTGCGCCTGGATAGTGACATCAAGAGCTGTGGTTGGTTCATCGGCAATCAATAACGATGGTCTGCATGCAAGAGCCATGGCGATCATCACCCTCTGTCGCTGACCACCGGAAAGTTGATGGGGATAGGAACGAAGACGACCGGCCGGGTTATCAATGCCGGTTCGGGAGAGGAGTCGAATGGCCTCCTTTTCTGCTTTTCTCTTATCCATTTTGCGATGAAGCCTGAGAGGCTCCAGCAGTTGATTGCCAATAGTGTAGACCGGATTGAGTGAGGTCATTGGTTCCTGGAAGATCATGGCAATGCTGTTGCCGCGGATTTTACGGATCTCCTCAGGTGGGAGGGCAAAGAGATTCTGGTCCTGAAAGCGAATTTCACCTTGCCGGGAGACATTGCAACTATCCTCTAGAAGGCGGAGAACGGAAAGGGCGGTAATCGATTTTCCTGAACCGGACTCCCCTACAAGAGCAACGGTTTCTCCTTTTTCCAGAAATAGAGATATATCAAAGAGTACCTGATCTTGAACGGCCTGATTCTCTTCATTGTAGCTGTTGAACCAGAGATTGAGTTTGTCTATTTCAAGGAACATAATTTTTAGTATCGTACTTCAAAGGAAGTAAAGTCTTCTTCCGGAGTTGTTTCCAGACTATGAATATTATCAACCCTTGATCCAGGTGAGCCGTGTCGGAGCCATTCGAGCATTGAATTTACCTCATCATTGGCACCACTGAAAATAGCCTCAACTGTACCATCCTCTTTATTACGCACCCATCCGGACAGATGGAGCCGGTGTGCCTGCTTATGGGTATGGTGTCTGAAATTTACACCTTGTACCCGTCCTTCAACTATGACATGAACCGTTTTCATTGTTTACTCCTGTCGTGTCAAGGTCTTATCTATATTGTGTAGTGTGTAAAAGATGGCAAAGACGACATATAATTGTGACCCAAAAAATACAATGGTTCAAAGTATAAGCATCTTTTGCTAGGATCACATCATAGAAATTTAAGAATGGAGAACAGACGAGTGAAAACTTATAAAACCATCTTTGGCGTTTCCGGGGAAATCCTTTGCCTTTATAGCAGGATACAGTAAACTGACTTCGATTTTTAGCCTGTTGTGTCTGCGTTGGTGTTGACGGAAATGGCGGTTACTCCGGTAGCACTTTCTACTTATAAAGATGAAGTAAGGAGTGAAGAGCATGGCTGAATTTACCTATCAGGAACCCTTTCCATTGGGAAAGGATCAGACGAAGTACTTAAAAATTGAAGGTTCTGAAACTTTTGTAAGTACAGATCGATTCAACGATCAAGAAATTCTGAAAATTGAACCGGAGGGACTGACAGTCCTGGCCAAAGCCGCAATGAAAAATGTATCATTCTTACTACGGTCTGCCCACAATGAGCAAGTTGCTACGATTCTTGATGACCCCGAATCTTCAGCAAATGAAAAAGGGGTGGCACTAGCCTTTTTAAAGAATGCCGAGGTTGCTTCTCAATTTGAGCTCCCTCTCTGTCAGGATACCGGAACTGCGATTATCATGGGTAAAAAAGGAGAGACTGTCTGGACCGGGACCAACGATTCAGAAGCGCTATCAAAAGGGGTTTTCTTGACCTATACCGAAGAAAACCTGCGCTATTCCCAGACAGTAGCTCTCGATATGTATCAAGAGAAAAACACCGGAACAAATCTTCCGGCACAAATTGATCTGTATGCCACTCCCGGTTCGGAATACAAATTCCTTTTTATCTCCAAAGGAGGCGGAAGCGCCAATAAAACCTATCTCTTCCAGGAAACCAAAGCTCTTCTTAATCCCAAAACCCTCGAGACCTTTCTGGTCGAAAAGATGAAAACCCTTGGTACTGCGGCCTGTCCTCCCTATCATTTAGCTTTTGTTATAGGTGGAACCAGTGCCGAGACCAACCTTAAAACCGTCAAACTTGCCTCTGCCAAATATTACGATGAACTGCCGACTTCAGGCAATGAGCATGGCCGCGCTTTCCGTGATGTCGAGCTTGAAGAAAAGCTGCAGCAGGCTGCCCGGAATCTGGGTATTGGCGCTCAATTTGGCGGCAAGTATTTCACCCATGATATCCGTGTCATCCGTTTGCCCAGGCATGGTGCGTCCTGCCCCGTAGGCATGGGAGTTTCCTGCTCTGCTGATCGGAACATGAAGGCAAAGATAACTAAAGAAGGTCTGTGGCTCGAAGAACTTGATGCGAATCCCGGTCGATTGATACCTGAAAAGTATCGTGCGAAACATGAACATGGAGTCCGGATTGATCTTAATCGACCGATGAAAGAGGTATTGGCGGAGCTTACCAAACATCCGGTTGGAACGTCATTGATGCTCACGGGTACCATCGTTGTTGGTCGAGATATTGCCCATGCCAAATTTAAGGAAATTCTCGACAGCGGGGCGTCTCTGCCCGATTATTTAAAGAAACATCCTATCTATTATGCAGGGCCTGCCAAAACTCCTCCCGGTAAACCCTCTGGTTCCTTTGGTCCAACCACGGCGGGTCGCATGGATAGTTACGTGGATTTACTCCAATCAAACGGTGGCTCCATGATAATGATTGCCAAAGGTAATCGGTCAAAGCAGGTGACGGATGCCTGCAAAAAGCATGGCGGATTTTATCTCGGATCAATTGGCGGACCCGCTGCAATTCTTGCTGAAGAAAACATCAAAAAAGTCGAATGCATTGATTACCCCGAACTCGGTATGGAAGCGGTGTGGCAGATTGAAGTTGTCGATTTCCCGGCTTTCATCCTGGTTGACGACAAGGGCAATGATTTTTTCAGCGGCTTGATGTAGAAATTACCAGCTTATGCACCCGCATTTCTCAAATATATTTAGGAGAAATGCGGTGTGGTGAGATCTTGAGGCAAACAATGAAGCAAAGATGTGAATGGTGCGGTGCAGATCCTCTTTATGTAACTTATCACGATGAAGATTGGGGAGTTCCTCTTCATGATGATCGCAAACTCTTTGAGATGCTTATCCTGGAAGGAGCACAGGCGGGGTTGAGTTGGCTGACTGTCCTGCGAAAAAGGCAAAATTACCGAAAGGCTTTTCATGATTTTGATCCCGAAATAGTCGCAGGATATTCTCAGATTGACCTGGATCGTTTACTGGCAGAGCCTGGCATAATTCGAAATCGTCTCAAGATTGAATCTGCTGTAAAAAATGCACGGGGAGTACTGGCAATAATTGAGGAGTTCGGGGCATTGGATTCTTTTCTTTGGCGTTATGTAGACGGCAAACCTCAGCAAAATGCCTGGACATCAATTTCCGAAATACCGGCACAGACAAAAATTGCCGATATGATGAGCAAGGATTTGAAGCGAAGAGGTTTCAACTTCGTTGGACCGACAATTTGCTATGCCTTTATGCAGGCAGTCGGCATGGTAAATGACCATACTGTTCAGTGTTTCCGTCATGAACAGGTGCGACAGATGGCATGATGGCGTCGTAATAACTTTTCATCTACCTCGTTGTCACTTTTCTAGCATATCTCCATCTGCCGGGGTGCCTTCCGCGACAGCAACTAACACCCCTCAAGAGGTTACTGAACTGAGTGAAAGGTTTTCTAGAGTAAGGCACTAATTACATGAATTAACGCACACTATCAGAAAAAGGTCTTCACTTGCAATTTTAAATTTGAACATTACAGGTATCTTATTTGATAGGTATACAGTCCAATTTCAAGCTGTAGTTCTACCATTGGGTAACAAGCAGGTTTGCCAATGAATTTATTATTATCGATACTCACACCCTTTGTCGGCGCGGCACTGGTTGCATTTTTCGGTCGCTGGGGTCGGGGAATGTCAGTTTGGGGCGCCATTGTGGTGACGATTCTATCGGCATCATGGCTGGTGCCCCTGGTGCCGGACGGCTTTCATGGCATAACCATCATTCAACGCTTTAGCTGGATTCCAGCTGCTGGAATCGATGTGACATTTCGTTTCGATGGGTTGGGTTTTTTGTTTGCACAGATGGTTCTCGGTATCGGCTTGCTGGTAATTATCTATGCCCATTACTATCTCGATGCGAAGTACTGTCTGCGCCGATTTTACGCATATTTGCTGCTGTTCATGGGGTCGATGCTCGGTGTTGTACTCTCGGAAAATATCATTTTGTTGCTGATATTCTGGGAATTAACCAGCCTCGCATCTTTTCTGCTTATCTCATACTATCGCCGTATTGAAGAGGCCCGTCGCGGTGCGCTTTTGGCATTGATGATGACCGGCGCAGGCGGTCTCGGACTGTTGGGTGGTTTTTTACTGCTTGGGCAAATTGTAGGCAGCTACGAATTATCGGTGATTTTAGCCAGTGGAGATCAGGTTCGCGAGGATTCGCGTTATTTGCCCATGCTGTTGCTCGTCTTGTTCGGAGCCTTCACTAAGTCGGCTCAGTTTCCTTTTCATTTCTGGCTGCCCCATGCCATGACGGCGCCGACGCCTGTTTCTGCATATCTGCATTCGGCAACTATGGTCAAGGCGGGAGTATTTCTGTTGGCAAGACTATTTCCTGTGCTCTCCGGAACCCTGGCCTGGACCTGGAGTGTAGGTAGCATCGGATTGGCGACACTGTTATTTGCAGCCATGATCGCTCTGTTCAAGCACGATCTTAAGGGGTTGTTGGCATATTCCACCATCAGCCATCTTGGCCTGATCACTGCACTCTTTGGCTTAGGCACACCGCTTGCTGCGGTGGCTGGAGTCTTCCATATTATAAATCACGCCATTTTTAAGGCCGGGTTGTTTATGGCAGCCGGAATTATAGATCATGAATGCGGCACGCGTGATATGCGGCGCATCAACGGATTATGGAAAGCTATGCCATATACTGCAACCCTGGCCATGGTGGCGGCGGCGGCTATGGCCGGCGTGCCGCTGGCTAATGGGTTCCTGTCCAAGGAAATGTTTTTTAGTGAAGCAGTTACGGTTGGCAGCAGGATGCCCTTTGAGTGGTTTTTGCCGGCAGTTGTTACCCTGGCGGGGATTTTTGCCGTGGCGTATTCAGTGCGATTTATTCATGATGTCTTTTTTAATGGTCCACCCGGCAATTTACCGAAAACCCCACATGAACCACCGCGTTGGATGTTGGTGCCGGTGGAGGTTATGGTGGTTTTATGTCTGCTTATAGGGATTTTTCCCGAGTTTACCGTCCAGCCGATTCTCTCTGTCGCGGCCGGTTCTGTGCTGCAAGGGCCTCTGCCGGAATATAATCTGGCTATCTGGCACGGTGTGAGCCCGGCATTAGCCATGAGCACGATTGCCCTGGTTGCCGGTTTGTTGGTCTATTTAGGTCGAAAGCCCTTATTCGTTTTGCATGAGCGACTCGAGGGATATCTGGATGGGAGGGCGATTTTCAGGAATATGATGAGAACAATGTTTGGTTATGCTCGTCAAATAACCGCTTTCCTTGAAAATGGTTCTCTGCAGCGGCAGATTACGTTCTTACTGATCGCCACACTGACTGTCGGCGGCAGTACACTGTTGTTGACATCCTCTCCTTTGCTCGGCTCCCGGCCGATGCTGCCGGTGGATGGCGTCAGTCTGATGGCAGTTCTGGGGTTGATTGCCGCTGTCCTTGCTGCAACAATCCTGCATCGCGAGCGACTCACCGCTTTGATTTTGACCGGGGCAGTCGGGCTTATTGTCGCTTTGTGTTTTGCTAAATTTTCTGCGCCTGATCTGGCTCTCACTCAATTATCGGTGGAGGTGGCCACTTTGGTGCTGCTTTTGCTTGCCTTGTATTTTTTACCGCAGACATCTCCGGTTGAATCCAGTCCTTATCGACGATGGCGGGATTTTGGTCTTGCTTTGGCGACGGGCTGCGGAGTCTCTTGGCTGGCTTTGGGGATGATGACGAGGCCGACTGCCTCGATCTCCGACTTTTTCCTCGAAAACAGTGTGCCCGGAGGAGGCGGCAGCAATGTAGTCAATGTTATTTTGGTAGATTTTCGTGGATTTGACACCTTTGGCGAAATCAGTGTACTGGCTATAGCCGCCCTGGGTATTTTTGCCCTAATGAAAGATCTTCGTCTGCCTGGTTTGCAGCACGACGCCCAGGGGCGTGAATTTGACCGGGATAAGCACCCGTTGATTATGGCGATATTCGCCCGGTTATTACTGCCTTTGGCCTTACTCGTATCTCTATTTATTTTTCTGCGCGGGCACAATTTGCCGGGCGGCGGTTTCATTGCCGGGCTGATTACCGCTATTGCACTGATTATGCAATACCTGACCAACGGAGTGGTCTGGACACGCAGCCGATTGTCGGTAACGCATACTCATCCGCTGATTGCAGCCGGGTTAATCATAGCCCTGCTTACAGGGGTGGCCAGCTGGTTGTTTGATCACCCATTCTTGACCTCGACCTTCGGTTATTTTTACCTGCCCCTGATCGGTAAATTCGAGCTGGCCTCGGCCATGGTTTTTGATTTGGGTGTTTATCTGGTGGTTGTTGGTGCGACGCTGCTGATTTTGATTAACCTTGGGCTGTTTATATCAACCCCGGATGTGGAGGAAGAGCCATGGAGTCATTGATTGCTCTGGCTATAGGCGTGGTTACGGGATGCGGCACCTATCTTGTATTGCGTGGCCGGACCTTTCCTGTAGTACTGGGGTTGACTTTGTTGTCCTATGCGGTGAACCTGTTTCTCTTTGCCTCCGGCCGCCTGTCGATCGGTCAACCACCGGTTATCGGTACGGGTGACAGCTATGCCGATCCGCTCCCTCAAGCTCTGGTACTTACAGCCATAGTCATCGGTTTTGCTATGACCGCTTTTGTCATTATGCTCAGTTTGCGTGCCCGTGGAGAGTTAGGCAACGATCATGTAGACGGACGTGAGGGATGATGAGCGCACATCTCGCAATAGCTCCGATTCTTCTGCCCTTTGTTGTCGGGATACTGCTGCTTGTTCTGCCTGATCTGTCCATGCCAAGCCGTCGCAGGATAGGGCTAGTGGCTGTTTTGGGTCAGGTTGTCGTGGCATTAATGCTTCTTGGCGTTGTAGCCGACGGCAATATTCTTGTTTATCGCCTCGGCGACTGGCCTGCTCCTTTTGGTATTGTTCTGGTGGCGGACAGACTCGCCGCATGGATGGTGCTGATCACTGTCCTTCTCGCTCTGTTCGCTCTCATCCATGCATCTGATGGTACCGACGGCAAGGGACGACATTTTCATGTGCTGTTTCAATTGCAGATTTTTGGTTTGTGCGGTGCTTTTCTCAGTGGCGATCTGTTCAACATCTTTGTGTTTTTCGAAATTCTGCTCATTGCTTCCTACAGCCTGTTGCTTCATGGCGGGGGAGCAGCCCGCACCCGGGCAGGCTTACATTACGTGGTGATGAATCTGCTTGGATCAACAGCATTTTTATTTGCTGCCGGTCTTGTTTATTCCAGCTTCGGCAGCCTTAATCTTGCCGACCTGGCCGTAAAGGCAGCCACGCTCGAACCTGATAATATTGTGTCGGCAAAGGTTGGGGGATTGTTGTTGCTGGTGGTATTCGGGCTCAAGGCGGGGTTGCTGCCGTTGCATTTGTGGCTTCCCGCCGCTTATTCGGAAACGTCTGCACCGGTGGCGGCACTTTTTTCCATAATGACGAAGATGGGCGTTTATGCCATTTTACGTGTCAATATGCTTGTGTTCAACTCAGATGCGGGAGAACTCTCCCATCTTTATGATCCCTGGCTTTTGCCTATCGCTTTGGGGACAGTGGTGATTGGCATGTGCGGCACCCTGGCGGCCAAAAACCTGGGACGGCTCGCGGCCTATATGATAGTGATATCGGTTGGCACATTACTTATTGCTTTCACTCTCGGAACGCCAGGGGTTGCTGCAGGTCTCTATTATCTGCCGCACAGCACTTTTGCCGCGGCCGCGCTGTTTCTGATGGCTGAGGTGCTGCGCCGGCGACGTCATATAAACAAGGATAGTTTTGTGCCGGATGTGGATTTGCCCCACCCGCTATTGTGGGGCGGGTTGTTCTTTGTTGCTGTTATTGCCGTCACCGGCCTGCCGCCTTTGTCTGGTTTTCTCGGTAAACTCCTTATTTTGGATGCCTCGGCCGGACGCCCTTTAATCTGGCTTGTCATTCTGGCCTCAGCGTTTGCCTCGATAGTTGCCCTGGCATTGGCCGGCAGCCAGATGTTTTTCGCAGGCAGCATCAGGGAGGATTTAGCTTTTTCCGGTGACATGGCTCGTGAACCCCAAGCAACGACCTGCGAATTGCTCGCAATTTTTGGTCTGTTTTCTGTCATTGTTTCACTGACAATCGCAGCTGGACCAATCTTTGAGTTTACTCAGGCCATGGCCGGCCAGTTAGCAAGCCCAAGTGCTTATATACAAGCGGTTCTTGGAGGAGGACTATGAAATTTTTACATTCTCTGCTACCGCATCCATTATTGACTCCCTCGCTCACGGTCATCTGGCTGTTATTGAACAACAGCCTGGCGTTTGGTCATATTCTCCTGGGGTTGTTCATTGGTTGGGCAATACCCCGTTACACTTTGGCCTTCTGGCCCGAGACGGTGCGAATTTACCGACCCCTGCTGCTGGTGCGGTTTATCTGTGTGTTCCTTTATGATGTGCTGGTCGCAAATCTTATAGTTGCCCGGCTGATACTTGCGGGTCCTCGGGTCCTGCGTCCGGCCTTTGTGGTTGTCCCTTTACAGTTAACCGACACATTAACTATAAGTCTACTCGCCAATATCATCTGCCTTACGCCGGGGACGATCTCCGCTCGACTCTCCTCTGATCGCAGGCAGTTATTGGTCCATGCTCTTGACTGCGCTGATCCGCAGCAACTGGTGGAGACTATTAAGCTGCGATTTGAGTCGCCTCTCAAGAAGATTTTTGAAGGAGGTTCATAAATGTTGGATTATGCCTTGATTATTGCTTTTTCCTTTGTCGCCCTTGCTTGTGCTCTGAGCTTTTACCGTCTGCTCAAGGGACCAACTGCCGCCGATCGGATTCTGGCGCTGGACACGCTTTATATAAATGGTATTGCCCTGCTGGTACTGTTGGGTATTCAGTTGGCGAGTAATCTTTACTTTGAAGCGGCGCTGCTGATTGCCCTGATGGGTTTTGTCGGAACGGTGGCTCTGGCAAAGTTTCTTTTGCGTGGAGATATTATCGAATGAATCCCATCACCGAGGCCCTGTTATCGCTGCTTGTTCTTGCCGGGGGAGCATTTACTCTGATCGGTTCCTTGAGTCTGGTGCGTCTGGAAGATTTTTATACCCGCCTGCATGGTCCGACCAAGGCCACCACACTTGGAGTCGGCTCCCTCTTAATAGCTTCGTCAGTTTTTTTCAGTCTGACTGATGAGGGCGTGAGCCTGCATGAGATTCTGGTTACGCTGTTTCTCTTTATTACCGCTCCCATTTCTGCGCACCTGCTGGCTAAAGTCGCCCTGCATCAATCCCTCCCGAGCTGCATCCCATTGCCCGAGGAGTTGCAGAGTTCAGAGCAGGAGCCGCAGGATCAAGAAAAATCACCTAAATCTACTCGATAAAAAGTTTTAAACCTGTCTTGTTATAATCGTGGATAAAGGATTTTACTTTTTCTTTAATTTGATCCCTGATTTTCCTGGTTTGCGCCAATACCTCTTCTCTGTTTCCTGTCAGACTCGATGGATCGTCGAAAGGCCAGTTGAATCGCTTGACCCGGCCGGGAAAGATCGGGCATTTGGCGCTCACCGCAGGTGAGCATACGGTAATGATTATATCGAATTGTTTTTGTTGCTTGTATAAGTCAAAACAAGATTTGGCTCTGATAGAGGAGATGTCAATGCCTTCTTCCTTTAAGACTTCGACCGCATAAGGATTAAGGCTGCCTGGTTCAAGGCCGGCGCTTTCTGCGAAGAGTGTGTCTTCTGCTGCAAAAAGATTTAAATAAGCTTCGGCCATTTGACTGCGGGCCGAATTATGTTCGCAGATGAAAAGAATTGTGCGCATCTATCATTCCTTATATGTTCTTGTTTTGTCGATCTTGGTCCTTCCCAATGTCATCACTCACCATTTTCCATTCAACAGCCTCCCAGGCCTCACACAATATTCGGGCGTTGGGAGGAAAAGAAATGTGACGCAACCACATCCGGACCAAAAAACTCACTATGCAGAGAGCTACAGTTACCGCTACGAAACTCATCGTGTCCATTACTCTTTACCGACAGAATTAAGGTGTTTTAGTTATATGTTGTTATCATTGATTCTAAGGGGGAATTATCTTGAATAAATTTCGATATGGTAAGAATTTGGTTACAAGGAAGGAAAACAGTCTGAGATGTTGCTGTGGAAGTTTCGTATGACAAGAGCATAACGAAAATAAAGAGTTTGTCCTTGAAATACGCTGGCTGAATTGGTATAAATTGCGATTTTAAATCTCTCAGAGTCCCGAGTTTATCGAGCTATCGAGTCTATTGCGTTCCATGAAAACAATCAATACATCAGCAGCACCGGTCTTTGAATTGAAAGGCAGTATAATGACCATAATTGTGCTGCACATTAGAGATACCGATGCAGATTGCCTCTATCCGCAACTGGTAAAGAAACTGGGCCAGGCACGCCCCTTTTTCAAAAGCGCTCCTGTTTTAATAGACTTGAGTACTGTGGACGAAAAAGGACAGGCGGCTTTAGACTTCGTGTACCTTACCCACATGCTGCGCAAACTGGGATTGGTTCCCGTCGGCGTTCGTGGCGGAGCGGTATGTTTTAATGAGCGGGTGCTTGAGGCTGGACTGGGCCTGTTGCCGGCTGTAAAGACAGAGAAAAACGTTGCAACCAGTACAGAAAATGAATTACCGGAACCGGAGATACCAAATAAAAAGGATCAATCTGAATCATCCGATGATTCTTGCCACACTTCTCCAGTTGCACCGGTTGCACCAGGTGCTTCTACCAAAGTGATAACCAAACCGGTTCGGTCAGGCCAGCAGGTGTTTGCATCGGAAGGGGATTTGGTTATTCTTTCTTCGGTTAATGCCGGGGCAGAGGTCCTGGCTGCAGGAAACATCCATGTCTACGGTGCGTTGCGCGGCCGGGCTATGGCGGGTATACACGGTGACGATAAGGCCCGCATCATCAGTTTGCAGTTCAACCCCGAACTTGTTTCCATTGCAGGGGAATACATGGTGAACGATTTGCTGGACGAAACCCTTCTGAACCACAGTGTAGTTGTCTCATTTAAGGATGGTAGTTTGAAATTTGAAGTTGTCGGCTCGTTCAATCCTTTTTCATGAACGAGATTTATTAATAGTTCAAACAGATGTCATTTTTGATAAAAATATGATTGAAGAAATATTTAACGACAAAAAAGAACAGACATTGGCCAAAGTGGTAGTCGTAACTTCCGGCAAGGGCGGAGTGGGTAAAACAACCACTAGTGCTGCTTTTGCTGCAGGGCTGGCAGTACGCGGCTATAAAACAGTAGTTATTGATTTCGATGTGGGTCTGCGTAACTTGGACTTGATAATGGGCTGTGAGCGACGGGTGGTCTATGACCTACTCAACGTCATTCACGGTGAAGGTTCTCTGAACCAGGCTCTGATCAAGGACAAACGGGTAAGTAACCTTTTTATTCTACCTGCATCCCAAACCCGTGACAAAGATGCTTTGTCAATGGAGGGAGTGGGCAAGGTCATTGAAGCATTGCGGCAGAACTTTGAATATATCGTCTGTGATTCTCCGGCAGGTATTGAAAAAGGAGCTATGACTGCGATGTATTTCGCCGATGAAGCCCTGGTGGTAACGAATCCGGAAATTTCTTCAGTACGGGACTCCGATCGGATAATTGGCATGTTGGCGAGTAAAACATATCGAGCTGAGCAGGATCTTTCTCCTGTAAAGGAGCATCTGGTAATTACCCGTTATGATCCGACTCGTGTCAATAAGGGTGATATGCTGAGTGCTGAAGATATTCAGGATATTCTTGCCATATCTTTTTTGGGAGTCGTGCCTGAATCTAAATTTGTACTTGCTGCATCCAACTCCGGGATACCAGTTACCCTGGGCGATGAAAACGATGCAGGTGAGGCATATTTTGATATGGTAGACCGGTTTCTTGGTCAGGAACGTCCATTTCGTTTTATGGATATTCCCAGAAAAAGTCTCTTCTCACGCTTGTTTGGAAGCCAATAATATGAAATTTTTTGATTTTTTTAGATCTAAACGACCAAGTTCTGCTTCGATAGCAAAAGAGCGCCTCCAAATCATCGTATCACATGAGCGGCGGCGTCCATCCACTCCGGATTTTCTCCCTCGGCTCCAGAAAGATATTCTTGAGGTGGTAAGGAAATATATTGAGGTCAATGAGAACCAGATCAAGCTGTCGGTAGATCGCAAAGGGGACTCCGAGATACTTGAACTTAATATATCGCTTTCCGATCCGGTTGGAACATCGAAATAAGCCGATTCAGCTGTAATCCGAATAATTAAGCTCCTGGTGCAAATAATCCGCGTCAGGAGCTTTCAGGATTTTTCAGTGCCTTCGGATCAGGCGGAAAGACCAAGAGCCAGGCGCTTGGCTGTAATCCGTTCATCCATCTTTTCGGCTGCTGCTGCATAATCAGGTTCCACCAGAAAGGCCGCACCAAATACATCCTCAAGTCCGTTCAGGGCGAGGTCGGTAACCAGTTTGGAACCGGTAATCTGCGGTGGAGTGCCTATCTGTACAGGGATACCCGATGCCACACAGTATAAACCAATAGCAACAGCTTTTTCGGAATACCATTCGGGTGAAGCACCCCATACCGGCAGATCGGATATATCAACTCCCAGGGCGTCTGCTATCATGCCACAGAGATGAATCACTCTTGAATTGTCGACACAGGAGCCAAAGTGGAGAACAGGAGGTATGTTGAGAGCTGAACAGATCTTTTTCAATCCCGGTCCGGCCATTTCACTTCCTTCGGGAACGAGAAGTCCTGCCTTGCCCGCAGCTGTTGTAATACAGCCGGTTGCCAGAACCAGGATATCTCTTTTAATTAACTCCTTTGCCAGCCCTACATTCTGAGAATCATGCTGGAATTTAGGATTGTTACAACCAACTATCGCCACAACACCTCGAATAGATCCGTCTTTAATTGCATCAAGCAGCGGGTTTAAACTGCCCCCGAGCATATTCAGCAGCGCTTCATTGGAGAATCCGGTAACAACATCTACCGGCGCAACCGGTATTTCAACCCGTGTCTGGTCACGCTCCGCAAATGCCGCTATCGACATTTCTATAATTTCACCTGCCTGTTTTGCAGCAGTTGCAGTGTTGAAGGAAATGTGTGTAGCTCCGGTGAATCGTGCCTTGTCTGCCGTGGTTATAAACTTCGTGTGATAACAGGCGGCGACCTGCACCATACTCGGCATAATGCACTGATAATCGACAACGACAGCTTCTACTGCGCCGGTGACGATAGCCAGTTCGGTCATCAGGTGGTTACCGGCCATAGGAATTCCCTGCCTGCCAAGAAGCTCATTTCCGGTACAGCATAAACCTGCGACATTTATGCCCTGTGCTCCGGCGTTCTTTGCCTTGGCTAACATTTCAGGATCACGTGCGGCTGCGAGTACCATCTCGGAGACGACAGGATTGTGCCCATGGACAAGGATATTCACCATGTCCGGCTTAATCACTCCGAGATTTACCTGGGATTTTGACGGAGTAGGGACGCCAAAGATAATATCGGAGAGTTCCGTGCCTATCATCGAACCGCCCCAACCATCGGCTAATGCTGTTCTTGCAGCATGCAGCATGGTGCTCACCGCATCGTTATCGCAGCCCATGTGGGTCCGATGCATCATTTCAGCGATTTCCCGGTCGACGCCTCTTGGCATTACGTGATACTGCCGCCAGATGTTCTTGCGTATTTCCGGTACTCGACTGACGAATCCGAGTTCTTTTTTCCGGCTGCCAAAATCAGCAAAGCAGGATTCTACCAGATCCTCGGCGATGGCCATAATATCACGATCATCCACGGAAATGCCGAGTTCGGCAGAGACGCGGCGGAGTTTTGCCTCATCGGTGATTTTATAGTCGGGAGCTTGACCGTCGACAATCGCTTCAAGAACCTCAATCAGATCGCGGCCATGATCAGAGTGTCCTGCTGATCCGCCAGCGACAAAACGGCCAAAATTCCGGGCAACGATCACGTCGCCGTCAGCGCCGCAAACACCGCGCTTCATTTTGCCGTTCTCTTTGTAACTTATTCTGCAGGGGCCCATATTGCAGTTTTTACAGGTCAGCCCAAGTTCGCAAAATTTGCAGCCGGGTGTCTGCTGTTCAAAGCGGTCCCAGACGGTCTCTACTCCGTCTCTTCTTGCTTTCTCAATCATTTTTTGAGCATCTTCCCAGATGGTTAATTCACTAACAGGTTTGGTTTTTCCGGACATCGCAGCTCCTCAGGTAATAATGACTGTATCATCCAGCTTGATTGTCTTTGATCAAACAATGGCTAGACCTATTTATCAGCTGAGGATGGTACTATAAAGAACTACAATAAACTGTCGCCTGGCCGACAGAAAATGGAAAAAGTTTCAGGAGTGAGCAACGCCTCCTACACTTTCAAGTATTGATACATTGGGAATAATAAAGATACCACGCTCAGGCCTTTCGATAAGGCCGGCTCTTGTGAGATCGCTGAGGAGCATTGACACTGTTTGTCGTGTTGAACCAACCAGGCGGGCTATCTGTTCAACTGACAGGTCAATCTGGACCTGAATTCCACCATCCGACAGGGCGATACCGTGCCTTCGTGCCTCGTTGGACAATAGGGCCACTAACCTGGAATTTACATCTTTGAATGCCAATCCGTCGATAATGGTAAATGATGTTTTCAAAATGTTGCCAAGTACCCGAACCATGGCTTTTGTCACTTCAGGATCTCCAACCATCCTCTGTCTGAACGTTTTGACATCAGTCAGCAGCACAACAGCATCGGAAAGAGCCTGGACAAATGTGCCTGTATGTGTAGAGTAAATATCACCTTTGGTCAGTATCCCCAGATTGAACTCTTTTTCTTCGTAGCCGAGATAAACTCTTACCTTGCCGGTTTCTACAATAAATACCTGATTAGCTTCTGTTCCGGGTTGGCAAATAAAAGACCCTTTAGGGAATTTGTGACTGATCAGCACCGAATGAAGTTCTTCAAACTCAGGCCGCTGCAGGTGATCAAGAAGATTTTCTTCTAAAAATTTCATCGTATTTTGTTCTCCGGTTACTCCGCACGCTTTATCTAACCACAAAGTCGATCGATTTGAGCTTCAGAAATATCCTGGCCGGTGGACAGGCTGCTATGAATAATCATTTACCCATGAAAAGATGAAGATCGCACCATAATATCGAGAGTTGAATAGGTTGATTTGTATTGATTTTCAATTTTGTTTGCTTGATAAAACACCAGTTAATGAATAGAAAGATAGAAGTAGCACTTACATCAAACCTTAAGGATACATCGCGCATTTTCATACAAGCGCTAACGAATGTCTGTCCTACCTGGAGAGACATAAAACTAGAAAAAGAGCTTTACTTATGCCATTTTCCTATATTTTAGCAGCGCTGATAGTGCTGATACCGATAACCAGCGCTTTTGGGCAGGAGGAGCAAAAGGTGCCCGACCATATTTATCCCGACTTGGAATATGCGCTTTCCCTTTCCAAATCAACGACTGATCTTGAGCCGGAAAAATTATCGACACTGATAAACTTCATCAGTACCAGGCCAGCCGAAACGAGCATGAAACTCAAGGAGCGGCAGGGTGCTTCGGGAGCTTTCTATGCCTTTTCGATCAAGGCCGGCCTGACCAGAGTACTTGATTATGCCTACAATCCGGACATTCCTCTCTATGTAACCATGCCGTCATCATTGCGGGAACATGAATGGTTAACCCCACAGGTAAACGATGCTCTGAGGAATTTACCGCGTAAGGTAGATTCAGTCGATGACATTCGCTTGCTTCGCGGCCGGGATCGCGAAACAATTACTCCGGATACGAATACTGGTGGTTATTATGAGTACGATCAAGATAGAATGGTGACAATTTTTCCCGGACCGACAGGACCGGTGCTTATCTCCGTGTCAAGTCAGGAAGATTTGTCTGAAGTTGGTAAAAAAGGATGCGTTGTGGGTGATGACAGTAATTGGAACTATCTATATTCAGGGGAAAAAGGCCTGAATACCACAGGGTTGGGCTGGGTGAGTTCTTATATGTATCATGCTCATTCGGTCCTTATTTATGTTGTCGATTCCTCTGCAAATACGATCCGTGTGGGTTCTTTCAAGTGGCTAAATGCGGGTTGGGCTAAAATGAACATGGTCAAGTCGAGCCATATCCTTAATGGAATCATCCGATTTGCCTCGGATTTCAAGGAAGTCCTGGAGTCACCGGGTTTGCCTGATGCATTGGTTTTAGAAAATAAATATAAAGGCTTGCTGCAGCGGAATGAACAGGATTTGCGTAAGACGGTTTCGCAATACCTACAGGCTTTGAAAGATTCGGGGGCCTCCGAGCTACGCTCAAATCCTTTTAAAAAACTCATTTCTTCAGGAAAATATCTGGAGCAAATGGATAAGGAGGAACTGGTCAAGGTGGTTCTGCTTGAATATGTGAAAGAAAATATCGGTAAAAAATCATTGATCAGTCTTGCATCTCAGTCTAAGGAAAAACCGACTTCGACTTCTCTCAATTAAGAGTTGGGAGAGGTTATTGTGCTTTTTGCTGTCAAGTAGAGAGATAAAATTCATGTCCGAAATGTAACCATTAGAAAATAAGGAGGTAGATATGAAGATGCTGGTTTGTTTCTTCCTAGCCTTACTATTCTTAAATGGAATAGGCGTACAGGCCGTTGAAAGATCACAGTCGGATGATACAGCCATCAAAAAGTATGATCCAGTCGCATATTTTAAAGCTGATAAGGCAGTGAAAGGCGATGAATCTTTTACATTTGAATGGAACGATAAAGTCTGGCATTTTTCAACCAAAGAAAACAGAGATTTATTTGCGGCCAATCCTGAAAAATATGCTCCTCAGTACGATGGTTATTGTGCCTGGGCGATGACAGAAGCGAGAAAAGCTGAAACTGATCCGCAGGTATGGAAAATTGTCGACGGAAACCTTTATCTAAACTGCAGCAGGGAGGCGTATGAAAAATGGAGCAGGGATATTGCCGGAAATATCAAAAAAGCCGACAAAAACTGGGAACAAAAGTTTCAATAATAAGGTGAATTGAAAAGAAGGAGTCAGAAAACAATAACTGATAAATCCTTGAATGGAAAAACAGGTATGGGGGAACTCATTTTGCTGACTAAAAGATTGAATTACTTTGTAGTATTTCTCCTGTTCCTCGGAGGTTGTGCAGGATCTCAGACTCTTACGGAGAACCAAAACATCAAAGAACGTTTGGCACCTGGACTGCAGGTTTTGTATTTTAATGGGATGTTTAAAAATGTTAGACAAATCCCCGATGGAGACCGGTTGCTTTTCGAAAAAGGGAGACCGGGTGAACCTATTTCCGTAATCAATCATCATTTCGGAGTAAACGAAGTCTTCGACAGTGGCAGGAATCGGGGGGTGGGAGTACAGATGAAGGGTTATATCCTCCTCGATCAACAGGGGCGGTATGAATTTCAAGCCTTATCCAATGATGGAGTTGAGGTCATTATTGATGGCAACACCATCCTTATCGACTTTGATGTGCATTCGGATCGTTTGTCTGAGGTTGGAACCATTTCTGTAAAGGAAAGTGGATGGCATCCTTTGATGGTCAAGTATTTCCAGCGAAAGGGAACGGCGGCACTGACACTTTATTGGAAAAGACCTGGAAGAGATGAATTTGAGGTTATACAGGAATGGGCATACGGTCATTTGCCGTAAATGTTCACCAGCAGCCTATATGCGCAGATCAGATCAACGCACATAGACCAAAAGCCTTTTTGTACACCTCTGGCACCCGGGGTCTCCCTCCGTTCGTTTACCTTTAAACATTTATAGACCCTGGGTTTCTGAGAGTTGTGCCATCAGACGAAAAGTTGCTGGTTTCCGGATGATTTCGAATAATCTTTAAAATAAGAAAACACTTGTGTGTGTCGGTGTGTATGTGTATCTTTATAGAGAATACAGTTTAACCCGAAAAGGTGATACCCATGCGAGCCAACGAAAATCTAGTAAGAAAGCAGTATCTCATTTCTTCCTCCCAGGTTAAAAAGATCGAACTTCTTGCCAAAAAACAAAATAAATCCGCTGCTGAAATGGTGAGAAACGCTATTGATGCCTTTGATCCGGATGTCTCCAGGGACATGAAAGAATCCGAACTCTTGGACCTTGTTTCAACACGGGTTAAAGAGGCGATAGCAGACACCCAAAAAACACGCAGTCGCTTACAGACCACACTGGAGATGTTAGGCGCAAGAGGTGACTGATGGCTGGTTGGAAAGAATTATTAATAGATGTTTTAAAGCTTACGGATGAAACAAAAAGGTTGAACTCGGACATTGATCGTTTGCAAAACCACGTCATTGATGTCGATAAGAGGGTGGTTCGCCTGGAAACATTGGTCGAAGTTGCTCAGTACCAAACCCGCCAAATCGACAAAACATAGTGAAAATGCTAAGTGAACAGTCCCAGATGGGGATCACATTATTAATTAGTATTAATAATAGTCTCACCGAGATGTACATCCTTCAGTTAAGAAAGTAGTTACTCATCCCGCAAGAAACTCCTGCCGACCTGAAATTTGATTTCAGGCAGAATTTGATATAGCATCATATTAGCACCCTTTGTTTGAATCATTCCGATAAAAAAATGAATAAAAAACGTTGAATCCTTTTTTGTAGTGGATGACTTCTTCGATAAAGATTTGTCCTGGTTCACTATCTTGATGTAGGGAAAATTATGCCTTTACACCTCTTTTTACGATTCACCTTGATTTTCATCCTGGTTCTCTCGCCTTGTCTCGCTGATGCCGCGGAAAGAGGACCTGCAGGTATAATTCGTGTAGGTATCTTTAATATAGAGCCATTTAATATGATAGATGCGAAGGGCGTACCTCACGGATTGAACGTCGATTTGCTCCAGGAAATCTCCCGTCTTCAAAAATGGACTCCCGAATTCGTTCCGGTTAATTGGGCGGAAGGACTTGACGGTCTGCAAAAGGAAGAGCTTGACCTGATGGTCTCGGTAGCCTACTCGCAAGAGCGGGCTGAAGTAATGGATTACGGCCATGAATCCGTTGCTGAACTCTGGGGGCAGGTTTTTGTCAGACCGGAGGGCAGGAACACAAATATAGATGATCTTGCGGGAAAGCGTATAGGTGTAATGAGCAAGGACATCAGCGGTATCAATTTCATCAAAATGGCTAAAAACTTTGGTGTCCTCTATCAACTTATAGAATATCCCAGCCACGCCGAAGTATTTGCCGCCGTGCAAAGAGGAGATGCCGATGCCGGAGTTGCCCCGCAGCATTTCGGTCTTCGCCACGCCAAAGACTACAATCTGGTAGGCAGTTCGATCATGTTCAGTCCTTTTTCAATTTTTTTTGCTAGTAAAAAAGGGGCACAGCACGAGCTTTTGGGAAGTATCGATTCACAGCTTACCGAATGGAAACGAGATAAGGATTCGTATTACTATGATCGTCTTAACTTTTGGATGGGCAGTCATTTCCTTAAAACAAAGATCCCATCTTGGCTTACATACACTTTTGTTCTCAGTATCATAATAATCCTCGGTTTTGCGGGTTTTACGCTGCTCCTGAATAAAACAGTAAAGCGCCGGACCAAGGAACTGAAGGAAAGTGAGACGAAGTTTCGTTCTCTTGCCGAAAGTAGCCGCGACTCTATAACCCGCTATGATCGGCAGGGAAGGATCACATACATGAATCCCGCCGGTTTGGCTGCATTTGATAAAACTGAAGGGGAAATTCTCGGCAAAACACACAAAGAAATTGGTTTTCCAGAAGAACGGGATGTCGCATGGGAGACAAGGATCAAACAGGTCTTTGAAATGGGTGAACCTTATCAGGCAGAGTGCTCTTTCCATGGTTCGGCTGGAATGGTCTATCTCGATTGGCACCTCACACCGGAATACGATAGTAAGGGCGAGATATCTTCGGTCTTGGGAGTATCACGGGATATAACCGAACGCACTCAATTGGAAAAAATCCAGATATTTCTGGCAGAAACCAGTACCGGCACTGATGATGAATCGTTTTTTTATGTCTTGGCAAGATTTCTGGCCAGAAACCTCGGTATGGATTTTGTCTGTATAGACCGCCTGGAGGGAGACGGGTTAATTGCCAGGACTGTGGCTGTCTGGTGTGATGGCCAATTTAAAGACGATGTCAGTTATGCCTTGAAAGATACTCCCTGCGGAGAGGTTGTGGATAAATCATTATGCTGTTATCCGGAGAATGTAAGTCAATTTTTCCCAAATGATATAGTATTAAAAGAACTCCAGGCGGAAAGCTACGTAGGAGTGCCATTGTTGAGTCATACCGGTAGTCCGATCGGGCTTATTGCTGTCATCGGAAGGCGGCCTTTAGATAACCGTCGGTTGGTTGAAGCCACATTGAAAATGGTTGCAGTGAGAGCTGCCGGAGAAATGGAAAGGCTGGATGCCGAGATTGCCTTGCGGCAAAGTGAGGAACAATATCGGCTTATCTTCACCACAGCCCAGGAAGGTATCTGGGGTATGGATGCCGCTATGCAGACCATTTTCGTGAATCCTCGTATGGCTGCAATGCTGGGCTATGAACCTGAGGAAATGATGGGAAGTTTGCTTGAGGATTATTTCTTCCAGGGTGAGGACCCAGCCGATCATTTCCAGCGCATGAGGGAACGGCGACAAGGCCGGGACGACCATTATCAATGCAGGTTTCAGCATAAGGATGGTCATAGCGTCTGGACCTCAGTTTCGGCTACCGCCCAGATGGATAGGGACGGATGCTTTTTCGGCTCTTTTGGTATGTTTACCGACATTACCGAACACAAACAAGCTGAAGAAGAGAAGAAGGCTTTGATGGCTCAACTGCTTCAGGCTCAGAAAATGGAAGCTATCGGCACTTTGGCTGGTGGGATAGCTCATGATTTCAACAACATCCTCGGCGCCATTATCGGTTATGCCGAAATGATTCAGGATGATTGTCCAGTCGGTTCATCGATCAACCAGGACATCAAACAAATATTAAAAGCTGGAAACAGGGCAAAAGACCTGGTTAAACAAATACTCGCTTTCAGTCGTCAGGCAAAGGCCGCTGAGATCCATTTACAGCCTGCAGTCATAACCAGTGAGGCTGTCAAAATGCTGCGTGCTTCACTACCCGCTACCATCAAAATCGAGCAGAATATAGATCCGGATGCTGGTGTCATTTTAGCCGATCCAACCCAGATCCATCAGATAATGATGAATCTCTGCACCAATGCTTTTCATGCTATGGAAAATGATGGTGGGACTCTTACTATTTCTTTGCAAAGAAAAGAGCTATTTCAAGACGATCCTGCTCTCAAAAATCATATGCAGCCAGGCAACTATATCCAATTGTCGATAAAAGATGTAGGCACGGGAATTGATCCCGAAATCCTTGGTAAAATATATGATCCCTATTTTACTACAAAAGAAGTAGGCAAAGGAACAGGTATGGGGCTTGCCATGGTTCATGGCATCGTGCAAAGCAGCGGCGGATCAATACTCTGCAAGAGTCAATTTGGAAAGGGAACGGTTTTTCATATAACCCTGCCGGTGGTAGAAACTCATCTCCTGCACGAAATCGAATCCGCAGAATTGATTCCAGCAGGCTTGGAGCATATCTTGTTAATCGACGACGAGGAAATGCTTATCAAGATGAGCAAGGTCATGCTCGAACGGCTGGGATATCGTGTTACTACCAGGATGGACAGTAATGAAGCTTTGGCCACTTTCCGGACTTCCCCAAAATCCTTTGATCTGGTGATTACCGATCAGACCATGCCTGGCCTGACGGGGACGAATCTTGCCAGACACATGCTGCAAATACGCCCCGATATTCCGATTATCCTCTGCACTGGATATAGTAGCAATGTTTCAGAAGAGGAAGCGAGTTCCATAGGAATCAAAGCCTACGCTTTAAAACCTCTGGCTAAAAAGGATATCGGAAATCTTATCAGAAAGGTGCTGGATGAAGCGGCAAAAAATTAGGCCGGATTCGTGTTCACTTTATTAGCGTATTACTGCGTGTTTCTGGAAATCGAGAGATAACTAAGACAGCAAACAGCGGAATAATTGCAATAACCGTAAGGACTGGCCGAATTGTATAAATGTCGGCGAGCTTACCCACAAGAGGAGTAACAATCCCGCCTAAACCATAGGCAAAACCCATCATCAGACTTGCCACCATGGACCGGCCTTTAGGGGCCAGAGTTTGAGCCATTGTGACTCCAAGAGGCAGAGGTGCCAGGACAAAGCTGCCGGCAAGTGCTGCTCCCAAGTACACCCAGTTGCCGTTGAGCTGCATGAGCAGCAAGAGGGCAGGAGCCATAAATAAAAAAGAGAAGATGAAAACCGGCTTGAATCCTATGCGGTCGGAAATATGACCGGAAAGAAGGCCGCTGATGGTTCCCGACATAATGAAAATTGAATAAATCCCTCCGGCTGAAACCACACTGAATCCTTCCCGCACGTAAAGTACCGGCATGAAGGTGAGAAATGATTGGCCAACCAGTGCCCGTAAGAACATGACCAGCCAGATCAAGGCCACAACTTTCCAGGCGGTCCCCAAACTTTCCTTAAGTGCTCCGAAAAAACCTGCTTTTTTCAAACCTTCACTTTGTGGTCTGGGTATTACCACAAACAGATAAGCCAGGACCAGCAGACCGGCTATCATAGTTACCGGCATGGCCGTCAATCCGTATGAGGCCACATACCAGGTAATGACCAGGGGGCCAAGGCCGAATGCAAGTGTTCCTCCGGTGTTGAACAACGACATGGAAAATCCTGCTCCTGTTCCGGCATAAACAGGCACCATTCCGGTGACGGAAGGATGGAACATTGAAGAGCCGATGGAACCGAGAGCCACACATAACAGCAGTATCCAAAAATTTGGGGCGATGCCTGCGAGCGGTATAAACACAATGGTCAGTGTAAGTCCTGTGAAGATGAAGGCCCTCGTCTGGTAGCGGTCGGCCAGATAGCCGACTGTAGGTTGAATAATAAAGGCCAGCAAGCGCATTGTGCCGGCAATGATACCGATCTGGGTGAGAGAAAGGTTCAGTTTTTCAACGAAAACAGGGAAAAGAGGGTTTATGAACGAGGTATAAAAATCGCCGGTGAAATGAATGAGTGTCAGGGCGAAAAGTATTTTCAGATTGGCGGACATGTGGGGAAACCTGGAAGAAAGGACTAACACCCCACAAGGGGGTACTCTTTTTAGTCCCCATGCTGTGAGGGGGACTCTTTATAGTGCCCGTGCTTTGCGGGTATAAGTGCCTTGGTGGTCATTTTAAGTTCCTAATTTCAAAACACTCTCAAGATTTCTTGTTTTTTATACCCCTCAAAGCATGGGTACAGAAGAGAGTCCCCCTCAAAGCATGGGGACTGAACTGAGTGACAGAAATTCTGGAGTAAGGCACTAAAAGGACCTGGATACACAACGTATCCAGGTCCCTGTGGTTTTGATAGAGAAGTGAATTTTTGATGAATAAATCAGCCGCCGCCAATAACTGGGAAGATTGCCAGCACATCATTTTCTTTAGGATGGACATCGAATTCCGTATGTCGGGAATTAATCATCAATACACCTACTTCCTCCCGATCGATTCCTAAAGAGTCGACAATAGCACCAACTGTAGTTTCTTTGCTTATATTTCTTTGTTCGATCTTGAAACGATTGTCTCGAAAATAGGCGAAGAGTTTGACTGTTATATTCATG
>JBARUR010000170.1:0-5420 GCA_049645845.1 Desulforhopalus sp. | reverse complement strand
ACAGGATTGAAGACTTCTGGCTCAACGAGGAAAACCAGCGAAGTGAAACCTGGACCTCCCATCTCGATATCAATATGGTTATGCTTGCTGCCAGTCTTGTGCCTGGCGGCTATTTGGATAATTAACGTTTATCCGGGGAACGGTTGAGGCAGATGCCGTCTTCCGGATTAAAAAGATGGAGGTTGTTGGTATCCGGTTTTAAATAAAGAGAATCGCCACGATCAATTTGATATGACGGATCAAGCCTGACTATGCCCTGTATCTTGCCGTTTTTTGATATTTTGCGATCCAATTCATCGGGAAGAGAAGGCGTTTTCCCTTCATCAGTTGCATCCAGCTCAAAATGAACGAAGGCATCTGCTCCCAGCCATTCAACCATGGTTGTGGTGGCCGACAGCAGTGAAACATCATCGTCAATCACTGCCAGATGTTCAGGGCGCAGTCCGACAATGACATTTTTACTTGAATCCTTGTTTATGATGGCCGGTAAATCAAACGATTTCCTGGTGCCGGGAAGGAGCAACTTATCTTTTTCGATCCGCCCCGGAAGAAGATTCATGGCCGGAGATCCAATAAAACCGGCCACAAAAAGATTGGCCGGATTATTATAAAGATCGCGGGGAGTACCGACCTGCTGCAGTTTTCCCCGGCGAAGAACGGCCAGCCGGTGTCCCAGCGTTATTGCTTCGGTCTGATCGTGGGTAACGTAGATCATGGTGGTTTTAAGCTGCTCCTGAAGACGGGCGATTTCATTGCGCATCTGGCTTCTCAGTTTGGCGTCAAGATTGGAGAGAGGTTCGTCGAGGAGAAAGACATCCGGTTCACGAACAATAGCCCTGCCCATGGCCACCCTTTGCCGCTGTCCACCTGAGAGGCTTCGGGGCATTCGCTTCAGCAACTCCCCAAGTTCCAGAACATCCGCAGCCCTTTTCACCCTGCGCTTGATTTCTTCTTTCTGCATTCCTGAAATTTTCAGTGGAAATGCCAGGTTTTCCTGAACACTCATATGGGGATAAATTGCATAACTCTGGAAAACCATAGCCATATTTCTCTCTCGAGGATCAAGATTGTTGACCAGTCTGCCGTCAACCAGAATTTCTCCTTCGGAGATCGAATCCAGGCCGACAATCATATTGAGAAGAGTTGATTTGCCACAGCCGGAAGGACCGAGCAAAATAAAGAATTCACCATCCGCGACAGTAAGAGAAATATCCTTGACGGCTTCTGTGCCGTCGGGAAAACGTTTGCTGACATTATTTAATTGAATTTCGGCCATTTATATTGTCCTTATCCTTTGACGGCTCCGGCGGTCAGTCCTGCAACAATCCGCCGTTGAAAAATCAGGACCAGAATAATGAGCGGAACGGTAACCACCACAGCCGCAGCGGCAATGGAGCCGGTCGGCTGCTCGAAACGGGAGCTGCCGGTAAAAAATGCTATAGCTGCCGGGACAGTTCGGGCCTGATTTGTTGAAGTCAGCGAAATAGCAAAAAGAAAATCATTCCAGGCAAAAATGAAAACAAGGATGGCGGCGCTGAATACACCGGGTGCGGCCAAAGGCACAATTACCATCCTGAAAGCCTGGAAGCGTGTGGCTCCATCCACTCTGGCAGCCTTGTCCAGGTCCCATGGAATTTCACGGAAAAAAGCAGAAAGTGTCCAGATAGCCAGGGGAAGTGTCAAGGTAATATAGGGCAGAATAAGACCGGGCCAGGTGTCATAAAGACCGATAGATCGCCATATATTGAACAAGGGGCCGATAATGGAAACCGGCGGAAACATGGCGATGGACAAGGCAAAGGCCATAAACAGCCTGCGACCTGCAAATTTAAGCCGGACAACGGCATAGGCGGCAAACATGGCAATCAAAATTGCCAGTATCGTCGAGAGAGAAGCAATGCCGAGCGAATTCCACAGGGCGGAAGGGAATTGGGCATCGGCAAAAATTGTCCGATAGTGTTCGAAGGTAATGCGCTGAGGCCAGAAGCGATTATCACCCAGATCGGCAGGGTGTTTCAGCGAAAGTGAGAGTATCCAGACGATTGGGGTGAGAGCGTAGATCACAGCTAAAAAACTGCCGGCAGCCCAGCAGAAACGATCAAAACCTGTTTCTGAATTCTTCATTATTCCTCCTCGCCGGTCATGGTTCCGGCGATGCCGAAACCCTTGATATAAGCTGCTGCAATGAACAGAACACAGACAAATATCAGTATTGATACCGCCGAACCAAGTCCCAGGTTGAGGCGGGAGATTAAAGCATGGTAGCCGATGATAGAGACCGTTTCAGTGTTTTGTGCGCCCCGGGTCTGGACGAATACCGAATCAAAAATACGGAAAGCATCAAGGGTTCGGAAGAGGAGGGCGACTGCAATGGTCGGTTTCATGATTGGCAGGATTATCAGGGTGAACCGCTGCCAGGCGGATGCACCATCTACCCTGGCTGCACGCAAAAGATCTTCCGGCACCAGCGTGAGACCGGCAAGCAGTAAGAGCGACATAAAAGGCGTAGTCTTCCAGATCTCCGTAAGAATAATGACCAGAAAAGCGCTCCAGCGTTCACCGAACCAGGAGATTTCCAGACCAAACAGGCTGTTGATAAATCCGGTGCTCTGCATGAAAGCAAATTTCCAGATCAGTGCCGCTACGACCGTAATTATGCCATAGGGAATAAGAATGGATGCCCGCACCACCCTGCGGCCGACAATTGCCCGGTGCATTATGAGAGCAAAGGCCATTCCCAGTACGAGTTCTACGCTGACTGAACAGACGGTAATTATAAGTGTGTTGAGCAATCCGTCCCACCAGACCGGAGAGCTGAGAACGGAGAGATAATTATCGGCACCGATAAAACCCCGGCTGTCGGGAAAACGAAGATCGTAGCGAAACAGGCTGAGTTGAAATGCATAAATAATAGGGTATGCGGTCACTATGATCATAGTGATCAGGGCCGGGGAGCAGAGCAGCCATCCCAGTTTTTGATCCGAAAGCTTAAAAAATCTCATAGCAGCCCCTCTGAATGCAGTGCCCGATCAATCTGTTCCCGCAATCGACGTACGTCCTTTTCAGGATTGATAGACCGCATTGGGTGGAGAGTATGACTGATAGCAAGAGAAATATCGTTGTAGAGGGGAGTCTGAGGCCGTTGCACTCCGCTTTTGAGAGTTTCGAGAAGGATATCTGCAAAAGGAAAAACTTCACGAACCACCTCATCCTGATAAAGGGAGGTGATTGTGGGAGGAAGGCCGCCCTTTTCAGCAGCCAGCCGCTGATTACTTTCCGAAACCAGACATGCGGCAGCGGTAAAAGCGTGCTGGGAATGCTTTGAATATTTACCAATTCCCAGGTTGATGCCGCCGATGGTAACACGGCTGGGCTTATCACGGGACACAGCAGGCCAGCGGGCCCAACCCATGTTTTCGGCAATGTCAGGTGCATTCTGATTGGCACTGGGCCAGACGAAGGTATAGTTGATCATGAAAGTTGAATTTCCGGCTTCAAAGGCCAGCCGGGCATGATCTTCCCGGTTGGTGGAAAGAGATGCAGGTGCCGCCTGGGAGGTGGCAAGGCGTTTCATTATATTCAAGGCCTTGAGGGTTGGCGCCTCGTCAAGAGCCACCTGATTGTCTGAAAGGATAGAGCCTCCTGCTGAAGCAAGCAACGAGTTGAAAAAAACAGTCAACCCTTCATACCTTTCGCCCTGAACCTGGATAGTACCTTTTTCGCCTAATGATTCGGCAAGTTCAATCATCTCTTCCCAGGTCCGCGGCGGCGAATCAACCCTGTCGGTCCGATACCAAAGCAGTTGTGTATTGGTTGTAAATGGTGCTGCCTGAAGCCGGTCGGCAAAGGTTGCGCCCTCGATCGCGCTGTCCAGTCTTCCCTTGGTAACCTTTTCCGCTAAATCTTTTGGCCATGGTTGAATCCATCCGGCAGCGGAAAATTCCGCGGTCCAGATGACATCCATGCCGATAATATCAATGGTGGAATCATGGGCGGCCAGTCGTCGCACCAACTGTTCTCGTTGTTGATCTGCATCAGCAGGCAGAGGAGTCAAATTAATGTTGTATTGACCGGCTGATTCACGTGAGCAGGTCTCCGCGGCATCGACAAAGGCACCGGAAGGTTCATCGAAGATATACCAGTTGAGTACAGGAGTGATAGTGGTCGGATCCTCGGTACAGCCGCCTGCCGTAAAGAGTAAGAAGACCGCCACACATAGCAGCGGACTTCGGATTGATAGATGGAATTGACTGGATTGTCTAAGTTTCTTGGCTTCAGCCATCTTGTATATCCTTCACCTCCTGGAAAAGAGAAAATTACCGAGTAGTATTTCGCGGATACTCGACTGAGTGACATCCTTTAATAAAATCTTTGAGATGCAAGTTTCGTGCGATGGAGTACAAAAGCTTTTCCTCTAGCCATTCAAACCCTGTCTTTTCGCAGGAGCATCTAGAGCTGAACTGATGAGAAGTACGGGATATGTCCTCTTTAACCGGAAAAATGTCCCGTTTAAGCGGAAAAAAATGCTTTCCAAATTTAAAAACGAGAAAGTCTTCTGTCCATTCGTGCAGTTAACAGACCACCAACGGCCTGATTGAGCACCTCCTGAGCAGAGGCGAATGCCCACAGGTCTATGGTTATGTGAGCATTTTGCTCTTTCGGTGAATGGCCGCAATATTTCACAGGCATGTTTTTTGCTTACTTTCTAACAGACAAACCATGCATGAAATATGGGGGGGCCATATGGAAATGAATACGATGGAAGATTGGGAAAAGTGGGTGGAACTAGCGCGTAAAGATCCGGAAAAATTTGAGAAAGAAAGGACGGCTGCCATCGAAAATTTGATAATGAGCCAACCGGAACGACACAGACACCGCAGCCGACAACTTCAATGGAAAATAGATGCAGTCCGAAAAACATCTCCAAACGCTTTATATTCATGTATCCGGATATATGATATGCTGATGGATTCCTTTTATGGGCCTAAAGGCCTGGTGGAATCGATCGGCCTGATCTACAGCACTGACGGGAAATGTGAATGGCCAGAAACAACTATGAGAAAAAAAGGACGACTTGTCGATTTCAGAAGAAAAAATGAAAGAGAAAAGCAGCTCTGAGAATCATCAATGAGCGATAAAGATCAACACGTCCCAAAGGTGAAGCCGGAGGAAATCGACTCTGTAAAGAGTGCCCAAGCAGCTGTTGAGATACTGCGCGATGCTGTGCGCTACCATGATTACCGTTACTATGTTCTCAATGATCCGATAGTCTCCGATACACAGTACGACGATCTTTTTCAAACCCTTCAGAAACTGGAACAAACCTGGAATCTGGCTACGCCTGATTCTCCCACCCAAAAAGTGGCCGGTGAGCCGATGGAGGAACTGGGGACTATACGTCACAGTACTCCAATGATGAG
>JBARUR010000169.1:0-3257 GCA_049645845.1 Desulforhopalus sp. | reverse complement strand
CAGGGCAACGTTGGAAATCTCAAATACAGCCTGTTGCGCCTTCACTTGTCCCATCTATGAACCTGGAATCCGTAAGACCGTGACGCCTTAACTGCTCGTCACCTAACTTTATTTATGTTGTTATCCTGGCTGACTCCTCAAGGAATAGATTTCTTCTTATGGGAATCACTCATTCGATCAATAAGGGTTGATTAACACCCTGGTAAGCTTTTTACGTAACTCTTTAAGTTTTTTGGACTTAAACGCCTTTCTGCTTTCATCTAATTCTTCAATGGCTACGTTTATTGCCTGCCTCATAATCTGCTCTTGTGACTGTTTGGGAGTAAGATCCAAAATCGGCAGTGAATCCTGATGTTCATTTTTCCCCTGCAATACAGAAGTGACGGCAGTGCAGGTCAATGCCCTGTTGGAGTTCTTTGACGCTGGTATTGAGCGCGGTAATTAATTGTTGTTTTCCTTCCTCCAATTCTATTGGGATCCTCCGAAACTGTTAAAAATTATTGTGGCAGCACCGTTCTTCTAACTATGTTAGATGCTCCAAATATGTATTGGAGCAGCTAATAACCGATCTGTCAGGATCTTGTCAATATTTTTCTCCGACTTGATACTACAGGATGTTGACTTGCCAGTGTCTCTAGCCTATAATCAATCTATCGGTTATATCTGCTTGCTCAAAAAAAAAATTCTTATGTTTTTCAAATTAAAGAAGCCGGGCAGAACATGATTATCCGGCAAGGCACGGTATTTCAGAAACCGGACCTTATCCACGCTCTGGTTTCCGCAGAATGCAAGAAATTCCTCTCTATCCTTTTAAAAGAAACACTGATTTAAAGTTGATGGATAATTTTTTCTCATCCATCAATCCCATTGTTCTTCAATCTAAAGGAGATACGGAAATGACACCTCAAGCCTGACCATAGAAAGTGGAACTGCGTATCCTGTTTCGTAGGAAAATTTGTCCTATAAAAGAAGAAAATGCTGGTTGAATGGAAAATTTCTCAACCTGGCATCCATAGTGCAATGCAACAACCAATTTTGAAAAAATCAGCGGTGTGGAAATTCTTCCATCCAACGATTTTTTCCCGACTCGATCAAAGCGTTCTATTATGAAACAGCCGATGAAAATTCGACTATCCATCTTTTTGCTTGCGGTAATGATCAAACTCTTTTTTTATGCAGGCCATGCATCTGCGGCAAGAGAGTCTATGCTTTATCCGGCAGGTCCGGCGGCAGAAAAAATTGCCGGATTATGGTGGGAGATGCTCATCGTCTACGGTATCGTTTTCCTTATTACAATGATATTTCTCGTTGTGGCTCTGGTAGTTCGTCGTCGGGAACATCCTGTTCTTGGTTCTCGTTTCGTCATTATTTCCGGCATCGGTATACCTGTAATAATTCTTGCAGTTATGCTTTTCTCAACCATTCAGGCAACTGTGGAAATGGGCAAAGTTCCCGCTGATTACCATATAGAGGTTAACAGCCATCACTGGTGGTTTGAAGTTCGTTATCCTGAAAACGGTATTGTCGATGCCAATGAAATTCATATCCCGGTCGGAAAAATGGTCGAATTCAAACTTTTATCGAAAGGTGTGGTTCACAGCTTTTGGGTACCAAGGCTTGCCGGAAAGAGAGATATGCTTCCGGATCATCCAACGACGCTACGTTTGATGGCGGATCAGGCCGGTGTCTATCGCGGAACCTGTACCGAATACTGTGCCGGACCTCACGCACTCATGGCTTTTCGGCTGATTGCACATGAACCCGATGACTTCGAGCAATGGGTAAGCCATAACAACAAAATTCCGCCTGTTCCAACCAATCCCCAGCTTCTGCAGGGCCGCCGGGTTTTTGAAGAAGGCGGCTGCGCCGCCTGTCATGCGATTTCCGGGGTCTCGAAAAGCGATACCGGTCCAGATCTGACCCGTCTTGCCTCGCGAAGGACCCTGGGTGCCGGAACCATAGCCAATACCAAAGGAAATCTCTCCGGCTGGATTGCCGATCCGCAGTCGATCAAGCCCCGTAACATGATGCCGCCGTCGTATCTGCCGCCAGGCGATCTGCATGCTCTGGTGGAATATCTTCGGAGCCTGCAATGAATCCTGTTTCCGATGTAGTTGAACAGCGTTTTACCAGAATATGGACATCGCCCACCGGTCCCGCCGGATGGATTGCGACTGTTAATAATCGCCCGCTTGGAATTCGCTACATGGTCACCGCGCTTGCATTTTTCTTTATCGGGATGATCTTGGCGCTTGTCATGAGAACCCAGCTGGCGTTACCGGAGAACACCTTTCTTGGGCCGGACGAATATAATCAGGTTTTTACCATGCACGGTTCGACTATGCTTTACCTGTTCGCCGTGCCGTTTATCGAGGGACTGGGACTCTATTTCGTACCTCTTCTCATAGGGTCCAGAGATATCGGATTTCCAAGGCTTACCAGTTTCGGTTACTGGCTTTATCTGTTTGGCGGATTGACGATGTACTCCAGCTTTTTGTTCGGCCAGGTTCCGGATGCCGGGTGGACAGCCTACACGCCTTTGTCCGGCCCCAAATTTTCCGGTGTAGGGCTGGATTTCTGGCTGCTGGGCCTCAGTATGGTTGAGATTGCAGGTATAAGCGCGGCGGTCGAAATTGTAGTGACCATTTTAAAATTCCGGGCTCCCGGTATGTCTATCCAGCACATTCCTCTCTTTGTCTGGAGCTATCTGGTCGTCGGCATTATGATCATTTTTGGGTTTACTCCACTGCTCCTTGCCAGTCTTATGCTGGAGTTGGACAGATCTTTGGGTTTTCGGTTCTTTGATACCGACCTGGGAGGAAGCTCCCTGCTCTGGCAGCATCTATTCTGGTTTTTCGGCCATCCGGAAGTTTACATAATCTTCCTGCCGGCAACTGGAATTATTTCAACAGTTATTCCGGTCGCAGCCCGTCGAAGAATGGTGGCATATCCATTGGTGGTTGCAGCTGTCATCATCACGGGTTTTGTCAGCTTCGGGCTTTGGACCCATCATATGTTTACGGCAGGGCTGCCTGATCTGCCGATGCTCTTTTTTACCGCAGCCAGCTTCATGATAGCCTTAGCCTCCGGGGTACAGGTTTTCGCCTGGATCGCTACCATGTGGGGCAGTCGGCCAAAATTCAGTATTCCGATGCTTTATATTCTCGGGTTCTTCGTTATCTTTGTCAATGGCGGTCTGACCGGAGTGATGGTGGCAACAATGCCTTTTGACTGGCAGGTGCATGATACCAATTTCG
>JBARUR010000168.1:0-76031 GCA_049645845.1 Desulforhopalus sp. | reverse complement strand
TCGAATTGCGGATTAAATCGGCCGGTTTCATCAAAGACCTTGCTGCAACTCTTGAACTCGATTCCGGAAATCCGTTGATCTTCCTTGTCGATGAAGAAATTCCTGGGACCGAAACTGTTGACAATATGGATCTCATCCTCCACCGCCTCGACAATCTCATATTCCCAGGCAGGCATTTCCTCACGACGTTCGAGACAGATAAGAGTCACGTTGTCTGCTCCGAGACGCTTAGCGGTCTGGGCCACATCAATGGCAACATTGCCGCCGCCCACGACGACGACCTCGCGTCCGATCTCGACTTTTTTGCCCATTGCGGCATCGCGCAGGAAGTCGACGCCCTGCAGGATACCTTTGGTATCTTCGTTTTCGATGCCCAATTTCCTGCCGTTGTGCAGGCCGATTGCCAGGAACACGGCGGAATAACCGTCTTTTTTCAGACTGTCCAGCGTGATATCCTTCCCGAAGGTGACCCCGCATTGTATTTCGGCGCCCATATCCTGGACAACCTTGATCTCGCCTGCGAGGATGTCACGCGGCAGACGGTATTCGGGGATGCCGTAACGCATCATACCACCGGTCTCGGGAAGTTTTTCAAAGATGGTAACCTGATAACCTTCCTTGAGAAGACTGAAAGCGGCAGTGACGCCTGTCGGGCCGGAGCCGATGATCGCAACCTTCTCGCTGCGCTTTTCAGCCTCGATTTTGGGAAGATAATACTCTCCTCTCTCTCTTTCATAGTCGCCAAGAAAGCGGTGCAGCTCACGAACTGCAAGAGGGGAGTCGACCTCGGAACGTGTACATTCTCCTTCACAAGGATGATGACAGACTCGTCCACAGATCCCGGGGAAGGGATGCTCTTCTTTGAAAAGTTTTAAGGCTTCCTCATGCCTGCCGTCATTTATCAGAGCAACAAAGCCCTGGATGCTGACGTGGGCCGGACAGGTGGCCTTACATGGGGCGGTTCCCCGTTTGCTTATTCCGAATGCTCCGGGAATAGCCTGTGGATATTGTTTGAATATTGCTTTACGAAAATTGAGTTTTTCGTTGAAATCGTCAGGGGAAGAAACAGGACAGACCTTCTCGCATTCGCCGCAGCTTGTGCATTTGGTAAGATCTACATATCGGGGTTGCTGATGAACTTTTGCAGTAAAACTTCCAGGCTCGCCTTCAAGGCCTAAAAGTTCAGTATTTGTTAGAATCTCAATATTTAGATGACGGCCGACCTCGACCAGTTTAGGTGAGATTACTCACATTGCACAGTCGTTGGTCGGAAAAGTCTTGTCGAGCTGTGACATGACTCCTCCGATGGCGGCGGATTTTTCAACCAGGTAAACGTAATAGCCGGATTCTGCCAGGTCAAGCGATGCCTGCATTCCTGCGATACCAGCTCCAACAACCATAACCGAACCACTTTGCTTATTCGTGCCATATCCCATCGAAGACTCCTTAAGTGCTTATGGTTAAATATATTTCGTATACCTCCTAAATGATGTCTATGTTGCAGCGAACTACCACGAACTATCACCGATTTCGTAGAGAGACATCCTGCTGGAAGTGACCTCCTTTCTGATTTACAAATTCTGCAATTACAATGGGGTGATAAAAATTGCTTTTCAGGCGGTCTATAAAGGACTTACCCGACCATTGCTCTTTGGTATCAGAGTACAATGCTAGCTTTAAATTGATTCTATATCAACAATTTTTATACCATCTTCGCAATTATCTTATGCGGAGTTGGATTTAATATTATTTTTCAGCAGTTAAGGAAGTGCTAATTACAGTGAATAATCGAGATATGCCGAGGCAATAAATCAGACAAAGGAAGTAAACCAAATAAGACGGATGCAGGAGATGCCGGCAGGCACAATATAAAATTTCAAGCCCTGGTTGAACTTCTAAAAATATGGGCAGGATACGTACCCAATAGATCTACACGTTTTGCAAAAAATCGAAGTTCCTCAAAGGCGAGCTGCAGTGAACGTTCGTTAATATGTCCCTCCACATCAGCATAGAAACGGGCCACATTAAAATCTTTATCGACATAGCTTTCCAGTTTTACCATTTGCACCCCGTTTGTGGCAAATCCACCCATTGCTTTATAGAGTGCAGCGGGGATGTTTCTCACTTCAAAAGTAAAACTAGTGAGATAATTTTTTCCTTCTTCTAATACCGGCATATCTGTTTTGCGGGAAAAGACCAGAAACCGTGTGGTGTTGTGTGATGCATCCTGAACATCTCTTTTCAAAATCTCCAAGCCGTAGATATTTGCAGCTAATTCAGAACCGATGGCGGCCTGTGTTTTATCGCCCCATTTTTTTATATCCGACGCACCTTTTGCCGTATCTGCGACAGTATGTCTGACAAGTTGCAGTTCTTCTATGATTTTCTTGCATTGGGGGATGGCATGGACATGGCTGTGGACATCAGTTAAATCCTCCAGTTTTGCGCCGGGAAGTCCGATCAAACAGTGGCGTATGAGCTGGAAATGTTCTCCGATGATGTGAAGTTCCCCGCTGGGGATGAGGTAATGAACATCGGCGACACGGCCCGCCAGGGTATTATCGACAGGAATCATGGCAAGATCAGCCTTGTTTTCCCGAACGGCCTGAAAGGCAGCCTCGAATGAGACGCTGGGCACCGTTTCCAGTTCCGGATAGGCTTTTCGACAGGCAAGGTCGGAATAGGCTCCCGCCATTCCCTGGAAAGCAATTGTCTTGTATTTCTTATCAGTCATAAAAGTACGTTTTTTATTTATCCTTATGAAATTTATGGTTTTTATAAAGGTTCTCCTCGACGAAGCTGTCGTCTGAATCACGACATCATCATTTTTTAGATCACCTACTCAATACCATAAAACCGGGTTCCCAACCGATAAAAAAATATCAGAAAAGTGAGGGTGGAACACACGTAAAGAGTTTCTGATACGAATGTAATTGACCGTAAAACCATCGTCGAATAAGGTTGCGTTGCATGCTTTCTCTTTTTAGTCTCCCTTAATAGGGACTAAAAAGAGTACCCCATTGGGGAATAAAGCACTAACCTCTATTTGATTAGTCTGAATGGCCCGACCACTTTCATCCCAACCGTCGCAAACGAAACGACGTACCAATCAAAAAAGCTCAAAAGTTTCTCTTGTCAGCAGGAAGAGAAAGAGCGCCGGGAAAAAAAAGACAAAGCAGCAAAGTACTCTGTTGAGGGATTTTCTGCTGATCAGCCTGGAATGTGTCGGACTGGCAGTAATCGGGATGGCTGCAATTATCGTGCTGCTGGGCTATTTCGGTAATCGATTTTCCGGTACCGATTTTATCAGCAGTCTCCTGCCATTTGCCGGGGGGATTCTTGCTTTCAGCATTTTTGCTTCACTCGTGTTGAGTATCTGGAAGAGACTGAGGAAGTGGCTGCAGAAGAGATCTCCCCAGCTTCCGTCAGCCATTGTGCTTGCCCTGACCCTTCTGGTGTGCAGTTTTGTCCCTCAGGCACATTTTACCCAGGCCTTTGGCTATTATCGTACCTTGGTTGGCGGAAAGGAAGAAGCCGGGCGGGTTGCCCTTGCTCACCAGGTCTATGCTGCATATCGTCGTCTTGACATTGTGCCGTTGAGTAAGATGATCAAGCGCTCCGAGCAGGTCTCGAAGGTTATTGAAGAGGCTGCAGAGGCCTATTCGATCGATGTCGATCTTCTCAAAGGTCTTGCCGCAGCAGAATCATCTTATCTGCCGCGAAAAAGTAAAGACGGCGGGCAGGGCCTTTTTCAGATAACCAGGATACCGACTTCAGTAACGGAGGATGTCAATAAGCTTTTCCCGAAAAGCAGCCGGGAAATGACCGATCCTCGATATAATGCATTTCTTGGAGCGGCCACCCTGCGACATTATCTCAATGAGATGAACAAGGATCTTTTTCTTGGCCTTCTTGCATACAATATCGGTCCTGCCAATGGCGGTCTGCGGTTTATCATGGAACAATACGGGGTAACAGATTTTACCACTATCCAGCCTTACCTGTTGCGGCTTCCACGGGATTATCCCATACGTGTACTCTCATATGCTCTTGCATTCAGGGTAGATCGTAAAGAAGGCCGCCTCCTTGCTTATGAAGAGGGAAAGAATGCACTGTCCATCCAAGCGCTTGGGATTCCCGGACAATAAGATTTATCTGAATAAACTGCTATAACCCATTCATCAGCCTTCGGGCATAAATTTCCGGTAGCCCGGCTGCAAGAATTTTTTCTCCTGCCTGTTTACAATCATAGGCGACACGGAAAAATTCGATAATCTTCTTTTGGGTGTCATAGATAAGGTAAGACGCTCGGGGGTCGCCATCTCTTGGTTGTCCGACACTTCCGGTATTGAAGATCTGGCGGTTGAGCTCAGCGACCGGTACAACCATGCTATGCCGGGGTGATCTGATATAGACACAGAAAAAGTTCTGACGGGTTATGGCGATGGGCACGTGAGTATGGCCGACAAAAAGGATTTTGGCTTTCGATCTGGCAAATGAACTTGAGATGTAGGTCTTCTCGGTGACATAATACCAATTGCGCGGTCTGTATGGGTTTGAATGGCAGAAGGATATATTGTCCCATTTAATGACGTCTTCCATCTCCTTCAAAAACCATATGCTGGTTTTGGTCAGGATATTTTTGGTCCAGACTATTACCTTTCGTGCATCAATTTTCATATTGTTGGGAATACCGAGAGCTGCGGCATCATGGTTGCCAAGCACGCAGGAACAGTCGGGAAGGGACCGGAGTAATTCAATGCATTCATTGGGGTTGGCCCCATATCCCACAACATCACCAAGGCAGACAAACCGGTCAACCTTCTGCCGATAAGCATGATCGAGTACCGCTTCTAGCGCCTCCAGGTTGGAGTGAATATCCGAAAAAACAACGATTCTCATCCGTTCCTCTTTTGGTACCGGGGACAGGGACTGTACCCTCTCCGTTATACGTGGTATACTTCTTTTCAGATATAAGCAAGTTTACTATGAATAGCAAATTTCCCATGAATTTCCCCAAATTTCTCTTTTCTTAAGTTATCTTTTCAGCTATTTGTGTGGGTAACTTTTTCCATGAAACCATAGAATTCACAGAATCCCAAGGATCAAAGGACCAAGCGATCAATGTTGACAGTAACCCAAAAGAAAAACTTGAAAAAGCTCCTTGCCATGACAGGACAACCTGATGATACCTTCAGTTATGATGAGCTGATGGGATACATGTTCGGCCTGGCCATGACTCCTGATATTATAGCTCCCGGTGAATGGATGCCGATTATCTTTGGCGGTGACCTGCCACCCTTTGAATCAATTGAGCAGATGCAGGAAATGACCGGCAACCTGGTAAAGGTTTATAATAATTTCGTCGACGATTTTGATAATAAAAAACTCCATTTTCCTTTCAAGATTGAGAAACTTCAAGATGAAGGATTCGGAGAAATTTACGAGTGGGTTTCAGGCTTTGAAGAAGCAATCTCCCTTCGTGAAGAATTATGGGATCCCGAGGAATTTCCTGAGTTAAGCGTTCGAAAACAAGAGGAGCTTTACCATAGCATGATGACGATACAGGGACTGGTCGATCCTGTGGAGATTATGGATTATTTCGAAGGTATGCCGGACGATCTATTCCAGGAAGCATTTACAGGTTCGGATCCGGAACTCAATGATCGGGAAATTCAGATCCAGGTTTTTCTTATGGTATCCCTGCCGCTGGCAATAGAAACTTTCCAGGAACACGCCCGTACAGTTGAAAAAAAGCGGCAGCGGCAGCTTGCCGGATCAACAGGTGCACCTATTCCTATCAGGTCTGTTAAGGTTGGACGTAACGATCCCTGTCCATGCAACAGTGGAAAGAAGTATAAAAAATGTTGCGGCAGTACTTCTGATAGCGAGGTTGCTTCTCCTAAAGAAAAGTCACCGAAAAAATCAAATGTCATTAAGGTGGATTTTCCGCAGCACGGGAAAAAACACAACCTTCCTGCACCTATCTATCAGCTGAAGATTGCATTGCAGGGATCAAAACCTCCCATCTGGCGAAGAATACAGGTTCCGGGAAATCTTACCCTCGAACAGCTGCATGATGTTATCCAGATATGTATGGGATGGACTGACTCTCATCTCCATCAGTTTCTCATCGACCGGACCTGCTATCGTCTGCCGGATGAAAATGACCTATGGCAAACCAGCAGGCCAAAAAACGAAGCAAAATATACCCTGCAGGATCTTGAAAAGAAAATACAGCCACGTTTCCAGTATATATATGATTTTGGGGATGACTGGATGCACCAGATAACTGTGGAGAACATCCTGCCCGCCGGAGAAGGCAAGTCATATCCGGTTCTGGTAACCGGTCGACGTGCCTGTCCGCCTGAAGATATTGGTGGTATTTACCGGTATATGCACCTAATCGAGGTGCTCAGCGATCCTGAAAATGAGGAGTATGATGAAATGGCCGGCATGCTGGATGTTGACTTTTTTGATCCGGCCCAGTTCGGTAAAGAAGATATTGCGGTCATCAATGCCAATCTGGAGGAACATTTTTCCAAAGGAAAATGATGAATTCGGACAACCTCGAACTTCAGCTTGCCGATGAATTTGTCCGGGACACCGGCTGCAATATTTATTTGACTGGAAAGGCCGGCACCGGAAAAACGACTTTTCTGCATAATCTGAAGAAAAAAAGTCCTAAACGAATGATTGTCACTGCACCAACCGGTGTTGCCGCCATTAATGCGGGTGGAGTGACCTTACATTCCTTTTTTCAGATGCCGTTCGGTCCTTTTGTGCCGGGCAGTGAAACGACTTCCCGGCACAAGTTCAGTAAAGATAAAATAAATATCATCAAAAGCCTCGACCTCTTGGTAATCGATGAGATAAGCATGGTCCGGGCCGATTTGCTGGACGGAATCGACAGCGTTTTACGTCGCTACCGTCGCAACAATATTCCTTTTGGCGGTGTACAGCTGTTGTTGATTGGCGACCTGCATCAGTTGTCACCCGTGGTGAAAGATGTCGACTGGCGCCTGTTAAACCAATATTATGATTCGCCCTATTTTTTTAGCAGCAATTCATTGCGTCAAACGGAATTGATTTCTATTGAACTGCAGCACATCTATCGTCAGGGAGACAGTCACTTTATCCAGCTGTTAAACCGTGTTCGCGACAATAATCTTGACCCGGCGACCCTGACGAGTCTGAATGAACGTTATATCGAGGGCTTTGCCGAAGCCGACACCGACGCTGATCACAAAAGCGGCGAAGGATATATAACGCTGTGTACCCACAACAGTAGAGCCGAGGCAATCAATGTTTCCAGGCTCCGGAAGCTTACTCCGAGAATACACCGTTTCGATGCCGAAATTGAAGGTGAATTTCCGGAACATTCCTTTCCGACAGCTGTGACGCTTGAGGTTAAGCTGCAGGCTCAGGTGATGTTCGTTCGTAACGATTCATCACCTGAAAAGCGTTTTTTTAATGGAAAAATCGGCAAGATTACACGTATCTCAGACGAGAAGATCTGGATAAAGTGCCCTGATGACACTGATGAAATAGTGGTTGAACCGACCACTTGGGAGAACATCGAATATTCTCTTGATCCCGATTCCCAGGAAATTACTGAAAATAAAATCGGTGCCTTCGTCCAATATCCTTTAAAACTGGCCTGGGCCATTACCATTCATAAAAGCCAGGGGCTTACTTTTGACAGGGCAATCATCGATGCCCAGGCGGCTTTTGCCCATGGACAGGTGTATGTGGCGCTCAGCCGCTGCCGGACGCTTGAGGGTATGGTCCTGAGTTCGCCTCTTTCTTCGAGGGCGGTGAAAACCGACAGCACCGTACTGCGTTTTGTCAAAGAGGCCGGGGAGAATATTCCTACAGCTGAAAGGCTTGCGGCGGCTAAGATACGCTATCAACAACGTCTGCTTCTGGAGTGTTTTGACTTTCAGCAATTGCAGGTGCTTTTTTCCCGACTATTGACGATTATTGACAGGAACCCCGAGCTGATTAAGATCCTGGGCGCTGGAGATCTCATCGAATTGCGCAGAAAGACCGTAACTGAAATTTGTACGGTTGGTGCTAATTTTCGGAGGCAGCTGCAAGGACTCTTTGTGGAAAATGTGTTTCCGTCCGAAGATCCCGCGGTACTTGAGCGAATACAAAAGGCATCTGTTTATTTTCAGGAAAAAATCGACTCCGGTATTGGCCGGTATGTTGGGCTGCTGCAGGTAGAAACCGACAATAAAGAAATTCGAAAAAAAGCCAAGAATCTCTGCAAGTTGCTGCAGGAAGAAACTTCTATAAAAATGGCTGCAGTAAAAAGCTGCCAGACCGGATTTGACTCATCCAGTTATCTTCGGGCCATTTCCGCCGCCGAGATTGAAACGGCCGCAAAAAATGACCGGGATAAAAAGAAACAGAAGGGGACCAAAGAGACTGGCGCCACATATACCGAAGCAGATATCGATCATCCTGAACTTTTTGAAGCCCTGCGGGAGTGGCGAGCGGAAAAGGCAAAAGAAGCCGAAGTTCCCCATTTTCATATTCTGCACCAGAAGACTCTGATCCAGATTGTCGTCAATCTGCCCGATACTCTTGAAGCTCTTATGAAAGTAAAAGGCATCGGTAAAAAACTGATGGAAAAATACGGGGAAGAACTGGTCGAGATGGTCTCTCACTACCGTGAGAAAAACAATATCGTCGAAGTGATACTTCCTACGGTGATAGAGACATCGCCGCATAAACCCAAAAAGACAAAGGATTCGGAAGCACCAAAAACAGAAACGAAACAGCTGAGTTTTGAACTTTTTAACCAAGGATTAACTCTTGCACAAATAGCGGCACAGCGCGATCTGGTACTTTCCACCATAGAAAGCCATTTGGCTTATTTTATAGCAAAAGGGGAGATTGCTGTCGACCGATTGATTTCACCCGAAAAGCAGCAGGCAATAGAAGAAAAACTTCAACAGATGCCGGGGAGTAAACTCAGTGAAATTAAAATGGCACTGGGCAGCGATTACAATTACGGCGAAATCAAATTTGTCCAGGCTCACCTGCAAAATCAGGAAGCCGGCACTAAAAACTGACTCCCTACGCCTGGTGAACGTTTACGATCCTTCTACCCAACGACTCTTATCTCGCGGCTCATTGTGCTGAGCGATTCGCTGCCATCCGCAGTCACCAGTACATCATCTTCAATGCGCACCCCGTTTCGTCCTGTAAGATAGATCCCCGGTTCTACGGTATAGGCCATTCCCTCCTGTAATAGTTGTTCGTTATCCGCGCGTATATAAGGCTCTTCATGGCATTCCATGCCAATTCCATGACCGGTACGGTGAGTAAAGAATTGTCCATAACCAGCTTCTTCGATTACCTCCCGAGTGGCTCTATCAACGGTTGCACAGGATATTCCCGGTTTCCCGGCAGCTCTGCCGGCGGCATTTGCCCTCTGGACTATGTTATGAATTGTTTCAGCCTCTGCATCAATTTCCGCCACTGCAAATGTGCGGGTGATATCGGAAACGTATCCATCAAAACTTGCCCCCCAGTCTATTACCAGCAGATCGCCGGGGGTCAGTTGCCGCATCGAAGGTTGGGCATGGGGATTGGCACCGTTTGGCCCGCTCGAGACGATGGGCGAAAAGGGTAGGGCTGTATCCGATCCGTTACGAATGAGTTGCAGGAAGAGTTCACCGGCAACATCTTTTTCAGTCGTACCAATCTTTATCATTGGCAGGGTCGCCTCGAGTGCGGCTTCAGCGATCTTAACTGCTTTTCGCATACTGACAATTTCTTCAGTTTCCTTTTTTGACCTCAGTGCAGCAAAAATTTCAGAGCCGTCTATGAATTTGGCATTGCGACAGGCTGAATGAAGGTAATCGTATTCAAGGAGGCGAAGCTGCCTATATTCCACCCCGATTTTTCCCTCGGAAAGGCTAAGTTTTTTCAACGCTTCGTTAAAAGTCCTGGACCAGTCCGAAGGGCTTTCTCCGTAAGTATAGACCGTTGCGGGAAATGACAAGTGGTCGAGCTTGGCCTGTTCAAGTTCGGGGAGAATGATAATCGGATCATCTTTTAAGGTGAAAATGACAACCACCGGACGCTCCATCAAGTGAAAATGCAGACCCGTCAGGTAAGTAAGAGTTGGCCCGGCATTGACTGCTACCGCTGAAAAATCTTTCTCGTTCATGTGTTTTTTTAATCTTTGCAGGCGTGTAGCAGACATATCTCTCCGATATTTTCGACGTGTAATTTATTGTTAAGTTAACGATTAATGGGTAAAAAAGAGCGCCTCCCAGTTTTTAGGATCACGCCCTGTTCAAGATTTATCCTATGTACTTATAACTCAATGCGTGCCCCTAGTAATTTCACAAACTTCGCAAGCCAGGCGGGGTGGGCGGGCCAGGCTGGTGCTGTGACAAGATTGCCCTGCACATGGGCGCTGTCCATTTCGACTGCTACATACTTACCTCCGGCCAGATTGACTTCAACCGAACATGCAGGATACGCGGAACATTCACGGCCTTCCAGTACATTTGCAGCAGAAAGGAGCTGGGCGCCATGACAGATGGCGGCTATCGGTTTTTCGGTTTTTGCAAAATATTTGACGATGTCCAGTACCTTTTCATTGAGCCGCAGATATTCAGGTGCTCTTCCGCCCGGGATCACCAGGCCAACATATTCTTCTTGCTTAATGGCAGCAAAGTCGGCATTCAAGGTAAAATTATGCCCGCGCTTTTCGCTATAGGTCTGGTCGCCTTCGAAGTCATGGATAGATGTGCGTACAAAGTCCCCGGCTTTTTTATCCGGGCATATTGCATCTACTTGGTAGCCCAACATTAGGAGTGATTGAAAAGGCACCATCACCTCGTAATCTTCTACATAATCACCAACGAGCATAAGAATTTTTTTCACTGCCATGATCTTTCTCCTTTAAAGGTTTGATGAAACAGTCGCAAAAACTATATAAAGAGCAACAAACACTGCCTAATCGATTTTGATTCCGCATAAAGGATAATAACTTCTGAATTGTCGTCAATCCTTTCCATCAAGGTTGTGCAGGGTGACAATTATATTTTTTTTCTGTAATTCAAATAATTATATCCAAATGACTTTACCAACTATTCCTGTATACTGTCTGACAGCAGTAGTTTTATATTTTACAATGCTCTAAATTATCAACCTTTTCAGTAATCCAGATATGAACGAACACCAAGCACAACCTCCACCGCCAAAAGACCCGTTGCACGGCCTGACCCTCGAAAACATACTGAATATTCTGGTTGCCGATTTTGGTTGGGAAAAATTAGGTAAATATATAAAGATCCGCTGTTTCACCAGCAATCCGTCAATTCCATCAAGCCTTAAGTTTCTGCGAAAGACGCCTTGGGCAAGAGAAAAAGTCGAAAAGCTCTATCTGGCCAGCCAGAAGCGAGCCCGTAAGGGCAAGTAATCAGCGAATTTTGAATAGAGCTGTGAGGTATATTTTTTCTGTACTGGAAAGTTTCAGGTAAAGCGGAATTGAATGATTTTCCGTTATCCCTGCAGGATAACTGACAGATACGTTTTTCTCCTGTGACAGAAATCCGGTGCCATTGCAGCGTCTGCAATGCTGATATCTGTGATTGTACCCGTAGCATGAAGGGCATCGCATTTGGATGGGGATGTTAAATTGTATCCTCCCGCCTCTTCGAGCTTCTTCAGGTGATAATGTGATCTCTACAGTTAGTTCTTCCAACGGCGGGGGTGCCGGTCGATGGTATCCCTGGTACTCCCCGAAGAAATGATCAAAAATACTCTCAACGACTAACCTCGACCCGCTATGATGGAATGATTTATCTGATGATGTCCTGGTGAACGAGTGAGGTTCATCAGGAGCAAGAGGCTCAATTATCTCTTCGGAATATCGTTTCGAATACCGACTGGAATGATTCCGCGATCCCCAACTTCTGGGTTCAGCATGTTGAGACGGCTTTTTTCGACCGACCCGTAAAGAGTCGTCGTGCGCCTTGCGGCTTTGAGGATCACTGAGTACAGAATAAGCCTCCTGGAGAACCTGGAATGGAGTTTGGCTTTCTCCGTAATGATCTGGATGTAATTCCTTGGCCAGCCTGCGATAGGCAGCTTTGATATCGGTTTGTGTTGAATTTGAAGGAATTCCCAGAATAATATAGTAGTTTTTAGGCATGATAAATCCTCCTGAGTACCGCAATTTCAGGTTTTTACGAGCTTATCATTTATGGAAATTTCCCATGAATCGTACTGCATAATGATCGTCTTCAACAGTATTACCAATCTTCCATTGGCATCCCTTTCTCAATAATCGAATCAACTAGCGAGACATTCTTTTGTGCAAGGGTCGTCTGCTTTTCGAGCATCTCATAGAGTACATCATTTTCACCAAGCAGTTTTTGAGCTTTTTGGCAAAGATTTTCTCCTAGCTTTAAATGACCTTTCATCTCTTTCAGGATGTTTTTTCTGATAATATGTTTTTTCAGTTCGGTCTTAATGATTGGCAAAAGCCGGTTTATTGAAATTTCTACAAGAGTGTCTCTGGAAATATTTTGTTTTTTGGCGATTAAGTTGAGTGATAGTAATGAACTCCGACTTATAACAAAAGTTTTTTGACGACGAGGCACCTGGTTTTCTTGAATCGGATCTGCTTCCCCCGCAAGCTTGGTCAGGAGAGAGGTGTCTTCCATTAGCTGGTCAAGCAGGGATTTTTGCTTTATTCCCAGTTGTCCCGCAATCACACCTAAAAGATCAATGCTCTCCTGAGAGATTTTAAATGTTGCGCGGACAGATTGTTTTTTCTTTAACTCATCAAATGAAATTTCCGGGTTGTCCAAAGCTTCCATCCCCAATATTGCTTTTATTGTTTAGTTGTTTACCCTGGTAAACAACTTACAACACGTTCATTATTATGTCAATTTAAACAATAAAAGTAATGAAGAGTAAAAAATTGAAAAAATAATATTTCGGATATTGACAATAAAATACCTGCTATTTATCTTTTTTGGCAAATGATAGAGGTGACATTTTAAGTGTTTTATAAGCTTAGAATGTGCATCAGGTAGAATCAAAAATATTGACATTCAAACCGGCGTTTCGATGAGAACGTCGAGAAAAGCAAATGAGATGACAAAGGAGGAGCGGCTATGTGGACGAGAATAAATGATATTGATCGGATGTTCGATGCAATGGATCTGTTTCGTTCCAGATTGAACAGAACGTTCGCTGATAATGACGGATCTTATGGAGAAAACTATGGTTGGAAAGTTCTAAATGGTTCACCACTTACAAATATTTATGATAGTGGGGACAAGATTCAGGTGATTGCTGAAGTTCCCGGATTATCCAAAGAAGACCTTAAAATAAGAATTCAAGGCAACTACCTGGAGTTGAGTGGTACGCGAAATTCCGATGCTCCCAAGGGCTATAAACCCCATCGTGTTGAACGGGATATCACTTCATTCACACGTAGTTTTACCCTGCCGACGGATGTTGATGCCGATAAAATTGAAGCTGTATTAAAAGATGGTCTGTTGACACTTGAGCTGCCAAAAGCAGAGGCTGCCAAACCTAAACAAATAATCATCAGTTAATCAGTTTAACATCGATTTAAGGTACTTTTGGACTGTGACAAAAATTGGAGGTAGAACTATGAATGAGAATACTGAGCTTACAGAAAGAAATGAAAATATTCTGGAAAGGCGGCAGGAATTACCCAGAGTTGCGCCGATGGTAGATATCTATGAAAATGAAGATGAAATACTACTTCATGCTGATATGCCGGGTGTGGCCAAGGATAATATCACGGTAAATGTCGATAATGGCAGATTGGAAATCTCCGCAACTCGCAAATTGCAAACAAAGGGTTCAGGAAGTTGGCAGGAATTCGGTGATGTTGAGTATCGGAGAGTTTTCTCAGTTCCTCAATCGATTGACGTTGCTAAGGTGAATGCAGAACTAAAAGAAGGGGTGCTAAAGCTTCATTTACCAAAAGCAGAAGCAGCTAAACCAAGAACAATCGAGATAAGTGTAGCGTAGAAATAAGGTGTAGCGCGGAGTTCTATTAGTCGGATCGTTGATTTCAGCGAATGAGAAGATGAATAGAAATCGTTGAAAAAGCCGGGAGATCGCTTAAAGCGATTTCCCGGCTTTTCGTGGTTACGAGTAACCTCGTCTGGTGAAACCTCATCTAAATCAGATGCAGGTGAGGATAATTTATCAATTCAATATTGTTCTCAAGTAAGTAAGCAAGTTCATCCACTTGGGAGCAGGTAAGTTCGAAAAATTCGACACCGATAACTAATTCAAAAGTTGATAGAGGGTCCTGAAAAAAATTGGTTGTTTCCCTCATTTTACGGACTTTCATTTTTTTGATGTGAGTGCCTTTAGCATCAAGGATGTCTATAAGGAATTCTTTAGGAAAATCATGAGAATATAGGCACCCGAAAGATAAGCCGCCACCGTTGATGTCCAGTACCTGTCCGGTTCCTTTCTCGGTAACTGCCAGAAGGTTTATAATTTCGTGACGTTGATTTTTTCTTTGTTCTGAAAGATAAGGCGCTTCCGGTGTTTTTTGTACAGTAAGTTGATTCATCGATTCCTCCGTAGAAATTCGTGCTCGGAACTTGTTTTTCAATTACTGTATTGCAAAATATATACCTGAAGTAATAGTTGAGGTTTTAGGACGAGTTAGGACATAACGGCAACGTTAAAGACAAGACAAAGTCCAAATATTACACACCAGACTTAGAGGAGACGCGCAAAATTTGCGCGAAACTGCGGCAATAAATAGACAGGAGTGGCTGCAAACAATGAAATATAAGGAAAGATGGGCGTATAATTAATTGTTTTTCTATTTCTATATCATCAGCAAAACATAGGAGCCACAGTATTGAAAACTGGCATCAAGTGGCCCCTCAAGTTGAAACTGAGCAGCCGTAATCAATGCCTTTAATCGGCTTTCCAAAAATCTTCTTTAGCGGCTCCACACTTAGGACAGACCCAGTCCGAGGGAACATTTTCCCAAGAAGTTCCGGGATCAACACCATTCTCGTAATCACCTTCTTCAGGGTCATAAATATAACCACAAGGGCATTCCCATTTCTGCATTGTGTTCTCCTTTTCTGGATAAATAGTATTCGATGGCGTCGTCCTTCTTCATCAATCTTCAGTATTCAGGGAGAATAATAAGAATGATTCTTGCTGTCAACGACAATCATCAGCCCGGATTTCTCATCAGTCGAGGTTGCCGGGAGATAACCAAGCATAGCGAGACTTCGATTCGAGAAGTGAAGCAAAATAAACCCTGCATTAAAATTTCGGCAGGGGTTTACAGTTTTTGATGGTTACTTTCCCCTGAAGTAAATTACCTTTTGAATATTCATTAAAAATACAGGTGTTTGTTTCAGGATCATAGTTTTCAATCCATAAATTATCGTCTTTCCAGGTGGCTCCAATGTGATATTGACCCTGGGGAACCTGTAATGTCATGACGCCTCCGTAATGTTTGACAAATACCTGCTGAAGGCTGAAGTAGTAAGCAATCCAGCCGGAGAAAAGAATGATCGCCGCAAGTATGCTGCCGATCTTCACCTTATGATTTTTTAGAAAAACTGCAAAAATTAAGGCAGCAAAAATGATAACGGCTGTCCAGTATAGGTAAGTAATCATGTTAGTAGCTCCCTTGAGGATTAATAGTTAATCAGATATGAGATATAATGGTGCACATTGTGTAGATATAAAATTTTTAGGGATAGAATATCTTGTGAAAATTAAATAATTACATGGGGAGCGGGATTTTCGTCAAAATAGGGCTGTCGGAGAAGCTGATGGTCGTTAAAGAGGTTCTGGTTTTTTGTGGTGACTTTGGAAAATTATATTTCCCGCTTTGGTCTTGCACAGTGTGCCGCGAGATATCAAATTTTTTGTCTATCCAGGATTTTTTCTCTCTGTGCACGTATGTTACCGGTTCCGTGCCGGTATCCAACTTACCAGCTATATTTTCAGGTGGAGCAGCTTTCTCTAATAAATGATGTTTTTTCGGAATTGCCAGAATACTTGGTATGACAAGTTGGCTTTTGACCGAATAGAGAGTACGCCAGTCTTTTGTTACAGCAGGTACAAGATAGATTTTTTTGCGATAACGGTATTCAATTGAGCGTCCTTCGTAAACGCGATAATTGATTGAGGCAATGGCCTGTGATCCGAACTTAAGAAAAGAGAAAACTTCTATGTTTTCGGTGGAAAAAGTCTCAGGATTAAAAGACAATTGTTCATGCAGTAATTTTTTGAAACCAGAATCATTTTTGTTGATTTTCATATCCCTCTCAAGGAGTGGTTCATATAAATTCTCCAAAACGATAATGGGGACAGCATCTATCGACAAATAAGCTGCCAATTCATCAAGATCTTCGTTGGCAAGAGTAATGCAGCCATTGGTGCTGTAAGGCGTCAGTTCTTTGTTTGTTCCGTGGATAAAAATGCCATCGCCACGTAATCCGGCTGTTTTATCGAAAACATTAGGATAATCGAGATGGTAGGCGCGACTGCCGAAAACGGTGACCTCTTTGTCTTCATAAATTTGAGTTATAAAGTAGATCCCTTCAGGTGTTTTTAAGTCGCCTCTGATGTTCTTCTTGCCTGGGTTCTCGCCTGTCGCACAGACAAAGGTTTTGAGAAGTTTGAGGGAAGGCCCCTGCTCAAAGACCATCAATTGCTGTTTGCTTTTCTCAACCACAATGAAATGAACCGGGGAGTTGTCAACATAGAAATAAAGGCTCAGTTGGTCAGTGGCCTCTTTTTGTTCTGAATTCTGTCCATAGGCATCGGAAACTAACAATAGACCAAGAGCAGAGAGAAAAATAAAAAATATTTTAATATTCATGTTTTTGATAGAGTTTATGACATGTCTTCGGGAAACAGACTCATTGAAAGTGAATATCTTAGTCATTTATTATCCTATCAAACATTGTCGCTCTTTTCATTTCCCTGGCACTAAAACGTAGAGAGAACTGAGGATAAAGATTCAAATTTACGCGTTGTAGTCACGTAGGGTAGCGTATTTTTGTCTTTTTGACAATTTCTCTTGGTAATTTCAATTATTTTTTGCGAGAATACATTCTACATATGGATTTCGGCTCTCATGATTTTTAGTGAAGATTGTCTCTTAATATTCGTTCGCCTCGTTACATTAGAACGAATTCTTACTTGTCACTTTGGCTCATGAGTTTTTACGAAGTTCTTCGTTGTTTGGATTTTGAATGTTTTCCAAGGAGGAGAAAAAGAATGGCGGAAGGAATGGCAGCAGAGCGGGATGGAGCAGGTTTTAAAATCTTATATCAGATCTTGGCAACTATGTGTGTTATTGCCCTTATTCCCATAGGCGGTCTCTGGTATATCAGTATTTATAAATCGAAATATGACTGGACCACCAATATTCTTCAGAATCTGATGAATAGTACAACGAGCCTGACCCGTAGTGTTGATGATTGGACCGCCATGAATCTCAAGGTCTTGGAACAAAATGCCGAGACGCCGGATATACTGAGCATGGAAAGTAGAATTCAGGATCCGGTATTAAAAACGATGGCGGATTCTTACGAATGGGTCTATCTCGCGTTTACCATTCTTCCAAATGGTCAAAATTTGGGAAGAAGTGATGGGAACCCCCAGACTTTCTATGGTGACCGACAGTATTTTCAGCAGGTGTTGAGTGGAAAACCAATTGGCCAGCAGGTGCTTATGGGCAAGACCTCAGGCAAGCCGGCTTTTATTTTGGCGAAACCAATAACCGGAGATGAGTCCAAGATCCTTGGCACAATAGCCATTGCTATGTCCCTTGAAGATTTGTCGAATACTATAACTAAATCCAGGATCGGAAATACCGGTTTCGCCATACTGCTCGATGAAAACAATCGACTTATTGCCCATGGAGATGGTGATATCTCATCAGAACTGCAGGACTTGAGCTCTCATCCAATCCTTCGCCAGCGGAATATCTTTGATCGTAATTCTTTTGTGTTCGAGGAAAACGGGAAGAAATTCGTCGGCTATTCCAAAAAGACTCAGCAGGGATGGACGCTTATCGTTCAGCAGGATTATCAGGAGGCCTATGCCGCTGCCAACGAAGCCCAAAGGAATGCTATTATTCTGCTAATTGCAACCTTATTAACAGTTATCACCGTCGCATACCTCCTGGCTCAGCGGCTCAGTACGCCTATCCGGAACTTGACGGTTATAGCCGATGAGATAAGTCGAGGTAATTTAAAAGCAGAGATACGTGAAACTGAGCGCAACGATGAAATTGGTGCTCTTGCAAGGGCAATAGAGAGAATGGGTGTCAGTCTTCAGATGGCTTTTGACAGATTACGAAAGAGGTAGACTACTATGACTCAGGAATATATTCCTTTTCCGGAAATCGTGGCTGAACTAAGGAAACTGTGTATACAGGCAGTTACCGGAACACTGTTCGTTGCCACCAAGGCAAATCGCAGTGCGCAGTTGATCCTTGATAAAGGGGAAATAGTTTTTGTCTATTTCTTTAACAAAAGAGGGAAAGAGGCATTGGAATTGATGTCGACTATTCGTGCCGGTCGGTTTAGATTTCAGGAAGGAGCCGTTTCTCGAAGAACTCCCCTGCCGCCTACTGATGCTATTCTCCAGTCTTTGATCGACGGACATAAACTTTCCGATCAAGACAAGGACATTGAGGAGCCTCTGCCGACCGGCTCTGGTCTCAGTCAGGAACAAAAAACCATTCTTGAATCTTGTCTGGCTGAATTTATAGGTCCAATGGCAGGAATAATCTGTGAAGATCATCTGGATGCTGCGGCAAACCTTCAGGCTGCTGTTGATGCTCTGGCAGCAGAAATACCTTCCTCAGATCAGGCCAAAAAATTCAAGGCAATAGTTCTGGGAAAACTTAGCTGATCGCACTTAAAATGTATCACAGCTTGTGAGACTGTTGGGTTCAATTAAACGTTTACCAGCGCGCCCTTCATGCGCACTGGTGAACGTTTCCCTATTTACTGGGTTGGCGGGTCATTCTTATGTGGGGAATACCATCTTCCTGATATCCTTCTGAAGATATATGGAAATTGAAACTTTCATAAAAACCGATAAGATATTGTTGAGCGGAAATAAAAATAGCTGATTCAGGATAACGTTTTTCGATATTGAGCAGGCATTGAGCCATAATTTTTCTGCCAATTCCTCTTCTCCTAAAATTAGGATGGGTGAGAACTCTGCCAATCGATATAGAATTGCTCGTTATTTCTGGATATACTATACGCAGATAAGCAATTGGCTCCAACTGATCCCCCGCTTCGTACCATCCAGTCAAGTGATGTGCTTTTTTGTCCCGGCCATCACAATCCTGATAGATGCATTGCTGCTCAACAATGAATACCTGTTGCCGTAAATGAAGGATTGCATAGAGTTCTGTGGTCGATAATTCTTCAAAACTCTGTTCTCTCCAACTAATTTTCATTCAACATACCTTGCAGGTGTTGTTGAGAAAGAATTATTTTTTTTGCTTCTTCTCTCAGGATATTGATTTGCATAGGTTTCGCTAAACACTTCAGTCCCTTTTTGTCGAAAAAAGTTTGCCTTTCCGGCGAGAGATTACCGGTAATGAACAGAAATTTATTGATCGTCTGAGGAAATCTTGCAATGGTTTCCTGGTACAAAGTTATCCCGTCCATAACCGGCATATCGATATCGGTTATTATGAGTTTGTAGTAATTTTTCTCTATTAAATCAAGTGCTTCTTTCCCGTTGTAGGCAATATCAATGTTTCCCGCACGGTTAAGAAGAGCTTTGAGCAGATCTGCAATCATAGGTTCATCGTCAACGATTAAAATATTTTCAACCCAAACAGGTGGCAGCTGGTATATTTTTTTCAATACAGCCGGATTATTTTCCACCGTTTCAAGAAAGTATTCGATTTCTTTTATGTGTGCTTGAATTCTTGTCGCCGGATACTTGAACTCATGTGCTTTATCCTTTAGTGAATTGACAACATATAAGAAAATATCATTCCATTCCGAAAGTTCTACTTCGACGATTTTTTCGATGAGTTCGATTCGCTCAAGATTCTTTTGTTCAAGTCCGACTCTAATTTCCGTAAAATAATTTTGAATCTTTTCACTGGTTTGTTTATCGATGGTAATCGCCGGAATAAGATCAGGCGTTGAAGCAAGGTATTCCGCCGCACTCCCCATGACATGGTAATGCCATGATTCATCTTCTGCAGTTCGTTCCAAAAAATCTTTTAAAACTAGGTCATCGGCATAGTGCGATGCAGCTTGTAGATAAACTTCACTTGCCTGATGTTCGATTGCGCGAAGCCATTGAATGATCTCTTTCATGCCAACTCCATAGGGTATTGCAAATGATTAGTACAGTTATTTCCGGGATTCTATGTTTAATGGGCTGATCAAGAAAATTCTCCGGTCAAGATTTTGTTTATATATGTCATTCATCATTGCAGTTTTATGAAAATTTTACTTATGTTAAGTATGCCTTATAAAGATGCCGTGATAGTGCAGTTTCTGTAATACATAATATCGATATCAAACTGAAAATAGTCAATAACATGTCAATAAATTTATAGAAAATATCCTCATGATACGAGCAGCTATAGCATTTCTGGGAAGCATTTTAACTGCACTGCAGGCTTTTTTAATTTACATCAATAAAGAGACCATCTGTTTCAGTAGTGGCTGTGAGATTGTTGACAGCCTGACGACAATTTCTCCGCTCTATTTTAATTTGGCGGGATTTGTTTTTTTTCAAGTTCTTTTCTGGTGCTTTCTGTGGGGCCGGGACGGTTCGGTGCATTGGCATAAATTCGCCAGATTGTTATTGCTGGCAGGACTTTGTGCTGAAGCAGTTCTTGTATTTTTTCAATACGCTATTGCCACTGTTTTTTGTTCGTATTGTTTGGTTATTTTGTCTTTCATCGTTTTGTTAAATGTACTTTCAGGACCACGTCAGATTTTCCGCGGAATAGTTCTCTACTCTGCAGTAACAGCTGCCTGTTTCAGCCTTCAGTTTCGCACCGCAAGCTCGGGGATGTCTTTGGATGAAGGAAGTATGGCCATGGTAGCCGGAGAGACAAAAGGAGCAGAACTATATCTCTTTTTTTCTTCAACATGTGTCTATTGTGAGAAAGTTATTGAAGCCTTGAAAGAAGGCAATAGTTGTATCGTGCGTTTTAATCCGATTGAACGAATTGACAATTTTGATTTTCCAGGTGCCACATTTTCCGCAGAATATAATGCTGAAGTTAATGTCAACTTTATGAAAAGTCTGTCGATTAAAGAGATTCCGGTTCTTGTTGTTAAAGAACAGCAGCAAACGTTTGTTCTGAGAGGAGAACAGCGAATCCGTGAATATCTGGATGAGACATGCCTGGAAAAAAAAGAAGTTGATTACGGTGGAACCAGTAGTGTGGAACCGACCGGCTATAATTTTTTTCCTGGAGCAGGAAATCAGCAGGATAATGCTTGCACGGTTGAGACTGATTGTGATTGAGGTATAAGGAGATTCAGAAGGAGAGAAGCGGCTGTGTGATCCGCTTTATTTTAAAAGATCAGCAAGTTCCTCTTTGGTAAGCATTGACCTGGGCGTTGGACTACGCCTGTCGGCAACGACTCTTCGGTCAATGTTTTTTCGTCGATCGACTCCCAGCCTCGCTTTTAGAAGAGACCTTATCCACCCATAAAAACCACGATTGTTTTTTGTGGAACCCTCCCGTCTATCATACCGCCGTTCACGAGGCGAGCGACGCTCAGATTGTCTCCGACAACTATTTGGCCTCCGACGTTCCGTCCCGTCCCAGGTTTTGTAGACTGGAGGGTTCATGATATCTGCTTTTTTTTCATATGACTAAAAAATATTTATGTCCTTGTAATAAGAAGATTATATCGGAAACAGTATATACTTTTATAAAAATGATGCAACTGCGAACCTGCCTGGAGTAATGAAAAGATCCCGGCTTATTACCCGCTCTCCGAACTTGGGAATAAAACATAAAAAACTAACTGCTTGTTGCTTTAAGGTCCAATAAAAAACAATAAATGAGTGACTATTCATTGAAATTGCCCTAAGTCACTGATTGTATGATGTATAATCGTTGTTGAAAAAAATATCCAATCTGTTAAATATAGAAACGGAAAGGTAGCGATCAGATTGTACTTTGGATCAATCTCAGCTCAATGACCAGGATCTGAAAGTGATTCACTTTTTTTATTGCAAGGTAGTTGTCTGGTTTTTTCCAGCAGAAATGGCGATTGGGCTTGAATTCTCTGCCGATAATATGAGCGGCCGGGATAACTTATTGTATCTACCAAGAGAATGAATATGACATTAACGATTACTGACCAAACCCTCTCGGTTAAATCGATTGAGAAACTTAAGGAACTCAGTGGCGAAAGTATAAAAAAATGTATGCAGTGCGCCACATGCACAGGTATGTGCCCGATGGTCCAGGAAATGGAATTCACTCCCCGCAAGGTGATGCACCTGGCTCACTTCGGGCTCATGGAAAAACTGCAGAATATCAATACGTATTGGAAATGTGCATCATGTCATGCCTGTTCTGTTAAATGCCCCAGAGGCATTGACATAGCAAAAGTTATGGAGGCTCTCAGACAACAGGTCCTCCGTAAAAGTAAGAACTATGTAGAGCCTTCTGAGATTTCTGCGGAAATTATTGCAGAAATGCCGCAGATTGCCTTGGTTGCCGGATTCAGAAAATTCACGAGTTAAGGAGAGCGATGAAGATCAGTTACTATCCAGGCTGTACTTTGAAAACCAAAGCCAAGAATTTGGACAGGGCTGCGGTTGCTTCCCTGGAGGCTTTAGGTGTCGAGGTGGAGGAGATCGAAAGGTGGAATTGCTGCGGTGCAGTACATTCTTTAACCGCCGATGATCTGATACATCATGTGGGACCGGTGCGCAATCTTGTTCGGGCAAAAGAACAGGGAGCTGACAAATTAGTTACGCTTTGTTCAATGTGCTACAACACTTTGGCGCGGTCCAATCAAATAATGAAAAACGATGAGGTGAAAAGAGATACCATTAATCGTTTTATGGATGAGGAAATCGACTACGCGGGAGAAGTCGAAGTGGTTCATTATCTGACCTATCTGCAGGAGCAGGTCGGCTGGGAAAAAATCAAGAGCCAGGTCAAAGTCCCCCTGACGGATTTAAAAGTGGCGCCTTATTATGGCTGTACCCTCCAGCGTCCGGCGGAAATCGGCATCGAGCCATTCGGCAGTTATACTCTTATGACCGGACTATTGGAAGCCATTGGTGCCACCGTCATGGAGTTTAATGCTGCCGATAAATGCTGTGGTTCTTATCAGGTGCTTGGTGTTCCCGCAGGAGAAAACAGTGCCGGTGCGGCAATTCTCAATTTGGCATCAAATGCGGGAATCGAGGCCCTCGCGACAAGTTGTCCGCTCTGTGAATATAACCTTGGTAAGCAACAAAAACAGATGCTTGAGAAGGGTAATATAGCAGCAAATGTTCCTACATATTACTTCACACAACTCCTGGCTGTGGCTTTAGGACTTGATGTCGAGAATTGTCATTTTGAACTCAATGACCCGATCAGTGCCGAGTTGTTAAAAAGTAAAAATTGCCTGGCCGCTGCATAAAAAAGATGAGCTAACAGAAGAGCTTACACCCCACTAGGGGTACTCTTCTTAGTCCTCGTGCTTTGGAGGGGACTTTTTACAGTGCCCGTGCTTTGCGGGTATAAGTGCCTGGGTGGTTACTTTAACATTCTAATTTTAAAGTAACCTTCAGATTCCTTGTTTTGTATAAAGTTTCTGGAGTAAGGCACTAATGGTCCGGATGAAAATAGGTAGCGTAATTATCGCGCATTAATGGAGATATGAACCATGTGTGAAACAGAACAGAAGTCAAGCAAGAACACTCCTAGAGTAGCAACAGGGGATAGGGCTATTCTGCCTGAGGGTGCAAAAACCATCCCAGTCTATATCATGGGTAAAATGTATGAAGTTCCCGAGACACTGACGATTATGAAGGCAATGGAATTTGCAGGTTTCAAATTCCTGCGTGGTGCCGGTTGTCGTGGCGGTATCTGTGGTGCCTGTCCTACGGTTTATAGAATGGCCGGGGATTACAAACTGCACTTCGGTCTTGCCTGCCAGACTGTTGTGGAAGCAGATATGTATCTGGCTCAGATTCCTTTTTTTCCAGCCAACAGAGCAAACTTTAATATTGAAGAGATAGGCGGACTGCCGGAGGCAATTCATGCCCTTTACCCTGAGTTGTTCCGATGCGTTGCCTGTAACCAGTGCACTAAGGCCTGTCCAATGGACGTTGACGTTCTCGGATATATTTCAGCTTTAAAACAGGGCAATATTGAAAAAGCGGCAAAATTGTCTTTTGACTGTATTCAATGTGGTTTATGTGCCAGCCGCTGCATGGGTGAAATACCCCAGTACCATGCAGCGCAGCTGGCTCGCCGTGTCTATGGAAGATACATCCTGCCAATGGCGGAGCACCTGAAGATGCGAGTCGAGGCCATCGAAAGCGGTAAATATGATGGAATGCTGGATGAATTGGCGGCAATGAGTAAAGAGGACCTCGAAAAGAAATATGTGGAGCGGGAGCGTGAGCCTGATTTTGCTGAAATAGGATCATGGCAGCCTAAAGAGACTCGTTATTTATAATCAAACACCGATCGATCCTCTTTAGTGCCTTACTCCAGAGACATGTCAGAAAAAACAAGAAATCTGGAGAATGCTTTAGAATTAGAATCTTAGAGTGACCTTCAAGGCACTTATCCCGTTTACAGGGGCTTGGATTAAGGAGAATACAATGGCTTACACACCCGAAATGAAGGAACTGATTAAAAAAGTTGAAGCGACCCGGCCGGCAAGGGTCGCCATGGCTCGACGGAATGAAAATTACCCTGCGCTTTCCATGGCTGAGCGAGCTGATGTCCTGTCAAAATTTCATCCGGATTATCAAACGACCGGTAAACGAACAGTTGCAGTCGGTCCCAATAAAGGCGATTCCTATCAGGAAGGTGTTGCCCGGCTGCTGGAATCCAGATCTATGGTTCGCCCGGATAAAGTGGATTTGAGCAAAATTGATCATGAGACGGATGTTCTGGTCATCGGTGGCGGAGGAGCTGGAACTTCTGCGGCTATCATGGCTGCAGATGGCGGCTGTAAGGTGATTATTGCCACCAAGCTTCGTCATGGCGATTCCAACACCATCATGGCTGAAGGTGGAATTCAGGCAGCGACTCACGAATGCGATTCCCCTTACTATCATTTCATGGATACTATCGGTGGCGGGCATTTTTCCAATCAGCGTGATCTGGTGGCGGCTCTTGCAAAAGATGCACCTTTGTCCATAGCCTGGTTGGAAAAATTAGGAATGCTTTTCAATAAATATGAGGATGGCCGCACAGTTGTCCGCCATTGCGGTGGCTCTTCCCGGAAGAGACTTCAATCTTCAGGGGACATGACCGGCGCGGAAATCATGCGTGTGGTCCGGGACGAAGTACGAAACAGGGCCGATCAGATTACCGTCCTTGAGTTCAGCCCGGCAGTGGAACTGCTTCTCGACGATGATGGAAAATGTGCCGGTGCCATTCTGTACAACATGGAGACAAAGGAATTTTCCATCGTCAAAGCAAAAGCAGTAATTATTGGGACCGGTGGTTTTGGCCGTCTGCATATTAAAGGTTTTGCAACCACTAACCATTATGGCGCCACCATGGACGGCGTGGTTATGGCTTATCGTGCAGGAGTTGGTAACAAATCACTGCATTCCACTCAATATCATCCTACCGGTGTTGCTTATCCCGAGCAGAATGTAGGATTATTAATTACGGAGAAAGTTCGTGGTCTCGGCGCTCATGTACTGAATATAGATGGCGAGCAATTCTGTTTCCCGCTTGAACCGCGTGACGTTGAATCGGCTGAGCTAATTTGCGAAGCAATGGAAAAAGGCAAAGGAATAATCACTCCTACGGGAAGAGTAGGTTTGTGGCTTGACTCGCCGATGATCGAAGAGCTGCATGGTCCCGGTAGTGTCAAAAAGGAACTCCCTGCTAAGTTCATTCAGTTTGAGCGGCATGGAATAGATATCAGCAAGGAACCGATGCTCGTCTATCCGACCCTGCATTATCAGAACGGTGGTGTGAATGTTAACGGTGAGACCGAAACGAATGTTCCCGGACTCTATGCAGCCGGTGAGGCTATAGGCGGGGTACATGGCGAGAACAGGTTGATGGGTAACAGTCTGCAGGACATTATTACTTTTGGTCGGCGTGCCGGTAAGAATGCAGCAGCGTATGTTCAAGGCGGAGTTGAGATCAAGGGCTTAAGTCTTGATCATGTTGTTAAGTTTGAAAAAGAGCTCGAAGAAGCGGGCATTGAGAATCCAGGAGTTGCTCCAATTCTTCTTCCAGACTATTCGACAGATGAAATCACTGAGCGGCGTTGGCCGGAAGCGCTTACTAATGAGGCTCCTGCAGTTTAAAAAGTTGCTACAATATCAATAGAAGGACGTTAAATACCGCTACTCACATCCAGTGTTTAGCGGTATTTTTGTTGTACCTCCAGGTAATGCAGTTTGCTTAAAAAAATCGACGGTAGAGTTGTATTAAAAAATGTGGTAAGTAGTATGCCGTACATGAAAAACCTTTTCTCAATTTCTTTATTTTTCTGGACGGGTTCTTGAAAAGGACTTGGTTTTTTAAGTACAGGAGACAAGAGTGATCAAACTGATATCGTTTTGCCATACAGGGAAAGAACAGGTATGAGGACCAATTTTGTTACTACTGTTTACGGATCGGATATCCCCGGAATAATCAAATCATTGGCACAAACCACCCGTAGTAATGGCGGGGGATGGCTGACCAGCAAGGTTATTAAGCTCGATGGTCAATTTGCGGCCATAATGAGTGTGGTTGTCGAAAAAGAGCTTGAGATGAATTTGAAGTCGACTCTCGAGCAGAAGTATCCAAGTCTTTCTTTTGTCTACGCTCCTGCACAAACTGTTAATCATGAAATGACTAAAATTATAAACCTGGTTGTAGATTGCATCGACCGACCCGGCTTGACGGGAGATTTGAGCAATATCCTGGCAAACCTTGATATTGGCGTACAGAATATGGTGTGTAAACGGTTTGTAATGGACGGTATCAATGATACCGTCTTTTCAGCTCATTTGACATTGGCCGTACCCGAAGCAGCCATAAGTGAGGTTATCGCCGGAGAAATTGAAGCTCTCTCGGAGGATGTAAGGGTGAATGTTTTATAATTTTCGCTTTTACCGGTAATAGTGTTCTTTTTTATTCACAACAAACTCGTAACCACCTAACACCCCACAAGGGGGTATAAGTGCCTTGGTGGTCATTTTAAGTTCCTAATTTCAAAACACTCTCCAGATTTCTTGTTTTTTCTGTCAGGTTTTCAGGAGTAAGGCACTAAATTATCTGATGGATAAGTAAAACCTTCATATGCGAGGTGCGCAAAATTCCTATTATTTCGTCGTACTAGAGTACGTCGTAATGATAGGGTTTTTGTGGCAACGACGCAGATGAAGAGTTTTTACGACGCCATTATTCATCTACCTCACAAAGGGCTTGGTGCAGGGCTCGTTGTGCCTGGACGAAATGTTCACGATGCAGCGTGAATTGCATGTTGGTCTGTCTTGAAGTCTGAGAAACAGTCAGGATATTTATGGCCGATTCTGCCAGTGCCTTAGTGGCTTTGGCAAGAATTCCAGGTTTGGCGATATTTGAGCCTATGGCACAGACAATCGCTACTTTATGGGTGGAGACGCTCTCGAAACGATTTTCCATATCTTTGATTAAACCAGATGTGAGATCCTTTTCGTAAACAATGACATCAATGGTATTGGCGTTGGTTGCTTTGTTGATATAGCTGATGTTATGGTCTAACAGGATTTGCATTATCTGCATGTCAAAGCCGACTTCACCGACCATTCGGGTATCGTGAATTTCAATGCATGTCACTGCATTGGAGCCTGTTATAACTTCGGTTTTTGAAAGAGGACAGATGTAATCCTTCGTTATCAAAGTTCCACTATGGCTGGGATCGAAAGCGTTCATGATTCTAATGGCAATACCGGCTATCTCCAATGGTTTCGAAGCCTTTGGGTGAATCGCCTCCATGCCGACATCGGCGAGCTGATCTGCTACGTCAAAATTAGTATTACAGATCGGGTGCACTTTGTCCTCCCCGATGATTATCGGGTCTCCGGAACAAAGATGGTATTCTTTATGAATCACGGCCTCGACTGCGTTGAGCAGCACGGCAATCTTGGAAAAAGTAACCTCTGAATATCCGCGGTCGAACTCTCGCATGATCCCTTCCGTGCCTTTGGTATATCCGGTGGCGACACAGATGGTTTTGGAAGGATCAAGATCCTTGAACTTCTCCTTGATTCGTTGATCAATGGTATATTCCCGCCTGTCCTGCCAGCCGCTCAGGTCGACAAAAGTAGCATCGTAGCCAAGGTTTTGCAGAATATTTGTACTGTTAAAGGCACTGTGCATCTCACCTATCGATGAAAGAAGTTCCCGTGCGGCCAGCAGGACTTCGGTGCGATTGACGTATCCCGAGGAAAGAACATTATCCATACTGTTGAGGATATTGACGGCAAAGACGACACGCTCGCAGATAAATTTGTCGGCAGCTTTAACATCGAGACCGATATTCTCAAAATTGCGGTTGAGTTCACAAAGCCGGTCTTTCAGTTCTATCATAGCCGGCTCATAATCTTTACTTTCAGCAAAAGTCTGGTAAATGCCTGACTGGCTGGTCTTTTTATGTTCAAGAAGTTCGTTGGTAATTCCTGAATAGGCAGAAACCACAAAAATTCTATTATAGATGTCATTTGGGTTTCTCAGGATAACGTTAGACAGAACTTCTCCGAAACGAGACATAGTTGTTCCGCCGATTTTTTCTACACGAAGCTTTGTATTACTCATTACATTTCACCAATGAAAACCCAATCACAGCCAGATCATCAAGAATATCTACTATGAATACAGGTACGTATTTTCGGCGTTCCTGATTGCCGAGGTTAGGATTACAGAACGGGCTTTTAGTGCCTTACTCCAGAAAATCTGTCACTCAGTTCAGTCCCCATGCTTTAAAGGGGATAAAAACAAGAAATCTGGAGGTTACTATAACATTAGAATGTTAAAGTAACCTCCAAGGCACTTATCCCCGCACAGCACGGGGACTAAAAAGAGTACCCCTTGTGGGGTGTTAGAAAAAATATGTTGCGGAACGTATCCTATCGTAAAGAATTTTCGGCTGCAACTGATTTTCTTCACCCAGCGGTAATGGTCTGTTTTCTCTGTCCCAATCAATTTTGTGTTTGACATAAGTGCTAAAGAGAGAGACTATAACGGCAGTATTGGACATATGAACATAATAACACATTGTGGTAGCCGATAGCTGCAAAGGAGAAACTATGGATGCGAAAAAATTGGTTGTAGTGGGTGGTTCTGCTGCGGGAGCAAAAGCTGCGGCAAAAGCAAGAAGACTGGATCAAAAAGCGGAAATAACCCTTATTCAAAGAGAACCGGATCTGTCGATGGCCTCTTGCGGTTATCCTTATTATGTCGGCGGCGTTTTTAATGACCGTAACATGCTGCTGGCAACACCGACCGGGGTTGTGCGGGATCCAATGTTTTTCCTGAAGACTAAAAATATCAAGGCACTCACCGAGACAGAAGCCATTGCGATTGACCGTAAAAAGAAAACCGTAACCTATAAGGAGCTGAAGACAGGAAAACAAAACACAATCGACTATGATAAATTGATCCTCTGCACCGGTGCAGGTGCTGCGCTACCGCCTATTCCGGGGATTGACCTGGATGGTGTAACCACTCTTCTGTCCATGGCCGATACCGACTATTTACGAAAAGTCCGTGATGAGAAAAAAATAACCAGGGCAGTTGTGATGGGCGGCGGTTTAATTGGGGTAGAAGCCTGTGAGGCGCTGAAAGAATCAGGAATTTCGGTGACTTTGGTAGAAATGGCTTCGGACATCCTCACCTTTCTCGATCCACAGTTGGCTAAACTCACCGCCAATCATATCAAGGCCAAAGGAGTTGAGGTAATTACCGGTACAGGAATCAAGGCTTTTCTCGGAGAGGCAGGTAAGCTGGTTGGCGTGAAGTTGCAGGATGACACCATTATATACTGTGAGACAGCCGTTGCGGCAACGGGAGTTCGTCCCAATGTACAACTTGCCCGTGAAGCGGGATTAAAAATCGGAGAGCTGGGCGGTATTCTGGTTGATGAACATATGGTGACCTCCGACCCGGATATTTATGCTGCAGGCGACTGTGTCGAAATAAAACACCTGATCACCGGCAAAAATGTACTTGCGCCAATGGGGGACCTGGCAAATCTTCAGGGCAGAGTCGCAGGGGAGAATGCAATGTGCGGCAACAGCATTGTTTTCCCCGGTACGGTCCATACCGCTATTTGCAAAGCATTTGATTTCGCCGCAGGATCAACTGGCCTTACTGAAAAGAGCGCCAGAGAAAATGCTATAGACAATGTGGAAACGGTTATCAATGCGAGTCCGGATAAACCTGGTTTTATGGGGGCGGGCCTGCTTGTTTCGAAAATTATGGTCGATAAAAGCTCAAAACGAATCCTCGGATACCAGTGTGTTGGCAACGGAGACGTTAGCAGACAGCTGGCAACTGCGGCAATGGCTATTCAGGGAGAGATGACACTGGATCGTTTGGTTTGCGCCGATCTGCCCTATGCCCCGCCATATTCACTGGCAATCGATCATTTCATTGCCTCGGCCCATATTGTCGAGAATAAACTCAAAGCCAGATTGAAAACAATTTTAGCTGAGGAAGTATACCAAAAAACGAAAAACAGTGACGCGCAGCCATTTTTGCTAGATGGCCGGGGACCAGACGAGTATGAGGTTCTTCGATTGGGAATAGGAGAAAAGTATATTCCTGTTGGTGCACTGCGTGGTAGGCTTGATGAGCTGCCGGCAGACAAGGATGCGGAGATAATCTGCTTTTGTAAGATAAGCATGCGGGGATATGAGACGGCGCTGATTCTCGAAGACAATGGCTGGACAAACGTAAAAGTAATGGAGGGTGGAATAGTTGCCTGGCCTTATGAACGAGAGAAGTAGGCTATAAACTATTGCACCCTGTTGTGCTGGAAAAACAGGGTGCAGAGTGTGTTATTCAAGAAATAGATGGAATTATAGAGGTGCAATGGTCGATCGCTTTACCGGCTCACAGTTCAACCCTGCATCATTTAGATAACGGCATTGATCGGCTGCTCCGATAAAAGTATAAAACGAACCGACATAAAGATGGTAAGTACCTTCTTTAGTGCCGAGAATATAAGGGATTACACCTGTATCGCTGATTTTGGTATACGCGCTTCTAAGCTGATCATTGTCTTGATAAACACCGATACGTGCTGAGTAAATGGTAGGTTTAATTGGCTTGTCGATCAGTTGTTTTTTATCCAGATATTGCTGTGCCTCAGGAATTGTAGCAAATACTCCGGTGAACAAACGATAATATATACCTTTTTCATCCAGATCCACCTTTACCCAGTGAGCAGAAACACCTCGTTTTTGATATAATGGTATTGCCATTTGGGCAATTTCCCGGTCGGTAAATGTTTCCAGGAGAATAGAGTAAGGATACTCACCCACAGGTAAAATGGTGATCTCCATCTCAAGCAGAGATGATGAAATGTCTATCTGGTCTTCTGCATCGTTTCGTGGGGCTTTTTCGCCTTTTGCCGCTGGAAGGTCAACGAGATGTTCCTGTTCACCTTTATTGTCATTTAAGGGAGTTGTATTGTTTTCGAATGTTTTCTCGGGTAATGCTTCTGCAGGAACCGATTGCTGAACGGATTGTTCTGAGGGTGAAATAGCGGAGTCTGGTTCAGTCTCAATGCTTTCGTTGACTATGATCGTTTGTTTGTTGTTTTTTCCTTGGTGAGAGACGAGATATGGCTCCAAATCGATTGTGGCCAATATGGCCAATAGGACGACCAGCCCACAGCTCAGGACAAAAATAATTGCTACGAAATTTTTCATCGATTTTGAGAAGAGTTCGTTGTTTTTCAGGGAAAGCACCTTGCAGAATTTTTACCATTAGTCTACGTGAAGATCAAGTAACCGATGAACGTGATGGCGACGATGGCCGCTTATTTACCAGATAAGCATACACGCCATGTACTAACCCGCATTTCTCATGAACATTGTGTTGATATAGTGCCTTACTCCAGAAACCCTTTCTTAAAAACAAGATATCTGGAGAATACTTTAAAATTAGAAACTTAAAGTGACTTCCAAGGCACTTATACCCGCAAAGCACGGGCACTGTAAAAAGTCCCCTACAAAGCATGGGGACTAAAAAGAGTACCTCCTTGTGGGGTGTAAGAGGAAAACTGAAAAAATATCGAACCTCTTGAAAAAACAAATATATTCTGAAAATCAACACAATGTTCATGAGAAATGCGGGCTAATTTTCTACAGTTTGTGGTCAGTTTGTCATTCCTGTTGACACAATTCATTAAAAGTTTGTATTTTCCCAATTCCTGATAAACAAAACCAGGTTTACTATCACCCTTATGGAGGAAGAGATGTGGCAAAATATTAAGGCTGCTCCGGCAGACTCTATCCTTGGACTCACAGAGGCGTTTAAAAACGACCCCAGTGCGCACAAGGTCAATCTTGGTGTCGGTGTATATAAAGACGAAGAAGGCAAAACTCCGATTTTGAAATGTGTAAAAGCTGCCGAAAAGATATTGCAGGAACAGGAAGCAACGAAAAGTTATTTGCCGATTTCAGGTGATCCGGTTTATGCCGCAGAAGTACAAAAATTGCTTTTTGGCGGAGTCGAGGAAGTAATTACCAGCCGTCGCGCAGCCACGGCACATGCGCCTGGCGGAACAGGTGCATTGCGGGTCGGCGGTGATCTTTTGAAGAAATTTTACCCGAATGCCACAGTATGGATCAGTAATCCGACTTGGGCAAATCATAAAGGCGTGTTCAAAACAGCCGGCTTTGAACTGGCGGAATACGACTATTATAATCCGGCGACCAAGGCAGTCGATTTTGAAGCAATGGTGACCAGTCTTGAAAGGATTCCGGTCGGAGATATCGTTTTGCTTCATGCCTGCTGTCACAATCCAAGTGGTGTCGATCTGGATGCAGCACAATGGAAACAGGTCGCTGCCATCGGCAAAGAGAAAGGATGGATTCCCTATCTCGATTTCGCTTACCAGGGCTTTGGCGAAAGTGTGGAGGAGGACCGCTGCGCGATAGAAGAGTTCGCTGCGACCAAGGTGGATTTTTTCATAGCCAGTTCCTTTTCCAAAAACTTCGGTTTGTACAATGAACGTACTGGAGCTCTCACCATAGTCAGTCCTACGGCAGAGGAATCAGCGGTGGCAATGAGTCACTTAAAAACCACTATTCGCGTCATTTACTCCAACCCGCCAGCTCATGGCGGATTGGTAGTGGCAACTATCCTCAGCAGTCCTGAGTTGCGTGCACAATGGCTGGAGGAGTTGGCCGGAATGCGCGAGCGTATTAAGGCCATGCGGGTTTCTCTGGTTGAGGGGCTTGCCGGAAGAGGAGTGAAAGGTGATTTTTCTTATATCGCTGAGCAACGTGGAATGTTTTCTTTCAGTGGTCTGTCAGATGATATAGTTGACTGGCTGCGAACCAATAAGAGTATCTATGTGGTCGGTGGCGGCCGGATCAACCTGGCGGGACTGACCAAAACAAATATAAATTATGTTTGTGATGCTATCGCCGAAGCATTGACAAAATAACGGCTATCTTTCCAAATAAAATAAGGATAATGACCGGAGGTGATTTCTTCGCTTCCGGCCATTATCTTTTCTACCCAATGGGTTAAACCAGCTCCTGTTCCGTTCTGTTTATTATCTCTTCCTGATGTTCTTTATCTAGATCAACAAAGTAGTCACTATAGCCGGCGACACGGACCAGCAGGTTTCTGTATTCATCCGGGTGCTGCTGCGCTGAACGCAATGTATTGGTGTCGATGACGTTAAATTGAATATGGTGACCGCCCAGTGTGAAATAGGTGCGGATCAGACTGCAGAGTTTATCCAGGTCCTGTTCGGTCGCAAGTATACTGGGCAGAAAGCGTTGATTGAGTAAAGTTCCTCCCGATTTCAACTGGTCCATCTTGCTGAGCGACTTGATCACCGATGTCGGCCCATTGCGATCTGCGCCATGGGAAGGTGATGTGCCGTCCGATTCAGGCAGGCAGGCAAATCTACCATTTGCTGATGCTCCGAGCATCTTCCCGAAATAAACATGGCAGGTGGTCGAAAGCATGTTCAGGTGATAAATGGTCCCTTTGGTATTGGGTTTTCCGTCGATTGCCTCAAAGAGAGAACTGTAGACGCTTTTCATGATATCATCGGCTTTGTCATCATCATTGCCGTAAAAAGGCGTTTTGTTCCAGAGTCTCAGGCGAAGCGGTTCTTCATTGTCAAAGTTATTTTTAAGAGCGGAGAGCAGCTTCTCCATGGAAACAGCTTTTTTGTCAAAGATGTGTGTCTTGATTGCCGAAAGACTGTCAGTGACCGTTCCGATGCCGCAGCACTGAATATAATTGGTGTTGTAACGCGGTCCACCGTCATAGTAGTCCTTGCCTTTTTCGATGCAATCATGAATGACCACCGATAGAAAAGGCGCAGGCGAGTATTTGGCATACATCCGTTCAATATAGTTGTTAACCCGTATCTTCAGATTGACCACATATTCAAGTTGTCTGGTGAAGGCCTCATAGAGCTGCTGGTAGCTGGTGAATGTTGCCGGATCCCCGGTTTCAATCGAGACCTTTTTGCCGGTAAGCTGATCGATGCCGTTATTCAGGGTAATTTCCAAAATTTTAGGAACATTGAGGTAACCGGTAAGAATATAGGCCTCCTTACCGAAGGCACCCGTTTCTATGCAGCCGCTGGTGCCGCCTTCCCGGGCATCTTCAACGGTTTTGCCGACACGAACCTGCTCCATGACTACGGCGTCAGTATTAAAAACGGAAGGATAGCCATAGCCTTTTCGTATGACTCTGGTCGCAGCCTTTAAAAACCGCTCCGGAGTTCTGTTGCTGATATGGACACTCGGTTGTGGCTGCAGCAGATGGAGCTCGTCGGAAACCTCAAGACATATAAACGACACCTCGTTGCTTGCATCGCCTCCCGTGCTGTTGAGCCCGCCAAGATTAATTTGGGTGAAATCGTTGTAGGTCCCGCTTTCTTTGGCTGTCACACCGACTTTTGGGGGGGCGGTATGGTTGTTGATTTTAATCCACAGGCAGCTGATTAATTCTTTGGCTTTTTGGCGGTCAAGCAGGCCGGATGCAAGGTCGTTTTCATAAAAGGGCAGAAGATGCTGGTCTAAGTGGCCGGGGGTCATGGCGTCCCAGCCATTAAGCTCAGTTATGATGCCGAGGTGAACAAACCAGTACATCTGCAGGGCTTCATGAAAGGTTCTCGGCTTTTGGGCAGGAACCCAGCGGCATACTTCACCAATCAGTTTGAGTTCTTCCTGACGCACAGGGTCTTCTTCTTTTTCCGCCATGTTTTCGGCCAGTTCTGCATAACGGTTTGCAAAAATTATTGCGGCGTCGCAGGTGATGTCCATTGCCTGCAGTTGTTCGGCTTTATCCGAGGCATCCGGGTCGTTTTGGTAATCCAGGCGACTTTTTCTTTGTGCTATCTTTTCTTTGAAATCCACCATGCCCATGGTGTAAATGGTGCCGTCAAGAGCGGTATGGCCGGGAGCCCGCTGCTCCATGAATTCGGTAAACAGGCCGGCTTCGTAGGCAATACGCCAATCTTTGGGGATTTCGCTGAAGATGCGGTCACGCATGGACCTTCCCTGCCAGTAAGGGATGACCTCATTTTCATAACGTTGAATATCTTCTTCCTCGACTCGATAGCTGGTCATAGCCCTGTCGTTTAATATTTTGAGATCTTCCGCACTATGGCATGTCAGTTCGGGGAAGGTTGGAACAACTTTTGGTGCCGGTCCGCGTTCGCCGACGAGAAGCTCTCCATCACCAATGTATAGACTTTTATGTTCGCAGAGATGTTTGAAACAAAGGGCACGTAAAACGGGCAGCGAATATTTGCCATTGTTGTCTTTGTAGAACTCAGTTTCCAGCAGAGCCCGTTCAATGGAAATGGATGGTTTTGTTTCAAAACTTTCCTGACGCAATCTTTCTATCCGATTCTTCAATTTATCCTCCGATCCTGACATCCGATATGTAATGTTTGAGCAGTTCAAACACTTTGGTTATCTCTTGCTGGGTGGGGCTGGTGAAATGTTGTGCATTGTATACCAGGCCGAGTTTGGTGTATTTCGTCCTTGCAGAAGAGTGATAGGGCAAAATATCGATACCCTGGATTCCCTTACAGGCTGCAACGAAAGATCCCGTTGCTCTAATATTTTTTTCATCATCGTTTACACCCGGAATGAGCGGAATACGCACCCTGATTGACTGCCCGTTCTCTGACAGTGCTTGCAAATTATGCAAGATCAGATCGTTGGGAACTCCGGTATATTGCAGATGTCGCTCATTATCCATGATTTTGAGATCAATTAGAAACAGATCAGTATGCTCGGCAATCCTCATAAGGGTGTCGGTGGGGGCAAAGCCGCTGGTGTCGACTGTTCTGTGAATTCCGAGAAGACCGCATCTTTTAAGAAGAGCTGACAGGCTTTTAGGCTGTGAAAGTGGTTCACCTCCGGATATTGTCACTCCACCACCTGACTGGTCATAAAAGGGGAGGTCTTTTTTGATTTCGTTCAAAAGCTCATCGGTTGTCATTTTATAGCCGGTAGCTTCATGCACTAAAGCAGGACAGGTTTCGATACAGGTCTGGCAGTGAGAGCAGTTGTCAATGTTTCGACAGATACCTTTATCTGTAATCTGTAGTGCACTTTCCCGGCAATTATCTACACATTCCCCGCAGCCAATGCATTTTCCTGTGAGTGTTACAATGCTGATTTTAAAATCTATCCCTTCAGGATTATGGCACCAGTGGCAGGCCAGAGGACAACCTTTAAAAAATATGGTAGTCCTGATGCTTGGACCATCATGGAGGGCATATCGCTTAATTGCGAAAATTGTTGAGGTTGTTTCATTCATAGGGTTTATTAACAATAAATCTCATTCTCATGCAATGGAAATGTCTGCATAAGTGGAAGAAGTGTCAAGGTATTATATTGTATTATAACTCTCTATGCAATTGTATGCCATTAATGTATACGATCATTCATTTTTTAAAGAAGAAAGAGGTTGTCTGTAAACTGACTTGACAGTTAGGCGAATTCGGGCAAAGATGCCAGAATCACGCAAAAAAATAACAGGAGATTATTATGAAAATTTTGATCGTGCTGGGAAGTCCCCGTAAAGGGGGAAATGGTGAAACATTAGTCCGAAAAACAACAGAAGCTATGGAACAGTGTGGCGGTACGGTTGATTACATCCGACTCAATGATTTGAATTTACGGCCATGTCAGGGATGCGGTGGCTGCGATAAGACCGGAAAATGTGTCATCAAAGATGATATGACCTTAGTTTACGAGGCAGTGGACAATGCAGACCGGATAATTCTGGTCAGTCCTGTTTATTTTTATGGTCTTTCTGCACAATGTAAAATATTTGGTGATCGATTTCAGGCACGATGGTCAAGAAAATATAATCTGAATGAAAAATTTCGTGAGGGCGAAGGACGTAAGGGCTATCTTGTCTCAACAGCAGCCACCACCGGATCGAAAATTTTTGACTGCAGTATTTTGACCACCAGGTATATCTTTGATGCCATGGATGTTGAGTATGGTGGAGAGTTCCTGGTGAAAGGGGTTGACGAGCGAAAAGCAGTTCTTGGAGTACCGGATGAAATGGCCAGGGCAGAACAGTTTGGCAAAGATATTATTGAAGGTCGAATTTGAAAATAATTTTCAATCGAACATCAAATTTAAATGAGGAAAATTCAATTATGAATGCAGCAAAAATATTATTTTTCTCTTTCGTGTTTATAATTGCCGGCCAAGCTTCAGGAATGGCCGGGGTGTCAAGTCAATTAGGTGTCGGTTACGGAAAACAATTCAGAAGTAATGAGGATCTTGCCCATTATGAAATTTTCTGGCGGCAGCCACTCCCGTACCAAACTACTTTGGGTGACAACTGGAATATTTCAACCAATGTCGAGTTGGCCGCAGCCCTGATCAGGGAATCAGGCTCAGGCCATACAGGGACAGGCAGGTTTTCTCTTATGCCTCAGGTGGTCGTCAGTCCTCATGAAATGATTCATTTCATATTTGGTTTTGGTGCCGGTTATATGGTTGGCCCAACGGAATTTACCCACCATGACCTTGGAGGAAATTTTCTTTTAAATTCCAAGGTGGGAGTACAGCTATTGTTCGGCGATCATTGGGGGGTGGAATATGTCTTCTATCATCAATCAAATGCTGGAATTTATGATCATAATGCAAGTTTGAATATGAATCAGCTTACATTGGTTTATAATTTTTAACACTGTAAACAGGAAGTTCAGACCTTCACTTCTAAAAATCAGTGACTCTTTTCAGTCCCCCTCAGAGCATGGAGACTAAAAAGCACATCCCAATGTGTGCTCTTAGATTCTGATGCGAAGAATGGCAGCCAGGTCTTCCTTGGTCAACTGGATAGGATTATATTTATTGCCTGTTTTCTCGACAATAGTTTGAATGTCAGTGATTGATGCACCATATTTACCAAGCTTTTCGATGTTCAGATCGTCTGAAAGCCGCTGGATTTCTTCGATAAACAGATCCTGATACCATGCATCAGCTTTATTCTGCTGATCGCTGAATATTTTACCCAACTCTGTATACTTGATAAGGGCAGGATCATCCTTGGCAGTTATCCGCAATTTTTTGAGAGTCAGACTATTTACCTGAGCCATAAGAGTCCCGCAAATCACTCCGTGCGGGATAGACAAAAGGCCTCCGACAGCGGATGCAAAACCATGCACTGTACCGAGTCCGCTGTTACTCAGGACGATTCCGGAAAGCAGGGCGGCGTAGGATAGATCGGTTCTGGCAAGAAGATTACTGCCATCCTCACATACCAGGCGCAATGATCTGCGGATGGCCCTTATTCCCTCCAGAGCCATCACATCGGTGAAAGGTGAACTGTTAGTTGAAAGATACCCCTCAACCAGTTGTGTAAAGCAGTCCATACCGCACGCTACAGTAATTGCCCGAGGGCATGACAATGTTAAAGTCGGGTCGATAAGAGCAAAATTGGGGGTGAAGTTGTCGTGTCGAAGGGAACTCTTAAAACCCTGCCGGCCGACAGAACTGATAACAGCGTTACTTGTTGCTTCACTGCCGGTGCCAGATGTGGTTGGAATGGCAATAAAAGGAATTTTGCTGCCACTGGGGATTTTGTCTCCCACACCTTCCAGGAATCGGCTGACATGTCCACCTTCAGCCAGCATGACCGAAATAGCTTTCCCTCCATCAAGAGTAGAGCCGCCGCCAATAGCGATGACCAGATCAATTTCGTTGCAAAAATGATCGGCAACGATTGTGTCGATCATTTCCGGAGAGGGTTCCGAACCTATATGTATGGTTCGTATCTGGATTCCCAGTTTTAAAAATATCTTATGAAGTGCATCATAGTGGACGGTTTCTGAGAATGAGCGGTTACCAAGCACCAGCAGTGGACTGGTTCCGAACCGACCAATAATATTCTCAAGTTCAGCAAGTTTTCCGGGTCCGAAATGTATTTGTGCAGGAAGCTTAAGATTGAAGGAAGAAATCATATTGAATCCTATTGTTGATCTTTCATAACATCTGTATGCAGAATGTTTATATTTATCAACTCATTCAGATAATAGGAAGTAAATAGGGCAGGAACGGGATCTAAACCCATCGTGAAGCACTCTTTTTAGCCAACATAAACCATAGAAAGAAGGATTACTAAAAATCAATCAACTCTATGTCTAAGAGGTATCCTATGAATATTTCAAAAAAGACAAACATTCATGACCTTCTTGAAAAATATCCGTATCTAGAGGATTTCCTGGCACAACGAAACACTCTCTATAAAAACCTGAAAAATCCGTTAATGCGTAATACGATAGGGAGAATAGCTACTCTTGAAAAGGTAGCGGGAATGAGTGGCGAAGATATAGACGAACTGATCGGTGCATTGGAAAAAGAAATTCAATTGAAAGGTCGTGATGGATTTAAATCTTTTATCGGTAAAAAATATGTTGATCCCGAAAAGAAAACCCGCCTGAAAGACATCATTATCGCTCTGCACGAAGGAGAAGATCCTGAAATACTGAAAAAACAATTTGCTGCTTTGGCCCAGGAGGTCACTGCTACGGAGATCGCCGACCTTGAACAAAGCCTCATCGATGATGGTTTGCCAGAGCGTGAAGTGCGGCGTCTGTGTGATCTTCATGTGGCGATATTTGAGGAGTCTCTCAGTGCTCTGGCAGTTCCGGATATGGGTGAAGGACATCCCATACATACTTTTATGCTCGAAAACAGGCAAGCTGAAAAGATAATCGCCAGGATTCAAAGCCTGCGTGATGAATGCGGCAGACCTCCCGATATCACCCGGCTGCAAAGAAGAGTTGATCAAATCGAGGAGTTGCTCACAGATTTTGGGGCTATTTCTATCCATTATACACGAAAGGAAAACCAGCTTTTTCCACTTTTGGAAAAACACGGTATCACTGCGCCCACTCAGGTAATGTGGAGTATCCATGACGACATCCGCGATCTTTATAAAAATGCAAGGAAATATCTGACCGAAAACGATCTAACCGAAATGTCCGCAGCTCTTGACGACCTTATTGAACAAGCTGCCGGTATGATCTACAAAGAAGAACACATCCTTTTTCCAATGTCCCTTGATGTACTAAGTGAAGAAGACTGGCAGGCAGTGAGGCGAGGTGAAGACGCAATCGGGTATGCCTGGATAGATCCGCCGTCTTCAGCAAACACTCTCCACGTTCAACAGGCTAAAACCGCACTTTCCAGGATGCTTGAATTGCTGACAGGGACAATGACCATGGAACAGGTCAACCTCATGCTTACTCATCTCCCTGTTGATATATCTTTTGTCGATGAAAACGACAAGGTTGCCTATTATTCCGATTGTCCGGACCGAATCTTCCCACGCAGCCCCGCTGTTATAGGCCGAGCCGTGCAGAATTGTCATCCACCTGATTCTGTCGGAACAGTTAATAAGATACTCAAGGCTTTTCGAAATGGTGACCAACGTACTGCCGATTTCTGGATTAATATTGGTGGCAAGTTTATCTTTATTCAGTATTTTGCCATGTTTGATAAAGAGGGAAAATATCGGGGATGCCTTGAAGTCTCACAGGATGTGACGAAAATTCGAGAACTTACCGGAGAAAAACGTTTACTTGATTGGGAGTAGTAAGTGGCAGTTGCAAGTTTGACTAAACAATATCAATGTATTGTCTGCGATACGTTTTCTGCAGAATTTTTTAAGACGGTAAACGATTGTGATTACAGGCGTTGCGGGCATTGCCAGGCAACTTTTATGATTCCGGAACAGAGATTGTCTCAAGAAGAGGAGTATGAGCGTTATCGACAGCACCAAAACAATCCGGAAGATACAGGCTATCGCAGATTTTTGGCAAAACTTGCAGATCCTTTACTGAAACGACTCTCGCCTCATTCAAAAGGCCTGGACTACGGTTGTGGGCCTGGACCCGCTCTTGCCTGCATGTTACGCGAGGCAGGTCACCAGGTATTACAATTTGATCCGCTTTTTTTCCCCGAGCCGGAGCCGCTTGATGAGCTGTATGATTTCATTACCTGTACGGAGACTATTGAACATTTCCATCGGCCTGCCGAGGAGTTTGCCCGTTTCGACCGGATGCTGATGCCTGGAGGATGGCTGGGCCTCATGACCTGTTTTCAAACCGATGACAATCGTTTTGCATCATGGCACTACCGCCGCGATTCGACTCATGTGGTGTTTTATCGTGAAGAAACACTCCACCTGATTGCCCGTCGATTAGGGTGGAGTTGCTACATTCCGGTTAAAGATGTCGCATTAATGCAAAAACCTCTTTTAAAATCGGAAATTGAGTTGGTTTCGTAGCTATAAGTACTTGCTTATGTGCGATATTAGAGTAATTGCGCCTAGGCGCTGAGAGATTTGATGAATCATGCTCTTGTAAATATAGCCATCTGCGATGAGCTTCCATATACAGGATCATATGGACCGATATCATCAAAGCTGGTGTGGTAGCCATTTCGCGTGGCAACTCCCTCGGACCAATTTCTAAACTTGGCCCTCGACCATTCGAAGCGATGTCCTGAATGTCTGAATTCTCCGTCCGGTATGCCATGCAGCACATTGTACTCTTGATTGGGTGTGGTGATAATTACCGTCAGGGGCTTGCAGCAGCCAAACACAACCTTCTCAACGACGGACAGGCGTTGGGGATCGATATGCTCGATAGTCTCCACCATCACAGCAGCGTCAAAACCCGCCATATCTTCATCAAATGAGGTGTAGGAGGCGTGAAAAATGGACAGCCGATCATCCGCGCCCAGGATTTCGTGCTGAGAAAACAGGTCTCTTGCTCCAGCCAGCGCCTCCTCTGAAGTGTCCATACCTACTATTTTATTGAACTGACTTTCACCCATTAGGCGCAGCAGTAATTCTCCGGATCCGCACCCAAGATCGAGAACACTCTCGGCCTTGCTCTCCAGCAAAGCTTGGACCACCGTGTCAAATCGTTCAGTGTGCAGATCGGTAATCAGTTCATAGGGACGGCACTGTGGATTTTTCATTGAATATATCTTTCCGTATGGGAAAACACTGCTGCTATTTAGCTTCGGCTTGCTGGGCGCAGGAAATGCACGTTGGCACACTGGGATCGAATTGCAGGCGACCTTCTGCAATCTCTTCGCTGCAGATGACGCAATAGCCATATTCATCTGACTGAATTCGCTTGAGTGCTGTCTCGATGCGCTGTCGTTCGATGACGGTCATGCGGTTTGTTGCCTGGACCATGGCCTGTTGCTGCATGGCGTCCATACGAGACAGACGGCCTACCCTTGCCTGATCAAGTTCTATCGGGTTCTCGCCTTTTTTTTCTGCCTGTCCCGCAATGATATCGGCAAGCCGGTCTTCAAGGCGTTTTTTGAAATATTTCAGATTGTTGTTGTTAAGCATGTCTTTTAGAATTCATTTATGGGAAATGGTTCTTGTATGGATAAGGGCTGCAAATTAATGTCTTACTTAAAATGACACAATAAACCATTACAGTAAAATGAACAAACAGTATCAAATTATGTTTATATATATCGAACGCTTAGGACATATGAAATCATACGGAGCATGGGCAAAGTGCTTGTATCGGAGGAATAAGCGACTAACACCCCACAAGGGGGGATAAGTGCCTTGGTGGTCATTTTAAGTTCCTAATTTCAAAACACTCTCCAGATTTCTTGTTTTTACTCCCCCTCAAAGCATGGGGACTGAACTGAGTGACAGGTTTTCGGGAGTAAGGCTCTAAAGCAAAATTATACATGGTCTTTCGTTGAACCAAAAAAAACTTGACCATGTCGATCAATTCTGCTAATTCATGAAGCCATACATACAAATTATTTTAATTCTATCCTGTTAAACACAAAATGCATTCACCTTCAGCGACCATTAACAGCGTTATTCTTAGCGTGGCACTCGTCCTTAGTGTGGTGGCTGTGGTCCGAAAGGTTGAAGGCGGAGTGCCATGACGGGATAAAAACAATAGAAAACAATTATTTAACCCCTGTCGGCGCTTCGCCGGCGGGGGTTTTTTTTGCTCCTGCTCCGGTCGCCGACGCAAATTTGAATTGACAGGAGAAGAAAATGTATACGATGAGTGGAGCACGGTTGATCATTAAAATGCTGGAGCGTCAAGGTGTTAAGATGATTGCCGGAATACCGGGAGGAGCAAATCTTCCTCTTTATGACGCATTATCTGAATCACCAGCGATCAGACATATTCTTTGCCGACATGAACAGGGAGCGGGCTTTCTAGCCCAAGGAATTGCCCGCTCAACAGGAACAGCCGGAGTCTGTTTTGCTACCTCCGGTCCGGGGGCAACCAATATTCTCACTGCTATTGCGGATGCCTATCTTGACTCCATTCCTCTAGTTTGTATCACCGGTCAGGTTCCTGCTTCCCTGATCGGCACAGATGCTTTTCAGGAAGTTGACACATATGGCATGTCCATACCGATCACCAAGCATAATTATCTCGTCAGATCAGTCGATGAGCTGCTGCATATAATTCCAAAAGCTTTTGAGTTGGCACTGTCAGGCAGGCCTGGACCTGTTTTGATCGATGTTCCAAAAGATATCCAGACTGCTATGATTTCTTTTGAAAAATGGCCGGTTCTTGGATCCTGTCTTAAACAAAAAAAGGCTGAGAACTCACAACTGATAGCGGCAGCAGAGATGATAAATCTGGCAAAACGGCCTATTCTCTGCCTTGGCGGAGGAATCATTCATGCAGGAGCGGCAGAAGAGGCAAGAGCACTGCTGGAAAAATGCTCTCTCCCTGCAACCATGACCCTGATGGGACTTGGATCTTTGCCTGCAGACCATCCTTTGTCTCTTGGTATGCTTGGTATGCACGCGTCCCGTTCAACAAATATGGCATTGCAGCAATGTGATCTCTTTATCGCCGCCGGAGCTCGTTTTGACGACCGGGCTACCGGAAAAATCGTCGAATTTTGTCCTGATGCGAATGTTATTCATATGGATATTGACCCGAGCGAACTCTCAAAGCTTAAAACCGCCCATGTCGGATTGATCGGAGATGTTAAAGAGTCGCTCCATGCTTTGTTGCCTCTTGTTCAGCAAAATGAAAGAAAAATCTGGCGTAATCAGATCGAAGTCTTGCAGGAGATGTATCCGATGACCTCTCCTGGGGCAATCGTTCCTGAAAAACCATATGGTCTTATCCTCAAGGTTTCTGAGTTGCTTGAAGAGAATAATTTTGTGGCAACCGATGTGGGCAAGCATCAGATGTGGACCGCCCAGGTGTATCCATTTCTCAGGCCCCGACAATTTCTTACTTCCGGTGGCCTGGGGACCATGGGTTTCGGGTTGCCCACAGCTATAGGTGCATCTCTTGCTTTTCCGGAAAGGCAGGTGGTTTTGTTTACAGGTGACGGAAGCCTGCAGATGAATATCCAGGAACTCGCTACGGCTGTTGAACAACAGGTTAATGTGAAAATCATTGTCATGAATAATAATTCTCTTGGACTGGTGCGTCAGCAACAAAATCTTTTTTACAAGAAGCAGTATTTCGCCTCGGATTTTCAAATAGACATAGATTTTGCGACGATAGCCAAGGGATTCGGCATGAAAGCGTTTGACGCGCAGCCAGGCTGCAATCTGCCGGAACTTTTATCTGCCGTTTTCGCCGAACCAGGACCTTGCCTTATTAATGTTGCTATCGGGAAAGAGGAAGAGGTGTATCCAATAGTTCCACCGGGAGCTTCAAATAGTATCATGCTTGGAGGGTGTAATGCAGATAAATGCCGATATTAAAGAAACCGATAAAACCAAAGGTTCAGCAATAATGGTGCTCGAACTCAAAGTCAACAATCATCCAGGAGTAATGTCGCACATATGTGGTTTGTTTTCGCGCCGGGCTTATAATCTTGAAGGTATTGTCTGTGTTCCTGTGGATGCCGGTGACGTCAGCCGAATGTGGCTGAAGGTGAACGAAGAATTGAAGCTGGAACAGGTGATAAAACAGCTTTTGAAACTTCCTGACGTGATCAGCGTTAAACAACATGCAGACGGCCATGAAGTTTTTTCCCATCTGGCGGTATATATTTAAAAGGGTTGGAATGGAGTTTTGATTTAGAGTTTTCACTCGTAATAAAAAGAATTGTTCCTGGTTAAGCAATGTATTTAGTTAATTTTTTTGTTCTAGTCCTGGAAGATTCGACACTATAAAATTTTTGACAACTCTCCGAACAAAGGTCCTGTCCATAATGGAATTAAATAAAAGAATATCTTTAAGTGTTATGCAGGACATTTTAACGCTTGAATTATACAGGGAAATACATGTATTGTGTGGAGCACAAAGGTGTAGAGGATAATCCTAACAAGCGAGAGGATATATCTATTTCTTAATAACAAGTTAAAGGAGAGAATCAATGGAATTTATGAGTACATTGGATGCGGTGGTGGCAAAAGTTGGAGCATTTGCCTGGGGACCGCCAATGTTGATTCTGCTTGTCGGAACCGGCTTTTGGCTGACATTTGCCCTGCGTGGTCTTCAGTTTAGAAAACTTGGTCATGCATTGTATCTTGCCCTGATAAAGCGGAAAGAGGATAGTGATCAGCCAGGCGATATCACCCATTTCCAGGCACTGATGACAGCGCTTTCAGCTACTGTCGGTACTGGTAACATCGCAGGTGTTGCAACAGCCATCGCCATTGGTGGACCTGGTGCATTATTCTGGATGTGGATTACCGGGCTTGTGGGCATGGCTACCAAATATGCAGAAGCGGTACTTGCTGTAAAATACCGGGTTATTGATGAAAAAGGTGAGATGAACGGCGGTCCGATGTACTACATCTCGAGAGGGCTGAATATGCCCTGGCTTGGAACTATTTTTGCCGTTTTTGCTTCTTTCGCGGCTTTTGGTATTGGCAACATGGTTCAATCAAATTCAGTTGCCGATGCCGTCCAGGCGACCTATCAGGTACCACATTTGGTCACCGGCCTAATTCTCATGGTTTGTACCGCTGCAGTTATTTTGGGTGGTATCAAGCAAATCGGTCGGGTAACCGGTATTTTGGTTCCGATCATGATAGTTTTTTATATGGCTGGCGCTTCTTATATCATCCTTGTCAATATTGCTGAAGTTCCAGCGGCTTTGGCCTTTATCGTCAAGCAGGCGTTTAATCCTACTTCAGCTGTTGGTGGCTTTGCCGGCGCGAGCATTATGCTGGCCATCCGGATGGGTGTTGCACGCGGTGTGTTTTCCAATGAATCAGGTCTTGGTAGTGCTCCTATTGCTGCGGCAGCTGCACAAACAAAGAGCCCGATAACACAGGCGCTTGTTTCAATGACACAGACATTTATCGATACCTTGATTGTGTGTACGATGACTGGACTGGTTCTTATATTAAGCGGTCTCTGGTCAAGTGGTGAAACCGGAGCCAAATTAACAACCTTGGCCTTTGCCGCTGAAATGCCAGGTGGAGCACATGTCGTGACGATCGGAATTATTCTTTTCGCTTATTCAACCATTCTTGGTTGGAGTTATTACGGGGAAAAGTCCATTGAATATCTTTTCGGAATAAAAGCGGTATTACCCTACCGCATCGTTTTTGTCTGTTTTGTAGGAGTTGGCGCTATTACCAAACTCAGTTTGGTCTGGAATATTTCCGATACTCTGAACGGATTAATGGCTATTCCTAACCTCATTGGTTTGTTGCTCCTTACCCCGGTGGTTGTTTCAGAAACGAAGAAATATTTCAACAATAAATAGGTGATGCCACTAACCCGAATTTCTGATATTTGTTGAAAGTACTTCAATGAAATGCTCACAAACAAATTGCTATAAGGTTTATTAGAAATTCGAGTTAATCGGATTGATCCCAGCGTTACCTGTAAATAAAAAAAGCTTTCTTTCGGATTAATCCGAAAGAAAGCTTTTTTTATTTACATGATCGTAACCGTTCAGGTGAATAACAAGATGCTACAAGAATAAACAGAAATCTTTACAGGTTTAGCAGTGACCCAGAGGCGCACAAGCGGGCTGCTGGGCTATTTGTGGCCTATGCCCTGTAATCTGCTTGTGGGCATAGGGGGAGGTGCAGATAAACGCCTATGAACAGTTATTTCAGCCTGGATACTTGTCAGCAATATAGTCCTTTAGATATTTGTTCTCGACGGCTGTTTCCTTAAGCTGTGATTTGACCACATCGCCAATAGAGACAAGCCCCTTTAATTCCTTGCCTTCAAAGATGGGTATGTGCCGAATCCGGTTTTCAGTCATTATAGCCAATATGTAATCAACTTTATCATCTGGTGATCCGACAATGAGGTTGGTGGTCATTATCTTTTCAACGGAGATATTTTTAATCTCCTCCAGATGTTTGATCACAGCCATCAAAACATCACGGGCCCCTATAATTCCAAGGATCGTACCATCCTTGTCAACTACGAGTAGAGAACCAACCCGATTGGCTGAAAAAATCGACATCGCATCGAGAATAGAACACTCTTTATCAACTGTGACTACCCTGCTTCCTTTAGATTCCAGAATATCTCTTACTTTCATATCGCCGACCCCATGTTTATATCAGTCAAAATACTATAACTTGCTTGACTGAAGAGTTTCAATGTTTTCACTACAAGCCCTTCCAATAACAATCACGACAAGCAGGAAACTAATATCGTATAAGGAAGTATTTTTTTCGGTCCCCATGCCTTAAGAAGGACTGTACTGTTTGGTAGAAGTTAGTATTAGGCACTAAATAACAATCGGGTAAAGACCAATAGCGAACACGCAAACTACTAAAGCAAAAGTACCGGCTGTCGCAAGAGGTGAACCAACTGTCTCAAAACTGTCTTCAGCATCATGAAAGTACATATTAATTATGAGACGCAGATAATACCACATTGACAGGATGCTGCTTACAATGCCAAGTACTGCAAGGGCGGTTTGTCCTGCGGAAATGGCACTGGTGATTATATAAAATTTTCCCATAAAACCTGCAGTCGGTGGTATTCCCGCCATGGAAAGGAGAAATACGGTGATCGCACCCGCAGAATAAGGACGGACTTTAGCCAGTCCTTTAAAATCGTCAAAAGATGCTCGTTTTTCTCCCTCGCCGCCTAGGTAAGAAAGTGCTGCAAAAATACCGAGAGTACTGACAGCATAAGCAGCAAGATAGTAGCCTATAACACTGCCGGTAAAATGATCCGCGCTTATAGCCACAAGCGCTATGAGCAGGTATCCAGAATGCACGATACCGGAAGCGGCCAGCATTCTTTTGAGGCTGCTTTGTCCAATAGCGATAAGATTCCCGCCAAACATGGTGAAGACTGCAATGTAGAAAAGAAAGGTAATCCAACTACTATGCAGTTCGCTGTTGAGTGCAAGAAAATTTGCGAATACTGCGAATACTGCGGTTTTGAGAGCAGTCGCCATAAAACCGGTAACAGGGATGGCCGCACCATCGTATACATCAATGACCCATGCGTGAAATGGGAAGGCCGCAACTTTAAAAAGCAAAGCAACAAAGATTAAAGAGGCTCCGGCAATAAGCAGTGGCTGGGTAGCGGAATTAACGGCGATATACGCCCCGATTTCAGAAAATGTTGTTGTGCCCGTCCCACCATAAATAAGAGCTGTTCCCATAGTGAAAAAGGCACCAGCAAAGGCACCAAGCATCAGGTATTTAAGGATAGCTTCTGTTGAGGTGACATTTGCACGGTCATAGCCTACCAGGATATAAATGGCCAGAGACATGATTTCCAATGCAATAAACGCTGTAATAAGTTCCTGGGACATGGTCAGCAACAGCATGCCCGCAGTGCCAAACATCATAATGCAATAGAACTCAAGGGTACAAAAAAGATTAACCTTGAAATAGCTATGTGCACTCATGGCAGTAAAAAAACCGCACCCTAGGATAATAAGTCCTGCAACCTTTGTAAAATTACTGGAAACAACCATCCCGTTGAATATCTTTGAAAAGATAACCAGTTCCGGTCCGCTGCCTACGAAAAGTTGAACAAAAAAGGCGACACCAAAAAATCCCATACTGACATATGATGCGATCTCGACCTGAATCTTCTCGAACGCGGAGAGAAGCATTAACAGGATGGCACCGGCCACGACGATGAGAAGAGGGAGGAAGGACAAAAAATCTAGCATAATGGTTACCCTGCCTTAATTCTTTTTATTGTTGCGTCCTGGAGTCGGGACTGTTGTATCGGCAACTTGGCTTTGTGTCATAGAGAAGACTTTAGCAATCTGCAGCTGTGCCGCCGGTTCGATTTTTTTAATAAAGGTCTGTGGAAAAATACCCATGCCGATAATAAGTAATATAATTGGAATAAAGGTAAGTACCTCAGAAGCCTTAAGATCTTTAAATTCTAGTGTGCGCTCATTGGTTTTTTCAAAGAAAACCCTTTGAAACATCCAGAGCATATAGCAGACACCTATGATAAGTGACGTTCCGGCAAGAACACCTATGAAAGCATTGAATTTAATAGCTCCGAGAATAATCAGGAATTCCCCGATAAATCCACTTGTACCGGGCAGGCCAACGGAAGCGAGCATGGCAATAGCGAAAAAGGTTGCAAAGATTGGTGCCCGATAAGCTATCCCGCCAAGATCTCCGATTTCTCTTGTGCCCATTCGTTCTTCCATCAGGCCGATGAAAAGAAAGAGCACACCAGTACTGGTAGCATGGGCGGCAATTTGGAAAAGACTTCCAGTCAGCGCCTGGACATTCATGCAAAAGACTCCGAGGGCAATGATACCCATATGGGATGCGGATGAGAATGCCAGCAACCTCTTCATATCTTTCTGGGCAATTGCGGCAAGACCGCAATACATCATACCGACAACTCCCGCAAGAGAGAGCAGAATGGCAAATCTGGCAAATTCAATCTCGAATACAGGAATGACAAAACGAATAACACCGTAGACACCAATTTTGGCCATGATGGCAGAGAGCACAAAAGTGGCTGTAGTCGGGGCTTCGGTATATGCATCTGGTAACCATGTATGGAATGGGAAGAGCGGAATTTTGATCGCGAAAGCCATCATGAACATGAGAAAAGCCAGGATTGCAAAACCACCGCCTAAATCAAGGGCACCGAGTTGAACTATGTCAAAAGTCCATGTGCCAAATTGATTATGATGAGAAACACCAACATATATCAGCGCTACGAGCATCAACAAAGAGCCTGCTATAGTGTAAATGGTAATCTTAAGAGTTGCGGGCAGCCGCTTCGGTCCGCCGTAAATCCCAATCATAAAGAAGATAGGCAGCAGCATTATTTCCCAGAAGATATAAAACAAGACCAGATCAGTAGCGCAGATCGCACCGAGCATTGCCCCCTGAGCAATAAGTAGATTGCCATAATATCCTTTGCTCTGAGTCTTAAAGATAGTGAAGACCATTGGAAACAGGACTACCCCGGTCATAAGTACCAGGAGACTAATTCCGTCTACTCCAAGTCCGTAGGTAATTCCAAGTGATTCTATCCATGGTCGGTTCTCAACGTATTCAAGTCCGGCTGTTCCGGAAAAGCCAAAGAACAGTTCGACTCCCATAAGAAGAATAACCAGCGAAACAATCAATCCAGCAATTCTGGATGTTCCGCTGCTGATAGGAAAGAGGAACATTACCAGTCCGGCTAGGATTGGTAAAAAGATCATGACTGAAAGGGCATATTCAAACATTCTTACACCTTACCTAGTTGATCGATTGAGAGAGGAAGAGGCTCATCAGACTCAGTCCTATAACCATATAGATTGCATAAACCCTCACATAACCAACCTGCAGGGCCTTAAAAGCGGTTCCGGCTTTTCTGTACAACCAGCTGGAAAATTTTACATGACTGTCGGTGACATTCGGCTCGAGAAATCTGGTGACGACAGAGCCAAAGCCTTTGTATGGTCTGACAAAAATCGCATTGTAGATTTCATCGACGTAAAATTTATTATAGCCGACTTTTGCAAAACCTGTGTATTCAGGTTCTTCAGCACCCTGACCGAATTTTTTATATGCAATATAAAGTCCGATAGCTACTACGCCGACACTGGACGCAATTGCCATGATTTCAATCCAGACACTGACGTGAGGATGATGATCAGCAAGACTCGGTGCCAACCAGTGTGAAACATTGAGTGAACCACCGAATATTGCAGGAAGGTTGAGTACTCCGGCAAATGCTGCGCCGACTGCCAGGATGACGAGTGGTATAGTCATCACAGCAGGTGGTTCGTGGGCATGATCATAAGCCTCTTTGTCACGCGGTTCTCCATGGAAAACCAAGAATATCATTCTAAAAGTATAGTACGCTGTCATTCCTGCAACAAGCACTCCTACAAACCAGATTCCAGTATGACCAGTGGCCAGCGCTGAAAAGAGAATTTCATCCTTACTGAAAAATCCGGAGAATGGAGGAACACCTGAAAGTGCCAGTGCACCAATCATCATGGTCCAGTAGGTCCGTGGCAGTTTGTCCTTGAGGCCACCCATTTTCCAAACATCCTGCTGGTGATGCAGGGCATAAATGACAGAGCCGGCTCCAAGGAAGAGCAGGGCTTTGAAAAACGCATGAGTGAAGACATGAAAGATACCGGCAGAATAAGCAGACACGCCGACAGCGGCAAACATATAACCCAGCTGACTCACGGTCGAATAGGCCAGTATTTTTTTGATATCCTTTTGGAACATGCCAAAGATTGCCGCAAGAAGTGCCGTCAGAATACCTACCCAGGCAACAACTGATCCTGCAATCGGGTAACTCGAATAAATAAAGCTGAATCGGGCAACCATATAGACACCGGCAGTGACCATAGTTGCAGCATGTATGAGTGCTGAGACGGGTGTAGGACCAGCCATTGCATCAGGCAGCCAGACATAGAGTGGTATTTGAGCAGATTTGCCGGTAGCTCCGATAAAGAGCAGCAGGCAGACAGTGATGCCTATTGCCGGAGTGAGAATATGTGCATTTTCTTTCAAAGAGAGGTAATCAAAACCACTAGCTCCGATAGCCCAGAACAAAACAGACATTCCCAGCACAAAACCAAGATCGCCGATACGGTTCACTATAAATGCTTTATTGCCGGCAAGTACATTGCCTGTATCTTCACTATAGTAGCTGATGAGCAGGTAAGAGCAAAGGCCGACGCCCTCCCATCCGACAAACATTACAACAGGACCGCTACCTAAAACCAATATCAGCATAGAGCCCAGAAATAGATTCATGTAGGCAAAAAACTTGCCGAAGTTTTTATCACCGGCCATATATCCAATCGAATATACATGTATTAATGAACCGATAAAGGTGACAAACAGCAGCATAAAAGAACTGAGCGGATCGGCAAGAAAGCCCATATCGACGTGCAAATCACCAACAGCAAACCACGTATAGACGTTGTGAGTGAGAAATCGTTCTTCGGCCGGCAGTCCTCTAAGATGAAAGAAAACGACTAAAGCCAGGAAAAATGAGAGGATAGGACCAACGCAGGCGAGGGCTCCATACATCATTTCCGAAAGAGGGCTTTTTTTGCAGGTGACCATGTGCAAAACTCCAATCACCAGCGCTCCAATAAGCGGAAAGAGGGGTATTAATCCGAGATATGTAGCAGTATGTTCCATTGAAATCACCCTTTTAACAGGCTGAATACGTTGGTATCCAGATTACCCTTATGCTTATGAAGCAGTATAACTACCGCGAGAGCCAGCGCAGCCTCGGCTGCGGCGACAGCCATGACAAGCAAAGCGAGAACGTGACCGTCCATGCTTTCATGCAGACGTGAATAAGTTATAAAAGAGAGATTGGCTGCATTGAGCATGAGTTCGATGGACATGAACACTGTAAATACGTTTCGCCTTGATATTACACCAAGTATGCCCAGACTAAAGAGAATGATGCTGAGAATAAGGTAATTCTGAATCACTTGATCAACCTCCTTTTGCCTGCAAGTACTACGGCACCAACAAGAGCCACGAGCAGGAGAATGGAAACTATTTCAAAGGGGAATAACCAGTCTTGAAAGAGCACCAGACCAACCTCTTTCACCCCGCCAAAACCACCGCCAATAATAGTTGTTTCACTGTCCGGGAGGCTTTTAACCACCTTGATGAGAAAATAGCTAATAGGGGCAATGATGACTGCTCCGCCGAGAAGGAAGGTAAAACGTCCCTTTTCGTTAGGCAGATCATCCATCTGAATGTTCAGAAACATGATGATGAAGAGGATGAGGGACATGATTGCCCCCGCATAGACGATAAGCTGGAGGACAAAAATCAATTTGGCGGATAAAAGTGCGTACAGTCCCGCCAGTGAGATCATGGTCACAATCAGGCTCATCGCTCCACTCATCGGGTGGCGAAACAATACCAGCCCTATGGCACCAAGGACAGACAGCACTGAAAACACGTAAAATAATCCCTCTGCAAACATGGTATCAAGCGCCCCCTTTCTTATATTCTTCTTCTGAAAAAGCACCGGGAGTTGCCAGCAACTCCTCGAGCCCAAGAACAAAGGATTCCCTGTTGTTATCTGTAACGGAGAAAATCCCGGTGTCCATGCGGATTGCATCCACAGGGCAGGCCTCGACACAATAGCCGCAATAAATGCACTCAAGCAGATCAATATTGAACTTAACCGGCATCTTCTCTGCCTTGCCGTCAAGTCGCTCACCTGCTTCAATCATGATACAGTTAGCCGGACAGTTGGTTTGACACATAAAGCAGGCAACGCATTTTACTGTCCCGTCATCATGCTTGGTCAATCTGTGACGACCACGCCATCTGACGGGAATCTCCGGTTTTACTTCCGGATAATGCCGCACATATAATTTTTTATTGTCGAGAATATTTCTCCATAAATGACCGAAAGTAGTGGCCATTCCTTTGAAGATTTCAATGAGGTAGAGCCTTTCGTGCAGACTCGAGCCTTTCCGTTCTATTGTTTTGACTTTAGCACCCATGTCATCCTCCTTTAGCTCAACGCCACGACAACTGCGCTTGTAATGAAGATGTTCAGAAGAGCCAGTGGTAGGAGCATCTGCCATCCAAGTTTTTGTAGCTGATCATATCGAAAACGGGGCAAGGTCCATCGTACCCAAATAAAAACAAAAATCATGAAGGTTACTTTTAAGAGCAAGGTACATATCTGAAGCAAGGCTACGAAAATGCTGGCTGCAGCGCCTCCGGAAGGACTGAATAAGATTGCCAGCAGGACCAGTTCAAGGATGATTATCAGTCCCCAGAAGCATTTGATGTAGATGTTTGCTTCAAACACGCGTGGGTCGTTTTCCCGTGGATAATGACTGACGTTGCTTCTTCTTATCCAACCGGCAAAAAAGTACATTATGACAGGCAGGGCGACCATCAGCAGGAAAGCAACCGGTTTGGCAAAGTTTAAGAGGGTATCGGTGGAAAGAAATGGAATTTGATATCCGCCAAAAAACAGGGTGACGATAATTGCACTTGAAGCGAACATGGCCACATATTCACCCATGAAGAAAACCGCAAATTTCATGGCGCTGTATTCTACGTGGAAGCCCGCGACAATCTCACTTTCACCCTCTGCAAGATCAAACGGTGTTCTGTTGCATTCGGCAAAAGCGGCAATAATGAAAATGACCATGGCAAGGGGTTGGAGCACAGCCCCCCACATCGGAATGAAACCAAAAAGAAGTTGTCCCTGGAATTGAGCCATTTCGTTGAGGTTGACTGTACCATAGACTATCAGAAGGCTGACAATAGCCAGACCCATTGGAATTTCGTAACTGATTACCTGTGCGGCAGAACGAAGACTGCCGAGTATGCCGTATTTATTGGATGATGACCAGCCAGCCAGGATTATTCCATATACTGCAAATCCAGCTAGAGCGAGAAACCAGAGGATCCCCAAGTCAATCGGAATACCCTGCATGATATAGCTTTTTCCATCAAGGACCAGTGTGTCTGCATAAGGAACCACAGCGAAAGAAACAACCGCAGTAAAGAAGACGATGATTGGTGCTATAACAAAGAAGAATTTATGTTTAATATGGTCGGAAATAACATCTTCCTTGAAAGCAAGTTTAATACCGTCAGACAGGTTTTGTACTAACCCGGCAGCCCTGAATCCAAAAATACCGGCCCGATTCGGACCAGAACGATCCTGGAAATAACCAGCTCCTCTGCGTTCCATCCATACACACACAGCTACAAAACAGAGCGGGACAAAGGCGCTGAAGGCCACACGAAAGGCGATCATTAAGTAATCAGTTAGTGACATTATCAGCCTCACTATCGTTTAAATTCAATCCCTCCGCCGGGATCTTGTCAGGTTCAAGGTCCTTGAGTGCAGTGATGCACTGCTGTAGAGCGGCATATCGTTCTTCGGAGCTTGCCAGCGGACCACCAAGCCTATTGGCAATGGTGCAGATATCGTCAAGGTCGATGTTTTTGGTTATGGCTTTGCCGAATTTTTGCAGAATATTGTCGCAATTAATAACCATTCCGGCGTATTCACTATATGAAGCGACCGGTACTGCCAGGTCAGCCATGGCGGTGCAGGTGTTGTCATGGCTGCTGACGGCAATTATCTTCTTTCCTTGAAAAAGTTTTTTGAGTGCACTGTCCTCATAGGTTAGAGCAAGGTCATTGTTGAAATTGATGACAAGTGTTGCATCCCTGAGTCCGTTTTCGAATCCTTCGCGGGTGCAATCAATGCCAAGAAGAGTAAGACCAGCGCGGTTGGATGATTTATCATCTTGTATAAGGAAATCATCACCGTCTCCTTCCTTGATATACCCTTCACTGAACCCCGAAAGAGAGGCACTTAATTTTTCTGCCAAGGCTTTCACAGCTGCCATCTGTTCAAGAGAGCAGTTAGGCGAAAGAGTGACAGCAATTTTTTCCGCACGTTCGATTTCTTTTGTACATGCGGCAAGAACATCCTCAATCGGCATAGCGCTGTTGCTGAGTCTTGCTTCGGTGAGACGCCCTTCGTTCTCGTATTTGTAGCTTAACCGTCCTTCATCACAAATGAAGTAACCATTTACCTGTTCGTTCAGCCGCGGACGAAAGCGATATATAATATCGTCTTTATACTTTTCACGATTGTGGTCTATCGTGATATTACAGCCCTTGGCGCATCCATGACATATTCCCGGAGCTTTTTTCAAAAACCAGACACGTTGTTTGAAACGGAAATCCTTGCTGGTCATGGCTCCCACGGGACAGAGATCAACCACGTTCAAGGCGTAACGGTTGGAAAGAGGCCTGCCGGGGAAGATATTAACCCTTGCAGCATCAGTTCTGTTTATTATTCCGAGCTCTCCCGTCTTGGTGATCTGCCTGCAGAATCGGACACATCTGCCGCAGAGCACGCAGCGTTCCTGGTCATGCATTACCAGACAGCCGAAATCCATTTTTTTGCCTTTGGTAACCGGCGGAACCGTCATCCGGCTCTCTGCCTGATCGTAAGACATATAATAATCCTGGAGAGCACATTCTCCAGCCTGATCACAGACGGGGCAATCGGTAGGATGATTGATCAATTCGAATTCCAGCACATCGTGCTGAATTTTTTTGATATGCTCAGCATCCAGCAATACCTTCATCCCTTCAAGGGCCGGTGTTTTGCAAGCCGGAACAAGAGGAGGTCTGCCGTCTTCAATCCCGACAAGGCACATTCGACAGTTGCCGTCAGCCCCGAGTGCAGGATGGTAACATAAGTGAGGTATTTCGATGCCGACAGCACCGATTGCGTCGATCAGATTTTTCCCCGATTCGACCTCGACCTCTACTCCGTTTACAAAAAGCTTAATCTTATCAGCCATGGGGTGCCTTATTCCTAATTTGCTTCTGCTGCTAAGGATTCGTTATTTGCCACATACGCCTCAAATTCGTGCCTGAACTTATCCAGATAACTGCGTACCGGCATTGTGCAGGCTGCCGATAGAACGCACACTGTTTTCATTTCAATATTATCGCAAAGCTCACGAAGGAGGTTTATATCCGCCATCCTTCCATCGCCTTTAAGAATTTTTTTGACGATCTTCAACATCCAGCCAAGACCTTCCCGGCAGGGAGTACACTGTCCACAGGATTCATGGTGATAAAAATCAATGAGGTTCTTGACCAGCTGAACCATGTCGACAGTTTCATCAAGAACTACAATACCGCCCGAACCGAACATGGTTTTGTGCTCAGCCATGGATTCGTAATCGAGTGTTACCGTCTTGGCTTCTTCCGGAAGCAGAACTGGAGTTGAACTTCCTCCAGGAATGACCCCTTTGAGTTTTCTGCCCTTCCAAACTCCTCCGGCAACTTTTTCAATAACCTCGAGAAGAGGCAGGCCAAGCGGTAGTTCGTACATTCCAGGTTTTTCAACATGTCCCGAGATGCCGAACAGATGTGTGCCTGCGCTCTTTTCGGTACCGTAAGCTTTGTATGCGTCGGCACCATTGGTGATTATAAATGGCAGGGATGCAATACTCTGGACGTTGTTGATGATTGTCGGACAGCCATAAAGTCCGGCGACAGCAGGAAAGGGTGGTTTACTGCGGGGTTGTCCTTTTTTGCCTTCAATAGACTCGAGCAATGCGGTTTCTTCACCGCAGACATACGCTCCGGCACCACGATGAACTGTAACGTTCAGTTTGAAATCATGACCGGCAACCTTATCTCCAAGATATCCAGCCTTGTAGGCTTCATCAATTGCAGCCTGAAGTGCTTTTACCTGGGTGGTATATTCGCCGCGGATATAGATAAATGTCTCGTGGGAACCGATAGCATAGCTGCATATGATGATTCCCTCTATCATCATGTGCGGGTCTTTGACCAGAATATAACGATCTTTAAATGTTGCCGGTTCCGACTCATCTGAATTGACTGCCAGATAAACCGGTTTGCCTGTATCTTTGGGCAAAAAGCTCCATTTAACTCCCGCAGGAAAACCGGCACCGCCTCTTCCGCGCAGGCCGCTGTTTTTCACTAGGTCAATGACATCTTCCGGGGGCATCGAAAAAAGCTTGTCAAGAGTGGAATAGGCGCCATGCTTTTTAGCAACTTTAATTTTATGGGCGTCTTTAATATCGAATTTTGCACTGAGGATTTTAACTTCCTTTACTTCCATATCGGTGCGCCTCCCTATTTCAGTGTGGCCAAGAGCGATTTAAGCTTATCCACATCCATATTCTCGTGGAATTCGCCATTGACCTGAACAACCGGGGCGGTACCGCAGTGACCCAGGCATTCAACCTCTTCCAGGCTGAATTTTCCGTCTTCACTTATTTGACCGGGTTGTATCCCAATTTCGTTTTTGAGGTAATCGACTATTTCCTGTTTACCTCGCAGCCAGCAGGAGAGAGTCCGACAGACACAGATATGATTCTTGCCCATCGGATGCAGATGGTACATAGTGTAGAAGGTTGCAGCTTCATACATCTTGCTGGCAAAGGTACCAATACGGTCGGCGGCATAGGCCATTGCTTCCTGACTTATCCAGCCTTCCTGTTCCTGTATCATCCAGAGCGTCGGAAGAATCATTGACTCTCTGGTAGGATATCGTTTGATAAGCCTCTCGAATTCAGCATCCCTTTCCTTGTCGAACTGGAATGGTGTTCCCGTTGAAATCAGTTGTGAACGATCACTCATCTGTCCAGCTCCCCACCGATTATATTAATACAGCTCAGGTTAATGACGGCGTCTGCTATCATATTACCTTCAACCATTTTATGGAAACCACCCATGATGTAAAAGCAGGGTGGTCGAACTTTTAGTTTATAGGGTGTGCCTGATCCGTCAGAGACGAAATGGAAGCCAAGTTCACCGTTTGCAGCTTCATAAGAGTCATACCATTCACCCCGAGGGACCTTCACTCCTTCAAAAATCAGTTTGAAGTGATTGGCTAATCCTTCAATATTGCTGTAAACCCGATCTTTAGGGGGGAGAGCGACTTGAGAATCCTTGACGTTTATTGGGCCTTTAGGGATATGCTTCATGGCTTGGCGGATGATTCGGATAGACTGCTCCATCTCATAAAAACGAATCATAAATCTATCGTAGACATCGCCTTTAGTGCCGACAGGTACCTCAAAGTCGAATGATTCGTAATTATAATAGGGTGCGTCTTTGCGAAGATCGAAAGGAACGCCGCTTGCCCGGAGGGTTGGACCGGTAAAGCCGTAACTTAGCGCGTCCTCGGCTGAGAGCACACATACCCCTTGAGTTCGGTCATGGACAATACGGTTGGTATCAACGAGTTTGAGTGCATCGCCGTAGCCTTTTTCAATACTGCGCAGATGAAATTCCAGGTCTTCTTCCCAGCCTTCGTAGAAATCGCGATACATGCCGCCGATCCTGGTGAATGTACTGGTGAGGCGTGCCCCGGTGAGGCGGCTGATAAGATCATAAGCCGCTTCTTTTTCATTATAGAGGTACCAGTAGTTTGTCAGACCGCCCATATCAACCAGGGCTGCAGCGAGGCAAACCAGATGGTCGAGTACCCTGTAAAATTCTGAGAGTACCACCCGCATGAATTTAGCCCGTTCGGTAAGCTCCACACCCATCCATGACTCAACTGCCTTGGCGTAGGCAATATTGTTCATCATGGAAGAACAATAGTTAAGTCTGTCAGTGAGTGGGATGACCTGGTTGTAGGTCCTGTTCTCTGCTGTTTTTTCGAACCCTCTGTGCAGGTATCCAATTTCATTGACATTGGCTAGAATAGTCTCGCCGTCCAGTGCTGTCAGGATTCGAATTGCTCCATGGGTTGCCGGATGAGAGGGGCCGAGGTTGAGGTACATGACCTCGGTATTAATATCTTTCAGAGTTGCTGCATCGACACCATTTTGGGCTAATCTGGCGCGGATTTCTTTTTCCAGGCTGTCAGTTTCATAACAAACCTGACCTTTTTCAATGGGATAATCTTTACGCAGTGGATGTCCTACAAACTGCCAGTGGTTAAGTATCCTTCTGAGATCGGGATGGCCCTGGAAATGGATACCGTATTGGTCATATACCTCCCTTTCGCCAAATAACGCCGAACTCCAGAGATGGGTGGCGGTGGGAATACCTGCCTCAGGGTCATTTACAGGAGTACGCACCTGTACGAGAATGTTTTCTTCCCAGTTGCGGAGGGTATATACAACATAAAATCTGGTTTCCTGGGCTTTCGGAAAATCGAGGTAATCAATTGCCGTGACATCGAGCATCATTCCGCAGTTAAAACCAGGCTCATTTTTAAGCCGGGAAAGAGTGCTCTCCAGGTTTTCAGGCTGAACATCAACAACCACTGAATCCAGAACAACTTTGCAGGTCGCTTCCGGAAACGCGGCTTGGATTTTTTCTAAAGCCGTCGTATTCATATCAGTCGAGAATCCCTTTGAAGTCTTTATGGCGATCTTTTAGCACAGTTTCGCCTTTAATCTGGTCCTGAATTTTAATCAGGGCGTCCAAAACAGCTTCCGGTCTGGGAGGGCATCCCGAGATAAAAATATCAACAGGGATTATGGTGTGAATACCTTGGACAGTGCAGTAATTATCGTAAATTCCTCCGGAACTCGCACAGGCACCCATAGAGACAACCCATTTTGGGTCAGGCATCTGCTCATAGATACGCTTCAGGATAGGAGCCTGTTTATAACTGATAGTGCCGCATACCAAGAGAAGATCCGCCTGGCGAGGAGAAAACCGAACCACCTCCGCTCCAAAACGAGATATGTCATGCTGGCTCGCCGCGGCGCTCATAAACTCGATAGCGCAACAGGCGGTTCCGTATACAAATGGCCACAGCGAATATTGCCGACCCCAATTGATGACCTCATCAAGTTTGGTGGTAATGACTGTGTCGCCTAGACTTGATTCTAATCCTAACGCCAATTGAGCACCCCTTTCTTAAGAATGTAGATGAGTCCAGTGAGAAGCAGCAGCATGAAGACCACCATTTCTGTAAATCCGAACCAGCCAAGTTCCCGGACGCTGACAGCCCATGGATACATGAATACTGCCTCAATATCGAATATCAGAAAGAGAATTGCGAGGAGATAGAATTTGACGCTGAATTTCTGGTCAACTGATCCGATGACTGGGCCTACACCACTTTCATAGGCTTCATTTTTCATTTTTCCCTTGGATCGCGGACCAAGAATTGTAGTCGCTATCATAAAACAGGGAATAAGAGCAGCAATGCCTATAAGTGCCACTGCCGAAAAAATCAATTCCGTTGACATTATTTTCCTCTCGCTGCTTTTTTCTATACCATGTGGCCGCTAACAGCTCACACCTAAACAAAAAAAGTATTATGAATACGCATTCATTAACAGGCCTTTCTATTCTCTGTCAAGAATTTATTTATCGTTTTCAAACAAGCACTTAACTGAGATATAACCAATTTGATCTTGTGCAAAACAATAGTGGAAATGTGCGCTTTGTGCTGTCGTGGGTTTTTGCTATACCAAAACAAACCGCCGGAAGGCAAAAAAACCTATCAATAAAGAGAGCTATGGGTGAATAAGCACAAAAGGCACAGAGTGAATTGCGTTGAAAGCAGGAAGAAATGTGTATTGCGACTAGGTGATTGAGCTTTTACAAGTCGTTAAGCGAATCCTTTAATGACGATATTTCAAAGCGATGTGAATAGATATCCGAAGTATTCATTCCGGTGAACGTATTGTTCAGAAAAAATTATATAACGTAGGGAATGAATTGGACTAAGCGGGTTGAGCAAATGAAAGTGCAAAAGTGGCAAAATGACACGAAGACCGGCAGTCCTGTGATTAATAGTCACAGGACTGCCGGACAAGGAAAACGATGGAAAAAATACTTTATCTGTGGAGGTGATGCCGATTACAACAACTTTACCAGCCGAGAGTCAGGTAATCATGTATTGAATTTGCAGCATCTCTTCCGGCTCCCATGGCCAGAATAACAGTCGCGGCTCCCGTCACTATGTCGCCACCGGCCCATACACCTTTTTTGGTGGTTTTGCCGGTTCTTGGATCGGCCATAACATTGCCCCATTTATTCAATTTCATATCAGGGGTTTCACTGGTAAGAAGCGGATTTGCACCGGAACCTACAGCAACAATACAAAGATCACATTCAATTTCAAATTCAGATCCTTTAACTGCAACAGGGCGGCGTCTGCCGGATTCATCAGGTTCTCCAAGTTCCATGCGTAAACATTCCATGCCGGTGAGTCTGCCATTTTCGTCGCCCAGATATTGGGTCGGGTTTGTCAGCAGAAAAAGTTCGATACCTTCCTCTTCAGCATGATGAATTTCAGCTATACGGGCAGGCATTTCTTCTCTGGAACGTCTATAGACGATTTTGACACTTTCAGCACCGAGCCGCATCGCAGTACGGGCGGAGTCCATAGCCACATTACCGGCTCCGAGAACGACAACGTTTTTGCCAATCGGTATAGGCGTATCCACCTCTGGATATTTGTAGGCTTTCATGAGATTGGCACGGGTGAGATATTCATTCGCTGAAAGTATACCCACTAAATTTTCTCCAGGAATGTTCATAAATCTTGGCAAACCGGCACCAACACCAACATAGACAGCGTCATACCCTTCTTCAGACAATTCATCGAGAGATACAGTTCTGCCGACTACCGCATTGCATTGCAGCTTAACTCCCAGTCTTTCAAGAAAATGAACTTCCTGCGCTACAATGGCTTTAGGCAGACGAAACTCGGGGATACCATAGACCAAAACACCACCGGGCTTATGGAAAGCTTCGAAGATGGTTACGTCATGGCCTTTGGTTATAAGATCGCCGGCCACAGTCAAACCAGAGGGGCCCGATCCAACAACAGCAATCTTTTTACCCGTTGGTTCAGCTTTCGGGGGTAATTCACCTGTCCCGTGTTCTCTTTCGTAATCGGCACAAAAACGTTCAAGGTTGCCGATTGCAACAGCTTCACCTTTTTTGCCGACAATGCACTTTCCTTCACATTGTACTTCCTGTGGGCAAACCCGGCCGCAAACAGCAGGAAGAGCATTTTTGGCCCACAAATTGCGGATGGCTCCGGTCATGTCTCCCTGGACGATGAGATCGATGAAACCGGGAATATCAACACCGACGGGACAGCCGGCAACGCAGCCAGGCTTCTTGCACTGTAAGCAACGCGAAGCTTCTTCCTGGGCCATCTTCATAGTATAGCCGGTGGGGACTTCAAGGAAATTGCGCGCTCTTATTTTTGGTTCCTGCTCCGGCATTGGCTGCCTGGGAACGGCCACTTTTTTTTCAGCTGTTACTGCCATAATATCCTCCGTAGAAAATCGTTATCCACGATAATTTAGTTCACCAACACGTTGATTCCACAAAGCAGGAGTGGAATTTCAGAGTTTTCGCTTTGAAACGTAGCGATGACTCTAAACGGCATCCCGAATTGTACAGTAATCCTGATGACATTTTCGTTCGTCTTCCTGATAGGCTCTGAGCCTCAGGATCAACTCATCGTAATCCACTTTGTGGCCGTCAAATTCGGGGCCGTCTACACAGGCAAATTTAGTTTCGCCGCCAATAGTGACCCTGCACCCGCCGCACATTCCTGTGCCATCAACCATTATGGGATTGAGGCTGACGAGAGTCTCAACATTAAACTCTTTAGTGAGATTGCTTACTGCCTTCATCATAGGGACTGGGCCAATGGCAACCACCAGTTTAATGTCCCCGGCCTGTAGAGCATCTTTTAGAACTTCAGTAACGAAACCGTGATGGCCGTAGGAACCATCGTCAGTGCATATGCGAAGATCATGAGAGGCCGCTCTCATCTGATCTTCAAGAATCAGCAGGCCTTTGTTGCGCGCTCCAATAATGCAGGTAACATCATTGCCGACTTCTTTTAAGCCGCGGGTTATGGGGTGCAGTACGGCAACGCCGGTACCGCCGCCGACGCAGATTACCTTGCCAACTTTTTCAAGGTGAGTTGCTTTACCGAGAGGGCCGATAACGTCTTGATAAGAATCGCCTACTTTAAGATCTCTGAAAATTGCTGTTGATTTCCCAACCACCATGTAAATAATGGTAATGGTTCCTTTCACAGGGTCGGTGTCCGCCATGGTTAAGGGAATTCTCTCGCCTTCTTCATTGGCTTTGAGAATGACGAACTGACCGGGCTTGGCCTTTTTGGCTATTAAAGGTGCTTCAAGTTCGTTGAGGATTACTGTCCCCTCAGCCATTTCTTCACGTTTCACAATCTTAAACATTTTTCCCTCCAGGTGTAAAAAACATTGAATTTTACAAGCAAGAAAATATTTTATTTTATATATTTTTTCAGGGATAAGTAATCATAAAGTCGTCATTAAATCAACCTCTATATCTCTCATGTATAGAAAAGTCAAAGGTGTCAGATGGTTGTAATTGCGAAAAAATTGAACCCTGTGCTGTGCTAAGTGTGCTGAGTGGTATGCATCAGAGATGCGGGAAGGTACTTTTGAGATGAAAATGAGGTGCTTAAAGTGAAAGGCTAGTGAGAGCAGGTTGGAAGCAATAAGGACAGGAAACAGTTTTTAAGCAGGTTGTGGGTTATTCTAATGGCTCTGCTGGATTTCTTGATGTTTACAGAAGCCGATGGGCGTTGCACAAAAAGCAAATGGTTTCTTTGGTGAACCAATGAGTGGATCGGTACATTGAAAGATTGCTTTATTAACGAATTTATAGTCCATTAACTTGTGAGGAAGTCCTGTCGCTGAGAGCGTCGATGTAACTTTTTTATTTGTATTTTTCTGCGGTAAGGGTATAAGGAAAAATCGGCTGACTTTTGTGTGGTACAAAAAAAGTCATAATAGCATAATGTGTCAAAGGAGTATGTCATGGCGGAAGGTACAGTGAAGTGGTTCAATAATTCTAAAGGATTCGGTTTTATTGAGCAAGATGGGGGAAAAGACGTTTTTGTGCATCATTCAGCAATCAATATGGAAGGTTTTAAGTCTCTCGAAGAAGGAGAGCGGGTCAAATTTGATATTGTGGACGGAGCTAAAGGTCCCGCTGCGGAGAATGTAGTTAAAATATGACACATTCTTCCTGAGCCCAGTCCCAGGAGGATTGGATATTGTTACAGCGTCACAAGAGCCCTCTGGTTTTTTGGCGCTGTTTTTTTTGATGGCGTCTAAATAAATTTTCCCTACGTGCACGATTAACTTATAGAATCGTGTGTATCATACAAGTAGAACACCTTCTCAAGCTGGGCCTCCTCAGAATTATTTTCTACCTTCCAGGGCAAACAAACATTTCGTTATTCCAAGTAAAACCTGATCTTTTATATTTTTAAGTCTATGAAGCTAAAAAAAAGAATGGAAGAAAGCTTTTCTGTAAGTGAACTGGCGCATCTTGTTAATGCCTACGATGTGGTGGGCGATATTGCAGTTGTTATTGTTCCGGAGGAACTTGAAAAAAAAGAACAACTCATTGCGAATGCAATTCTTGCAAGCAACAGGAAAATCAAGGTTGTTGCCAAGCGGGCAGGACATTATGGCGGTGAATTCAGGACGATTCCCCTGACGATTCTCGCCGGCGAAAATAGAAAAGAGACTGAGGTTAAAGAGTCGGGTATACGACTTCTCGTCAATCCCGAAACAGTTTATTATTCAGTACGAAGTGGGAGTGAAAGGAGGAGGCTGGCCGCTCTTGTGCAACCGGATGAATCGGTTCTTGTTCTTTTTTCCGGTATTGCACCATATCCATTGATTATTTCCAGGTATAGCAGGTCAAAATACATAGTTGGTATTGAAAAGAACCCTCAGGCGCATGCTTATGGAATCAAAAATCTTTCCCTAAATAGAAAAATAACAAATGTCGCTCTGCACCTTGGAGATGTAAAAGAGGTGTTGCCACGTCTGGGGACAGTTTTTGACCGGGTGGTGATGCCCCTTCCTACCAGAGGAGAAGAGTACTTGCCAGATGCTCTCCAGGTTTTGAGAGAACATGGTTTTGTACATTTCTATGACATGCAGCATCCAGAAAATTTCCAGGCATCAATTGATAAAATTGTCTCTGCATGTGCTGTTGCCAATCGAACAGTTTTATCAACCGAAATCACCAGATGCGGTCATTGTGCTCCGCAAAAATACCGAATCTGCATAGATGCCAAGATTACATGAGGCTTTCGATATTGTGATCAAAATCATTTGTTATCTGCAGCAATTGCTGTTGAGTTTTGAAATATCCTTTGTTAAGGAACAAGAAGATAGAAGGGGTGAAGGAAAGCAAGCCCTCATGCCATATGGACAGAAGAGAGGAGTTAAGTAAGGAGCATTAATGCACGTCTCATTTTATGGAGCTACAAGAGAAGTTACCGGTTCGTTTCACACAGTGGTCACTGATCATGACAATATTTTGCTCGACTGTGGTCTTTTTCAAGGAAGTAGAAAGGAGACCGAAGCAAAGAACATGGTTTTTCCCGTTGATCCGGAAATTTTGACCAATATGGTGCTTTCCCATGCGCATATTGATCATTCCGGGCGTATTCCCATGCTTACCCGAAGTGCTTTCAGTGGTCACGTTTTCTGCACCAGGCCTACAGCCCATGCCTGTGAATACCTGCTTCTCGATTCAGCAAAGATCCAGGAGGGCGATGCATCCTACCTCAATTACAAGACCGCCAAGTCTTTCCTGGCCAAGGTTAAAACCGGTGGAGGAAAAACAGAAATTACAGAGACAGATCAACGGGAGATAAAAACTCTTCTCAAGTCCGGAGATCATAATTTGCGGCGGGAAGTCGTGGAAAAACTGCTGCGCGAGAATAATCTTGAAATTGTGACACCTCTCTATACTACTGAAGAGGCCGAGGACTCCCTCACCTATTTTCAAGGCATTCCACTGGGCCAGACAATTACCCTTGGCAAGGATCTCACCTGTACTTTTTACGGTGCAGGCCATATCCTTGGATCGGCTATGTCTGTCATCCAATACAAGACGGCTGGCAAGGTCAAAACCATACTTTATTCAGGCGATCTGGGAAGATTTAACAAACCGATAATTAAGAACCCAACCCTTGATTTTGCAGAAGAGCACAGACATATCGATCTTATGATCATGGAGAGTACCTACGGCAGCAGAATACACGAACCGGTTGTTGATATGAAACCAATGCTGAAAAAAGTTTTGAGCGAAACTTTTAACCGGGGCGGATCTGTGATTATTCCGGCTTTTGCCTATGGCCGAACCCAGGAGTTGCTCTACTTTATCCACGAACTTTATCTGGCAAAAGAAATCCCGCCAATGCCGGTCTGGGTGGATAGTCCTCTTGCAATAAAGATAACCAATGTCTTCGGAGAGCATCCTGAAACCTACGATGAGGGCACGCATAAAACCTTTTTGAGAAATGGTCTTAACCCATTCGATTTCGAGCAGCTGAAATTTGTCGGCAGCGTGGAAGAATCAATGGCCTTGAACCGCGAAACAAAATCCCATATTGTTCTGGCAGGATCAGGTATGTGTGAGGGCGGGCGCGTGCTGCATCATCTCAGGCACAAGATTCATGATGAACGAAATACGGTACTCATCGTCGGTTATATGGGGCAAAACACCTTTGGTAGACGGCTTCAGGAAATAGGTGAAAAATATGCTGCTAACGGGCGAAAGGGAGAGGCGCCGATGGTCCGTTTTTATAATAAAGAATATCCATTGAAGGCAAGGGTTGTCACCCTGGGCGGTTTCAGTGCTCATGGAGATCGTGAAGAAATGACCCGGGTGCTGAAAGAGTCGAATCTTACTATCAAAAAGATTGCTTTGGTTCATGGTGAGGAAGAACAGAGTCTTGGATTTGCCGATTATCTTCGAGAAGAAGGATTCAATGTTGTCGTACCGTTCCATGGGCAAAGTGAATTCGTGTAGCGTGCCTCAATGAATTGAGAGTTTACCGATTATTTTTACATTCAAAAACAGAAAACTAATCTGCTGGTGGTACTTGTGCCTCTTTGCAGGGGGCTCGACTTTTATTCTTGAGAAAAGGCATCTTTTTTTATTGATTATGGTGAAAATACCGATATAAACAAAAACGCGGGTAGGCAAGATCGTCTTGAGTTCGTCGCATGAAAAATGTAAATGTTGGCCCTGAGACTTCATGGCTTGTTCAATGACTAAAATTTTTGGAGATAGCAGATGGCATATAAAGTTGAAATAGATGAAGATGAATGTATCGGATGTCAGAGTTGCATAGAGCTTTGTCCCGATGTTTTCGGCTTTGAAGATGAGACTGAAAAAGCATTTGTTTACAAAGAGTATTCAGGAGACGAAGAGTGTATTGAAGACGCAGCCGCTGCGTGTCCTGTTGATTGCATCGAAGTGGAAGAGGAATAAGAAAAACGAGGGCCCAATTGGCAGAAAAAGTAAAGACCTTAGAAGTTGGACCTGGATTACATTTTCACCTCCGGCCATTCACTACCGGGCCACTGGTGGAGAGACTGTCGCTTTCCGGTTTTATTGTTCAATCAGCAGATTCTCTGCTGATTGAGTATAAACTGCAAGGTCCGCTGAAATGCATTAAGTGGCCCTCGATTCTTCCGGCCGATAAACGTTGTCATGATCTGTGGCGGCACACATGTTTTGAGCTGTTTTTCGGAATACAAGGTGATGCTTCATATTGGGAGATGAATCTCTCCCCCAGCGGCTGCTGGAATATTTATTCATTTGACAACTACCGGGATGGAATGCGTGAGGATAGAACAATTGGTTCTCCGGTCTGCCGCATTATTTCGGATACTGATTCACTGTCTCTCAGCTGTTCCTTGGGTTATAACAGCATCATCAATAACGATTCTCCTATTGAGATCGGACTCTGCAGTGTTGTAGAGGGCATGGATGGAAGTACCAGCTATTGGGCCATTGAACACCATGGAGCGGAGCCTGACTTTCATGATCGGCGGAGTTTTAAAACTCTCAAGTAACGCTGAATACTAAAATAAAGATGCAAAGCAACAAGGAGATAATAATGAAGAAAATAGCCCTGCTGGCCTATAATGGAGAACTGAGCTGTTTTGCCCATGTTATGCTCTATGCCCTTGATCTTGAAAAAAAAGGACATGACGTAAAGGTCGTGATCGAAGGTGCGGCAACCGGTCTTATTACAGAACTGGCTGCACCTGGAGCTCCCTTTGCAAACCTATACAGTCAGCTTCGGGAAAAGAAGCTTTTGACCTGTATTTGTAAGGCTTGTTCCCAGAAGATGGGAACTCTCGCCGAAGCTGAGAAACAAGGACTTGCAATTGTCGATGACATGCAGGGACATCCATCAATTGAAAGATTTTTAAGTGACGGCTTTCAGATAATATCATTCTGAGGTTGTTCCATATCCCTTGTACATGTTTCATCAAAAAATAGAACTACTGGCTCCGGCCAAAAATCTTACCTGCGGTATCAGTGCCATAAATCATGGCGCCGATGCAGTCTATATAGGCGGTCCACAATTTGGTGCCCGGGCTGCAGCTTCCAACAGCCTGGAAGATATCGGCCGTCTGGTCGTGCATGCTCATCAATTCAGGGCAAAGGTCTATGTAGCTTTAAATACCATCTTTGATGACCGAGAACTCGAACTTGCAGTACAGCTCTGTCACCAGTTGCATCAGACAGGGGTTGATGCTCTCATCATCCAGGATGTTGGATTACTCGAATCGGAGCTGCCACCTATCCCGCTGCACAGTTCCACCCAGATGAACAATCGAACGACGGACAAGGTCCGTTTCCTGGAAAAGGTCGGATTTAGCCAAGTCGTGCTGGCCCGAGAACTCAATCTTCCTCAAATTAAGGAGATTCGGGCTGCTACCAGCGTACCGCTGGAATTTTTCGTGCACGGAGCACTCTGTGTTTCATATAGCGGGCAGTGTTATATAAGTGAAGTAATAGCGGGACGAAGCGCCAACAGGGGAGAATGTGCTCAATTTTGCAGACATAAATTTACTTTAAAGGACGAAGAGGGAAAGATACTTGAAAAAGAGCGTTATTTACTCAGTCTGAAAGATCTTAATCTTTCGGATCACCTGGAAGCTCTCATCGATGCCGGGATCAGTTCCTTTAAAATAGAGGGACGTCTCAAAGATGAAAATTATGTAAAAAATGTAACTGCCTATTACCGCCAGGCACTCGATAAAATCATTGAGGCGGATGGCAGACTGCAACGTTCATCTTCCGGCAAATGTCGATTTGATTTTACGCCGGATCCTTCTAAATCGTTCAATCGGGACAAGACCGATTATTTCCTGATCAACACAAGAAACACCCCGGGAGCTATAAAAAGTCCGAAATCAACAGGACAAAGGTTGGGACAGGTTGTGCATGTGGAAAACAGATTCTTTGTTCTCGACACACAAGAGATTATCAATAACGGTGACGGTCTGTGTTATTTCGATTCCGAACGAGGTCAGGAGCTTGTGGGAATCAAGGTCAATCGGGTTGAAAGTGGCAAAATTTATCCAAAGGGTCCTGTTGACCTGCCAATTGGGACGACAGTATACCGTAACTCTGATACTGCCTTTAACAAGCTCCTGTCCCGGAGTGAAAAATGCCGCAAGATTGCAATAGTGCTTGAACTTAAAGAAACCGCCGACGGTCTGCAAATGCGGGGCAAGGATGAAGATGAAATAGAATCCGTTACCACTGTCGAAGTGGAAAAAGCGGTTGCCAAACAGGCAGGAATGGTCTCGACCATGGCGGAAAAACAGCTTAGAAAAAGTGGGGGGTCAATTTTTTCAGTTGAAAAGGTTCATATAGACCTTCAACCCGAATCTTTTTTCTCCGCGGCAGTATTTAATGATCTGAGGAGAAAAGGCTTAATTCATCATCTCGAACAAAGAATTGCTCAGTATCCAATTGAATATGACGACCACAGTGTAAATGATTTTCCCTGGCCAGCTGATGAGGTAAGTTATCTTGACAATATAAGTAATCAAAAGGCAGAAGAGTTTTACAGACGACATGGGGTGACGACGATAGACAGAAGATGGCTCCGTGCCGGCGATGTTGAAGACTGTGCTCTCATGACTACTAAATATTGCATTAGAGGGCAGTTGAAAATCTGCCCAAAAATGAACAGAAAAATCGGTAATAATTTCGAATCGTTGACTATTACTGATAATACCGGCGAGTATAAACTTGATTTTGATTGTCAAAAATGTGAAATGACAGTTCGAAGACGAAAATAAGGCTTATGAAGTTCTCCGCTTCATTTGAGGTTTTCCTCTGCCATCGCTGAATCAGCAGGCTCCTCATTGTCCACTTCTATGCTGAGGTTGCTGGAAAAGAAATCAATTGCAGTTTTGGCCACTTGAGTTGTGTCATAGTAAGCATATCCAGCTACTCCCACGGCACCAACGATTGGCAGCCAGCGCGACACTCCCTTGCCAATAGTTCTTTCTGTCACCTTGATGCCGATTTTTTGTGCAATTTTCTGCAAGCCCTGAACAGATAAAGGTTTGACAAGAACGCGCTCTCCAACTCTCACAACCAGATCTCGTACGGCTTGAGCTGCGGAATGACGGAACAGGCAGAAAATCATCTGTTCTCGAGATAAATTTGTAGTCTTTCCGTAAATTGCAGCTATATCAGCAACAAGTTGAGCCTGGATTTTCCACATAGCAATCATCTCAGGCAAAATCGTTAGCCAGCCCAATGGACCGGGTGGAAGTGCAAGCGTACCGGCGGCAAGAGACGCTTGTACTGCTGCTGCGGTGGCTGCACTACGAGCTTCTTGCTCGGGATTTCCGCTCTTGAGCTTAGTACTGACGGGTACTTTACCAAGAAAATCGAGGAGAGCATCCGTTGTCCTTGACACTACCTGCGAATTGTCGGGAATGACTTCTAATTGATTTGATGTCATGGTTTCCCTCTGGAGCACTGGTGAACGTTTACAGTCTTTGGTTATGCAAATTTTTTCTATTCCCGGTGAACGTTTACTGATGTTGAATACCGAACAAGCGGCTATCTGTATGGTTCAAAAGAATGTAGGCATCATTAAAAAATAATCAAAGGTGGAGATTGTTATTGATTTTACAGAATGCAAAGTCAGGATAAATTATTTCTTTCTATGATCTAATAGATGTTTTTTTGCTCTCCTGGTTAAAAAAATAGAGAGTAGTTTGAGGGAAAAAGAGTAAACAAGAAAACCCGCAACTAAGCCGATAGCAATACTGCCAAAAAGCAATGGAACAAGAACTTCCCTACCCATCTGCAGGACAGCAAGGAATTGTTCTTTAATATCCCAGAACTCGAGACGGGCCATAGTTCGGCCGATTCCAATGAAGAGTCCGGAGACTTCCGCTAGAGGAGGGCCATCCCATATTTTGGTGCCCAGCCAGTAATTGAAGGTATAAATGGGAGCGACGGTTACAGGGTTAGTTATCCAAACCGGTATCATGGCTGCTGGTCGGTTCATGTTAAAAAAAGTAGCGATCACAAAAGCCAGAATTAGCTGCACTCCGACCGTCGGGGTAAAGGCAATAAAAGTTCCTAGGCCAAGTCCGCCGGCGATAGCACGAGGTGAGCTTCGCAACTTAATAACCCACCGTAAAACAGGTCGTATTCGAATGAGGAAATTACGTTTGTTTTTCTTTTGGGGAAATTCATCCATTATCGTATCAATTTCATCCAGTCTTAATTATTTTCAGAGACGGACACTCTTTCGCTAATTATGTTGTTAAAACTTTTTATTGGTATGGGGAAGCTCAGTTGTATAATATCAAAGAGATGTCTGAAGTGAAAGCAACATGAATAAAGAAATCTACATTGGATCTAAAAAAGAGAATGATTTGATTGTTATAGCGGTTTAGTAGGATTTTGCTAGAAGTTTGCACACCTTGTACTGCTGAAAAGATTTCATCCACAGTATCTCGAAAACATATTGTGTTTTTACATTGGAGGTTACAATATACATTTTAATATAAGAGTAAATATGTACTAAACACCAAAACCAAAACCATTTCATCGGGTCAGGTCGAAATGGTTTTGGTTATTAAATGAAGAGCAACCAGTCAATTTTTACTTATCCATCCGAGATCCTATGTTTTTAAGAGTTCGTTAACTCTAAGCGACCTAGGGCAATATCCGGATACTCGGATACATTCCAACCTTTTCACCAAACTGGAATGGTTGAATAGTATTCAGAGAAAGCTTTTGGTTTCTTTGCGCATGACCGGCATTTTCACCATTTTCATAAAAAGCGCCATTAGCTTCCAGAATATGCTGGATGCGCTCCTTGAATGCCTTGACAAGTGAGGCGCCGTTACCTTCAAAATGTAACCGACCTTTGGTGAATGAGGATTCGACGCTTGATAATTCATCGAGCGACATGGAATTTGTTAACAACTCCTCCTTATTTCTCACTAATCCCCATACAATATGACCGGCTGGAATCTCAAGCGGCTGATCGATATCAATGATGGTGTGCGGCATAATCACACTTCCCTCACCGATTGTTAACCTGCTGTCCTTCTTGCCATACAGAAAACTGTTGAAACCAACGAAAACTTTTGGTTCAAGCCGGGCTTCAATTATTTTGGCGCCATGAGCGGTTACATTGTATCCCTCAAGGCATGAATTGATAATGAAACAGTTTTCCTGGGCATTCGCCCCCTTCCCAAGACTCGAGTTTTCAACGTATGCCCGTTGGGAAACCAGCACATTTTCGGAAATTTTGGTATTTGGCAGTATTACGGCATATCGATCAAGAGATGCTGATTCGGGAATGGACTGAATGGCTTCAAGATTTACAAAATCAAAGACGCGCTGGAATTGATCCTTCCGTTCTTCTATGAAATCAATGAGTGCACCCCAGGGAACCTTGTCAGGGGAAAGTGACACATAGTGTTCAAGGATCTCTTGTGGATATTTGTAGAGGAAATTAAAATTACCGGGACTGTTGACCCAGATGGTGCCCGGATCAATCTTGAGATGGCTGATTTCTCCCGCCTGTATGTAGGAATATGCCCCAATTACCGAATCGCGCACCGTCGTCAGGTCAATGGTGGCAAACGGGCCGAGAAAACTACCGTCGGTCGGTGCGCCATGAATATTTGAATAATCCATGGCCAGGGTATCTTTTATAAAGAATTTTTCAGGAGTTTCAGGGTCGTGGGAATAGTTGTGGACAAGTGTTTTGACAAGAGCGCTGTCTTCAATATCAACAATTTCGTCTTTGGTGAGGACCAAGGTGAAATCCTTGAATTTGATGGTCGCATCTTTTCTTTTCAGCTCATCCCCACGAATGTCGCTTTTGTATAAAAGTGAGTTTCTAACTCGACACTTTCCTAAGAAATAGCTGCCGGCTAGAGCAGAATGCTCAAAGTGCAAATCAAGCGGATGGTCGGGCGTTATACCATAAAAGGCATAAAATTTACTCATTTGGGTAGGGGGAATGAGGGCATCGGCAAACGGGCTGACATCAAAATTCAGTTCTCTGAGATTGATGTTCACCCTCTGGACAATTCTGTTAAAGAGCTTTTCCAATTCTTTCATGAGTGTTTTACTCCTCCTCAAGCGCTGTCATTTCATGAAAAACAGCCGCAAAAACATCTGAGATTCTTAAGACGCCGACAATCTTTTCACCATGGGTTACCAAGAGGGAAAGATGCGTTCCTGCCACCAGTTTATGTATAGCCGTATCCAGGCTGCTATCCTCAGAAACGTATTCTCCCGGGGTAGGAGCTTGCATAAACTCTTCGACTTTTTTCATGGAAGCTTCATGCAAGTTATGTTTGCTCATAACCTTTCCGTGAGAACGATATAGATCACGGAGTTGCGCAATGTAAGTGTCGGTGAAATTGAATTTTTTTAATCGTTCTATGTCAGAGCTGGATTTGAAATCAGATTCAATTGCTTTTAAGGCGCGCAATTGACTGATTTTTCCAACAATTTTGCCGTCTTCATCGAGAACGAGGATAGCTCGGTGTTGATATTTGCTTGTGGTATAGGCTTCCTGTGCCTTCTCAAGGACCTTCACGGCATCAATGAGCGATGTTCCGATTGTCACTGCCGCATATTCGGAAATCGGCACCATAAGATCTTTGACCTGAAAATTTTTCACATTTCCCCCTTCTGTCTTATTGCTGTAGATAATATTACCTCTTCAAGAGAGTCTGAAATAAAGCTTTTATCGGATTTTTTAATAAAGTCTCCGATGTTTTGCTTTTTCGGTGACAGCTCCTAAAAATAATCAAACGTAATGGTATGA
>JBARUR010000167.1:0-14045 GCA_049645845.1 Desulforhopalus sp. | reverse complement strand
CGCTTCCATCCGAAATCAGAAACCGGTGGACTGAGCTATCTTGGTTTTTTCCATTTAGCTGCGTACCTCCTTTTGACCATTATTTTCATTGAGTGATAAGACCAAGGAAAATCGACTCTATGAAAGGGCGTTTTCACGTGCTGATCCACTCGCTCACCCTAGAGCGAAGGCATATAATTGGCAACCAGTTTGCACATGCTGGTATGTAAGCTTGCTGCAAACTTGAGGGGAGTACGAGTGAGATAAGGGGCCCGTCAAATTAGTGGGTGGGAATGACGTAATGCCAATAATAGCCTCTACCATTGCGATAACGTGTGTTCTTGCAGACTTACGGTAGAAAGGTAAAGCAGCATAAAGGAGAGATTTTGAGAATGTTTGACCGGGCAATCTGAATTTGTCAGGAAAAAATGATAATATGACTTTGTCTTACAAAACTCACAGCTTCATTAAGCGTATCCAAAATCATTGAATGCAATCCGTTGCTTAAATGAAATAATACCGGAAGATAAGGGTTAGACGAGGGATAAAGTTGTATTGCCAATACTATTAACCTTTAACACTTTCTGTCGCTGAGAAAACCTTGTGAAATGTTATTAAAACAAAAGCAGTTCCTGCTCTTTTCCTTACAGACAAAATGTGTATTATGATGTTACATCATGCTGACGGTTTCCATTTGAAGTATCACCGAGCAAAATCAAAAAGACAAATACCATCAAGACCTTTGAGTCTGTTATGTGACCGGCTCACAGTTCATTCCGGGAAACGTAATTTTGAAAGCATTTCCCCTGAAGAGATACTATCGGTAGTATAAGTATTTGAAACATTATAGGTTACTCGATGATGAAAGTCGGATTGGGACAGGTGGAAGGCAGTGATACAGGACTGGTAACAGATACCATTATCACGGCATGCCGCAAACAGATAGGTGCCGATAAACCGAAAGCGGGTTTAGTATTCGCAGGCCCGAACTACGACCATATTTTGATTCTGGAAAGGATCTGCGACGCGTTTCCGGGCATGGTGCTTGTGGGTTGCACAAGCTCCGGCGACTACACGACGGCATATGGGTTCAGTGACGATTCCGTCTCATTGATGGTTATCTGCTCCGACGAGTTGGAGTTCGGAGTGGGACTTGGGAGAAATCTCTCCCTTGACTGCCGTGGCGCCGTCGATGGTGCATTTTCTGCGGCACGCAGCGCACTGTCTAAAAGCCCTTCGCTCTGCCTTGCTTTCCCACCCGGTCAGGGGGTTATACTTGAGCCGGTCCTCGAATATCTCAATACGAAACTGGGAACAGGATGTCCGGTTTTCGGCGGTGCAGCCGGGACGCTCTTAACCGACACCGACAGCGCAGAGATATTCCAGTTTTGCAATCGTGAGGTGGTAAATGATGCCTTGCCTCTGCTGCTGATCTCAGGTCCGGTACGTTATGATTCTGCCATCGCCAATAGTTGGCGACCGCTTGGGAAAAAGGTGGAGGTTACCTGGGCGGAGGGAGCACTGGTACACACCATTGACGGGGTGAGTGCGGTTGATTTTTACAGACGCTATCTTGGCTACCATGAGCAACCGGCACGAGAGTTCATACTAGCGGTATATGAACCAGGGGCAAGTGGCTTTTATCTCGTTTTCCCTGTTGAATATTACGAAAGCGGTGCGATACTGTTTAACGGCATTATTCGGGAAGGTTCGAAGGTACAGCTTACAGAAGTCATTCGGGAAGACCTGATTACAAACACCAGGACGACCTCGGGACAGTTGAATTCTGCTGATCGCGACTGGCAACCAGCGTTTGCACTCACTTTTTCCTGCACATTCAGAAAGGAGGTTCTCGGCACTGCAGCACAAGAAGAGTTGAATGTACTGCGGGAAAGTTTTCTGCCGGGACTACCCGTGATGGGCTTTTACAGTTTCGGTGAGATCGCACCGCTGGCAGCGGGAGGCCCGAGCAAAGCCCAAGGGGCAACTCTTATTCTTCTGCTCATTGGGCCAGGGCCAGAGGATGGGTATGTTGAAAGAACGGTTGACCTGCAAGAAAATGGTAGAGCAATGTGCGCTACGCCGCTCTGTAAAATCGAGTATCTCAAACGTAAATACCATCGCTCGGAAGCGTACAGGAAACGGCTGGAATTGTTGAAGGAGGCCAACGCACAGATGCAACGCCGGGTCATGTCCGACATGACGGAGGCAAGAACAAAACTCGCTGAGCAGGAAAAAGCGCTGAAAAAGAGTGAAGAGAAATTTCGCAGAATCGTTCAGACCACGGGCGAAGGATTCGTTCTTATAAATGAGGCTATGCGGATCATCGATACCAATGATGCCTTCTGCAGCATGGTTGGCCGAAGTCGGACTGAGGTGATCGATTCGTTGCTCCTGGAGTTTTACACTGAGGAGTTCCAGCAGTTTATCGCCAGCACCGGTGGCCGGTTGTTGGCCGAAGATGACCGCAAGGTTGAAGGGACTTTGCGAAAGCGGAATGGGCAGATGTTCCCGGTATTGATCCACGGTAATCCACTTCATGACGATCAGGGCGCTCTCATTGGCCAGATGGCCTTTATCACCGATTTGACCGAACAGAAAAAGGCTCTTGTCCTGGCCGGCGAGGTGCAGAGAAGCCTGCTGCCTCAGGAAAGCCCCAAAATAAACGGCCTTGATATCGCCGGGCGAAATGTCTCGTGTGAGGAGGTGGGTGGCGATTATTATGATTTTTTCCTCCAGCAGGAGGGCACAGGCTCTACCTTTAGTGTGGCTGTTGGAGATATAACCGGCCATGGCGTTGACGCCGCGCTGCTGATGTCCTCAGCCCGTGCTTTTTTGCGTATGCATGTTTTACAGGATGAATCGATTGGTGAAATTGTCGGATCGATGAACAATCATCTGGCGGTAGATGTGCTGGAATCCGGCAGATTTATGACGCTCCTCTATCTCAGTATCAGCTCGGATCTGAAAAGCCTTGAGTGGGTGAGGGCCGGCCATGACCCGGCCCTCATCTATGATCCTGTGACAGATGAGTTTGCTGAGTTGATGGGACCCGGAATGGCCCTGGGTGTTGAACCCAATTATATGTTCACTGTTAACCGCATGGAAGGTCTCCACGACGGTCAGGTGATCGCTATCGGCACTGACGGGGTATGGGAGACCCGTAATATCAAAGGAGAGATGTTTGGTAAAGAGCGGTTTAAGGCGTTGTTGCGACACTATGCGGACCGGCCGACTGCCGAGATTTTGAACATGGTTTTCACCACCCTCAAAGAATTTCGGGCGGGCAGAAAGGCTGACGATGACATCACGCTTGTACTGGTCAAAGTACAGAAGCGCAAGTAATCGGCTCAACCGCCCCAGAAGTGGAGATGGCTATTTCATTCAGGACCGGCAAACGATAGCCCATGTGACCAGCCCACCATTTTTATACCAGTCTGAAGGAGTACCTTAATCACCCAAAGGGCACCATCAGGCAGGCCGTACAGTCGACTCAATTCGAGCCGGGCTGATCGGTGAACACACCGTGCTTGGCGCCTCCAGCGTTCGCATCAAGAACCCGCAAGCCACCCAGAAGCGCTGTCATCTCAGGCACTGTAAGCCCTAACAGATCCGCACGATCAACCAACAAGTCGGTATGCGGAAGCCGGTTGCCATCACCGTAGTAGTTACGGAAACCATCCGCAGTTGGCTCGAGTACCGCAAAGGATTCAACCTCGGTTTGCTCCTGCGTGGCATCGGCGCGACCGGGGGTGAAGGGAACATCCACGTCATAACCGGCCTTCTTCGCTGCCTGTTCAATAGCGGCTGCGCCACCGAGAACAATCAGATCAGCCATGGACACTTTCTTTTTGCCAAACCTCGAGCCATTCGCATCTTCCTGAATGCTCATGAGGGTCTCAAGTACCTTGGACAGCTCAGCGGGGTCATTAACCGACCAGTCTTTTTGCGGCGCCAGACGAATACGTGCACCATTGGCACCGCCACGCATGTCTGTATTACGGTAAGTGAGGCCGATGCCCAGGCAGTTATGACCAGTTCACCAGTGGTCAGTCCAGAATCAAGAATAGTTTTCTTAAGCTTGGCGATATACTCGGCATCGATAGATTTATAATCGATTGCAGGAATCGGATCCTGCCACATCAGGGCAACGTCGGGCACGTCCGGGCCAATGTAGCGTGCCTGCGGACCCATATCGCGGTGAGTCAACTTGAACCACGCCTTGGCAAAGGCCAGCTCAAACTCATCCGGGTTTTCTAGGAATCGTTTGGAGATTTTTCGGTAAGCCGGATCTTCCTTCAATGACAAATCAGTAGTGAACATCATTGGTGCGTGGTACTTGCCCTCAACGTGCGCATCGGGAACAGTGTCGGCTGCAGCTCCGTTCTTGGGCTGCCACTGAATAGCACCAGCAGGGCTGCGGGTTTGTTCCCACTCGTGGGCAAACAGGTTTTGCAGATACATCATCGTCCACCGGGTGGGGGCCGCGGTCCATGCACCTTCTGGGCCTGCGCCCGTGGTGTCCTCAGCGTTACCCTTGCCACAGCTGTTCTTCCAGCCCAGGCCATGGTCTTCGAGGTCGGCTGCGGCTGGCGCCGGACCAAGACACTTAGAGGGATCGCGGGCGCCGTGGGTTTTACCAAAGGTGTGGCCGCCTGCGATCAACGCAACCGTTTCTTCGTCATTCATGGCCATGCGACCAAAGCTAATGCGAATCTGTTCCGCGGCCGCCAGCGGGTCGGGGTTACCACCCGGGCCTTCGAGATTTACGTAAATAAGACCCATCTGCGTGGCGGAGAGGGGTTTTTCCAGCTCACCTTTCTCGTCGTAACGCTCTCGACCCAACATGTCGGCTTCCGGGCCCCAGTAAATAACATCCGGTTCCCAGTCATCAGCACGGCCACCTGCAAAGCCAAAGGTTTTGAAGCCCATGTCTTCCATAGCGACAGTACCCGCCAGAACCATCAGGTAGCCCAGGAGATGTTGCGGACATACTCCTGCTTGACCGGCCAAAGCAGGCGCCGTGCCTTATCAAGGTTGACATTGTCGGGCCAGCTGTTGAGTGGGTCCAGACGCTGATGAACGCCACCGGCGCCACCGCGACCATCCTGAACGCGATAGGTACCTGCACTGTGCCAGGCCATAGGTTACCACTTCCAAGAATATGGCGACGTCAGCTTCGGGTACCGCTGTAATAACTGTTTCAGAAAATAGGTCAAAAAACCTACTAAGAGTGAAGGAAAAAGCCCTTATGGTATTTGGCCTGGAGTGCGCCTTGTGGTAGCTCATATATGCTTTAACTCCATTATCAACGGTTATTGTCGTTTTCATTTATTTATATCCTTTATCCAGAAAAGAACGGGGTCAGGTCTGCTTTAGGCTATTGCTTGGACCTAAGGTCAAAAAGATAAAGTAAGAGCTAAAACTTTTGGCTTTGACAGGTTTTTTAGGGGCGAAAACTAACAAATCCGGTGTGAGGGGTGATAGAAAACAGAAAGACCGGTATGACCCCCACTGTCATACCGGGCTTTTTAGTAATTGAGGAGAATTAGTTAGTATCAGCCACGTTGCCTGACGCTCATCCTGAAGTGATCTGTAAAAATAATTTGGAAGCATCATTGGCTACAAACCGCTCCATTTCTGGGAAGATTTTCAGGCAGGAGTATTTATGACCTTCGCAAGAAAATCAACTGCAGGACGAGGGAGAAGATCGATACCTTATCTTTTGTTATCTCTATACTAAAGATGGCCCATTTCTGAACAATTCCATTGAAATAGACAGGTCTACCTTGTCAGGAAATAGTGTTAACTTGCAGGTTTGCTTAAATGATTAAGGCTCCCAGTGGATTCTAAAATTTTCTTTCACTGACACACTCGAACTTATATAAAGAAAGAGGTTACCTGCAGGCAACACCGTCACCGAAGATAGAACCTACTGATCAAGTCGAAATTATTCCCTATGATGATGCCTGGCCTGGATATGAGGAACCTTTTGTTGATGTCATGATATCAATTGGTTGATCTCGTAGCAGCGATAATTCATGTCAATGATTTAATCTGAAGGAGTTGGCATGTATCCGTAGTGGATCGGAAAGGCAAGACGCTTGACAGAAGCATAGTCGGCCAAAAAAATCTTGTAAGATCGGATTTAAAAGGATACGGTGCCACACATAAATGAAACGGTTTTGGTCGGGGGGCTGTATTCTTAGGGACCCTTTAAAAAGCGATTTCTTATCACCATCACCCACCCCCCGCTCGCCTAATCCTAGGAGGTACAGGTTTATGTACAATACGATTATGGTACCGGTGGACCTTGCGCACTTGAATGCGTTGGAGAAGGCCCTGACCGTGGCGGCTGATCTCTCTCGCCACTACGGGGCGGCCTTATGCTACATAGGCGTGACGACCTCCCAGCCCAGCGCGGTGGCCCGAACGCCAAAGGAATATGAGGCCAAGCTCAAGGCGTTTGCCGAGAAGCATGCCCCCGACAGCGGTCACGAGCCCACGGCGCGCGTCTACAACAGTCATGATCCGGTGGCCGACCTGGACGATATCCTCGTCCAAGCCATCCATGACGTCGGTGCGGACCTGGTGGTCATGGCGACCCATCTGCCCACCCATCTCGACGCAATCATGCCCTCCAACGGGGCCAAGATCGCACAGCATACCAAGGCGTCCGTGTTCCTCGTGCGTAAGGATTTCTCGGCCGAATGACCGCGCCTTAGTGCCACCGAACAAGACCCCGCATTAGAACCCGAACTAGAAATAGGCAGTCAACGGAGGATCTCGTGGAAAAAGAACCCGCAACAGTCCCGGAGGCAGCGCTGGAGTCGGTTGGCGTACCGGCCCCAGAAGGTGCGGCCAATCTGATCGATACCGACTACCGGGTCGGTCAGGACAACTACCAGGCCCGCCCCCTTGGGGTGGGTATCGACATCCATGGCGCAGTGTTCGCCGTGTCGTCCCTTATGATCCTCGGCTTCGTGGTGCTGACCCTGGCCCTGCCCGAGCAGGCCACCGCCACCTTCAACGGGGCGAAGAGTTGGATCAATACCAATGCCACCTGGTTCTACCTGCTGTCGGCCAATGTCTTCGTCCTGCTGTGCCTCGGCCTGATCGTCTCGCCCCTGGGACGCATTCGCATCGGCGGTGCCGATGCGACGCCGGACTTTACGAGGATCTCCTGGTTCTCCATGCTGTTCGCGGCGGGCATGGGTATCGGCCTGATGTTCTATGGCGTAGCCGAACCCTTGACCCACTACGGTACGGCCCTGGAAGGTATCAGCGTCGGCGCGGACGGCGTGCGCACGGATTGGGCCCCCCTGGGAGGGGCTGCTGGCGATCCGGAGGCCGCTGCCCGCCTGGGCATGGCGGCGACCCTCCTCCACTGGAGCCTGCATCCCTGGGCGATGTACGCCATCGTGGCCTTGGCCTTGTCCATCTTCTCCTACAACAAGGGCCTGCCCATGACGGTACGGTCCATCTTCTACCCGATTCTCGGTGAGCGCATCTGGGGATGGCCGGGGCATCTGGTCGACATTCTGGCGGTGTTCGCGACCCTGTTCGGACTGGCCACGTCCCTCGGGTTCGGCGCCGAGCAAGCGGTCGCGGGGCTGAACTACCTGTTCGGGATCGACGGCGGGAATGTGACCCTGGTGCTGCTGATAGCCGGCATCACCGCGGTGGCGATCGTGTCCATCGTGGCCGGCGTGGACAAGGGCGTGAAACGCCTGTCCGAGATCAACATGTTCCTGGCATTCATGTTGCTCATGTTCGTCGTGTTCGTGGGGCCGACCCTCCTGATCGTGACCAATTTTTTCAGTAATATCGTTAGCTACCTGGGTGAACTGCCCTTCTTGTCTAACCCTTTCGGACGGGAGGACGTCAACTACAGCCAGGGCTGGACCACCTTCTACTGGGGCTGGTGGATCAGCTGGTCACCCTTCGTCGGTATGTTCATCGCCCGCGTGAGCCGAGGGCGCTCGGTGCGCGAATTCCTCATCTCCGTGATGCTCATCCCCACCACGGTGTCTATCTTCTGGTTTACGGCCTTCGGCACCGCGGCCATCGATCAGGTGCGAGGTGGCTACGACGGGGCCGTCTCGGCGGAACTGCCACTACAGCTCTTCATGATGCTGGGCGAACTGCCGCTGGCGGACATCACCTCGTTTATCGGTATCGTGCTCGTGCTCGTGTTCTTTATCACCTCTTCGGATTCCGGGTCCCTGGTGATCGATACCATCGCGGCGGGCGGCAAGATTGATGCCCCCAAGCCCCAACGTGTATTTTGGGGCGTCGTAGAGGGCGCCATCGCCATTGCGCTGTTGCTGGGGGGTGGTCTGGCCGCCCTACAGGCGGTGGCGGTGTCCGCCGGCCTGCCCTTTACCCTGCTACTCCTGGCGGGTTGCTATGCCATCGTCATGGGGCTGCTGAGTGAACCCCGGCCCGGCAAGGGCATGAGCGGCAGGCCCTGAGGCCTGTTGCCAACTGCTGAAGAGGGCGGCCGCGGCCGCCTTTTTCTTTGGCAGCAGCATGGTCTTCACCCCTCGACGCCTAGATCCAGAGATCGGATACTGGTGTGTCCGGCCTAAAATGCCGGGCCATCTGGGCCTGGAAAAGTTCTGCCGTGGCGATTGCATCCACCTTGGCGTGATGGGAGGAGTAATGGGGCAGGCCGTAGCGGGTGCGGCTGTCGGCCAGCCGGATGGAGGGGGGCTGGATGCCAAACAGGCGCTTGATGCCCTGCAGGGGACCGTGGCGCTCCCAGCGCGCCTCCAGCGCCATGGTGTCGATGAGGGGAAACAGGCAATGTTCACCGCGATTGGCCATGACAGTGGCATCGAGGAACGGTCGTTCGATGTTGCGGTAGTGGACAACCACCAGGCGATTGGTGAGTTCCGACAGCACCTCGTCGAGTATCGCGGCGATAGGCGGCGCGTGCTCCACTTCTGAGTGGGTGATGCGATGGAAGGTGATGGATTCCTCTGTCAGTGACCGGGGAGGCTTGACGACCCAGTAACGGCCCGCCGACGGGCGAATGACCCGCAGGTCGAAGGGCACCAGGCCGATGCTGACGATGGCGTGCGCCCGCGGATCCATGCCCGTGGTCTCGAAATCCAATGCCACCAGCGGGACTTCCCCAATGGGGCGCTCTTCTGCCGGCACCCCCACCGCGTAGAAGCCTTTGAGGGCCGGAGTCCTGCAGACCTGTGCCTGGCGGGTGAAATACTCCGCCCAGGTGGGGGATCGCTGCTGCTGGTGCGCACCCAGAACCATTGCGGTCAGTGCCCCGGGCTGGGGTAGCGGAAGCGCAGGAATTTCTGGGCGTTGCTCAGCACTTGAAAGGCCTCCTTGAGGTTGTGGCGCTCACTGTCCGATACGTGGTCCGGCTGGATGGCATTGTGCGGCTCATGGTCGTCTTTAATCTCCTGGGCCTGATGGCGCATCCGCACGATGGACAGGAACTCCAGGGCATGGCTCAACTTGTCGGTCTGTCCGGCGGGTAGGGCCCCGGCCCCGCTGATCTCATCGAGCCGCTCGAAGCCGTTCTGGGCCCGGGAGCCCACCCCCAGGGCATGCACCCGGATGACGTCGTTCAAGGCGGCGATACCGCGGCGTTTGATATTGATGCTGTTGTTGTGCCGTCCGTCGTGCTCCAGTACGAAGGTCCGGAAAAAGCCCAACGGCGGCGTGCGCCCGAGGGCATTGCGCGCCAGGGCGGCGAGAAACCGCGGGCTGGCCTTGGCGTGGGTGGCGATCAGATCCTGCAATTCCTCTACGAAATGCGCCTCGCCGTGGACTGCGTCCAGGTCGAAGAAGATGGAGCTGTGCAGCAGATGCTGCGGATCCGGCTTGACGATCCAGTCGCTGAAGTAGCGCTTCCAGCAGGCGAGGGGCTGGCGCCACATGTCGTTGGTGGCCATGACGCCCCCTTTGCAGTAAGGGTAGCCACAAACGTTCAGCCCGTCACTCACGTATTGCGCAAGCTCGCGGAAGTATTCATCGTGGCGCTTCGGCTCGAAAGAGTCGTGGAGCACCATGGCATTGTCCTGATCCGTGGTGATGGATTGGTCGTTGCGCGCGAGGGAGCCGTGCACCATGAAGCAGTAGGGCACGGGCGGCGGACCTAGATCGGCCTCGGCAAGCTCCACCAGGCGGCGCATCAGGCTGCGGCCGACACTCGACATGGCCCCACCGATCATCCGCGAGGTGGCGCCCTCGTCCACCAGCCGCTGGAAGGAGGCCCGCACCTCGGGCGTGAGACGCGCCAAGGCCTTGACCGAGGTGCGGCTGAAGATGTTGTTGACCAGATAGACGCTGTTGTTGGTCTCGTAGCGGACGATGTCCGACAGGTACACCACCCCCACGGGACGGCGGCGGTGGAGGATCGGTAGTCGCTGAATATTATTGCGCAGCATGGTCAACATGGCCTCGTTGACCGACTCGTAGGACTGGATGGCGATGAGCCAGCCGTGGCTGATACTGGAGAGTGGGGTCTGCGCCGAGGCCCCCTCGGCGACGATGCGCTGCCGCAGATCCTTGTCTGTAATCATCCCGGTGAGCAGCCACTGCCGTCCCTCGGCGTCGGCAAACATGCGCTCCGAATCCTCCTCGTTGCCGGGCTTGAGCAGCAGCACCGAAGAGACGTCGTTCTCGGTCATGAGGCGTGCTGCCTCCTGCACGGTGGCAGACTCCTCGATCATGACGGGCAGGCGGGAGATGAGCCGACGCACCGGCGTGGCGATCATGTCGTTGTCGCGCAGGCTCTGTTCCACCGTGCTCTGGAGCCGTGAGCCGGATAGCTCCACGAAATCGGCGAAATCGTCGTCTGCGGCGCACAGGCTGTCGAAAACGAGCTTCGGGATCAGATAGAGCAGGGTGTCCTCGACGGCCTGCACCGGAAAGCGCACCTTGCGGTCCCGCAGCAGGGCAAACTGCCCGAAGATATCCCCCTCACCGAGGCGGTTGTAGAGCTGGCCGTTATGGAGGTACACCTCCACCGCGCCGCTGCGGATGTAGGACAGCGCCTGCACCGGGCCGCCCCGTTTGGCGATGGTGGTGCCGGCCTTGAAATAGGCGATCTCCACCGCACCGGCCACCTCCTCGAGGAGATCATCGGTCAGCCTGTCGAAAGGCGGGTGGCGGCTGATATGATCGCGAAACTCTCGGATTTCTGCTTCCATGGTACTCCCGCGCTGTGGATTCGCTGACCTCTTCAGTGTCGATGCAGCGTAAGCGCCAAGCAAAGCACACTCAGGTTACAAAAACAGATCTGTCCTGTCCCAGATTTACGTTCCAGGGCAGTAATGCCTCATAATCTTCAAGGGACGAAGCCGTTGGCAGCCTGTCGAATATATGCCGCAGATAAGCATACGGCTCCAGCTTGTTAGCCTTTGCCGTTTCAATCAGGCTGTACAATAATGCACTGGCCTCTGCTCGTTCAGGGGTACCACTGAAGAGCCAGTTCTTCCTTTTATGCTAAGCTCAGCATAAAAATTGAGTACACCCTTTTCAATTTCACAGAAGGAGAGTACTCATGTCAGATCAATTCCCCCAAAATACCCAGAGTAGCGTTCCTGTTTTTTACAACGGATACGAAACTTTCACCAGCCATTTTTCAACCTACCTCAGAGACTGTGGTTATCGTGATGGAACACGACACGCATACTGTTCGGCCCTTTCGCACTATTTGCGCTGGCACACAAAAAAATCCCCACGGAGGCAAACGATAAACAAGGTGACGCTGGATGCTTTTCTCAAGCATCTACCAGGGTGTCGTTGTTTGCCATCAGTATTCAAAGAATATAAAACCGTCCGGGCAGCTCTGAATAATCTATTGGTTTTGCTGGGCGAAGACCGATTGTCGCCATGTACTGCTAAAATTCCTCCCGCTATTAGGGAAATATTGCGTGAGTTTGATGATTTTCAGCGGGACGTATGCGGTGTGACCGAATCAACACGATTTTATCGACATCGTTTTGTTCGCAGCTTTCTCGTTTGGTTGTCGGTGAATCAGCCGGGGCCATACTGACTGTAAATTCGCGAACGAACGTCGCATTGGAACTGATCGGCTATAACGGTCTGAAAGAATTTTCTCTGACCAAGGCGACAGCCACACCATGGGCGAGTCATACAATAGACACCTCGTATACCGGTCTTGCAGTGCTGGTTTTTGCAGAAGGGCAGGCCTATCCTGTAATCCTGGCTGATGAATCCTTTACTCTGGAAATTGAGGATACTTCTGAGCCCCCTTCATTTTCCGGCAGCAATAGCAACACCTTTTTCTATGCCCTATTGTCCGGTAATGAAAAAGAAATTGGTACTGAGCCGGATGAGTTTGCCAGTCTGTTGGGGCAGGCAAAACAACTGCTGGAATCAAGTTATGCTATCCGCACCACTGCTGAATTACAACTAAAGAAAAACAAGTTTCATGCATTTGTCCGAGAGCATTACAATAAGCTCAAACACAGCGATATGGTCAGGCGTCTTGTTGCGCAGTACTTTATGATGCATGAGTACGTTGATTATCATGTTGAAGGCACTCCGGCGACAGATATCAAATCCAGATACCAGCAGGCAGTGCTGGACGGGGTGGCCGACTGGCTTGACATTCTAAGCTCTCATATCCCTGCGCAGGAGGTGCTGAATTATTGCGTTTCGCTCTATTACCAGAGAAGCATGGTAACACTTTCCGCCCTGATTGTTGAAAAATATCGAGACATCGCTTTCTGTCCTGGAGTTGAAAAAGAAACATGGAGCTTTCCAGAAGATCTGTTCATTTCCGAGGCGAATGGAACGGCGGGAAGGCAGCTGCGTTCAGTCAATGGCGATAAAGTAATAGCGTTTGTTTCAGAAGATTGCCCTGTCTCAATGGTTGAAGCTGTCATGAATGTTCGCCGTGCTGCTCAGAAGAAAGAGTCAACTGTTGTTGTTCCTTTGGAGTCGTTGAACGAGCGACACCTATCCATGCGCAGGATGGTGAGTGGCGGAAAGATGTTGTTTGTCGATGATGAAAAATGGAGAAAAAAGGTTCTGATCGAAAAACCGAAACTGCTAATCTTTGTTCAAATAGAAGATGAGCAGGTTGTTGAGGTTACCAAATAGAAGGTCAACGTACCCTTTTATTCCTCAAGCTTTACTTTGCTAATGATCTCGAAAGATATGCCGTTTTCAAAACCTAATAACAAAAAGCCACCTGAAATTAGAGCTTCTCCATGAATCTCTTTACCTTAGTCGTGAAAGGGAATACCTGAGCTTATTCCTGTAAGTCCTGGTTCTAATTAGCCCAGGTACCTATCAACTTTTATCGTGCCGCCCATCCGAGATGTTCCGAAATATCAGCCGAGACACTTGCTCCATTGTTGACCATCACCGGCGTTGATACTACTTTCCTCACTGTTCAGATGCAGAATTGACCCCCTCGTGTGGTGTCTCAGTCAGTATCTTGCACGTTGCTTGACACACCTTAACCTTGGAGTTAGAGGACAGTAGCTTTTATTTTTTTCACCATCTCGTGACCACAACACTGCAGAGGAACCGAACACTTATCGGTTCCATCAGCACCACCACATTTGCAGGTTTTATGCACTCTTAATTCCAAGCCACATTTTTCACAAACAAATATTTCACCTTCTTTCATTTCACTGCAGTTTGCCATTGCAATCTCCTTTCGATTGTAGAAATTGATGAGCAGGAAAATCTTACAATAAGTGTAACAAATTTTGTTTGCCAATGCATCAGTTGATCTTTCTATCCCCTGGTACGCGATTAAGAAATGAACCAAATTTTACCATTCTAGTGTCGGGCTACAAAGGCACACCTAATCGCAATGGTAGAGGGTAGTACAGCCAAGGTAACCCCTTCAGAAATCCTATCACTTAGGACTATTCCTGTGAGGTTCTAGTCCCCAGGAGGCCAAAAGCCTATTGCGTTTTGATTTGCCGCCCGTCCAAGATTGTTGAAGCATCTACCGAGACTATTGTTTTATTTCTGAACATAGTCAGCGTTGATACTATTTTCTTCGCAGTGCGGGGAGGGATTCGACCGATCGTGTCGTGTTTCAGTTA
>JBARUR010000166.1:0-3488 GCA_049645845.1 Desulforhopalus sp. | reverse complement strand
ACACCATCGTTTGGCCACCTGTGCCACAACCAATATCTGCAATTTTTGATTCATTTGTCAGGGCGCCAACAAAACTCAAAGCTTTAAGGGTTTCTTCAGGGCTGCCGGGCCCTTGCCGCTCTAGGTTTGAAAAATATTCGCAGATTAATTTAAAATCAAAATCATGAATTGAAGTATTTTCCTCACTCATTTTTCTTCCTTTTACGTTCATATTTTTTACTAAACATAAATCACATGCAGGAGTGGCTTGCAGTGGGATTTCCATCCGAGCACAAGCAACCTGAGTGCCGGGGCTATGCTCTTTTGGCCATGACTGCAAATTCACTCGAATCTTTATCGTACGGTTTCCCTGCAACGTATGAATAGAACGCCTCGATGGCAATGCCGCCTTCCAATAATTGGCGTATGGCGTCTGTGTAATGTGCCATATGCCCGTCAGGCAGATAGGTTTAGTCTTTCCAGTTCTTCAGTTATTCGTTTATTTGTTTCTTGAACTAATTTAGAATTAAAAACTGATTTAGAGTAGAATCCATGAGTTCCAGGAATTTTTGTGACTTCAGTATTTTGCTTCTTCTTTAATTCAACCATAAGATTTTCCACATCAAAAGACTCTTCATCGCAAAAGAATAATCTGGTTGGAATACATGGGGTTATCCTTACATAATTTCGTATTCTTGATCCATAAAATCCAATGATTCCCTTGACTCTATTATCAGCAGATTTTATCCAGGCAAGTGTAGCTCCAATACTAAAACCAATGATAAAAATATTATCTTTGCTGTTTTCTTCTATTATTCGATCAATTGATCGAATTGATTTTTCAAATCCTACTTCGCTGAAATATTTCTTATAGGAATATTCTTCAATAGTTCCACTGTAGTTATCTGAATACAACGAAGGCAAGATAACTTTAAATCCTTTCTTTTCTAATTCTGTGGCTAGTTTTCTTAAATTTTCGGTCAATCCATAGATTTCATGAATTATAATGATAGTCATCGGAACTCGGCCTTGATCGCCTTTTCGTAGCAGAAAAACTCGCCCTTTCTGAAGTGGACTATCCCTGCCTTACGGTATCCACGTCTGTCATAGAAAGTAACCGCTGCCGGATTTTGAGTGAATGCGTCAAGCCGGACGCAGTTGTAGGCTCGGACAGCAGCAGCATCCTCGGCGAACTTCATCAGATATGACGCGAGGCCACGATTCTGGTAAGTGGGCGAGATCGTCAGCCGATGCACAACGAGTACCCGACCGGCATACTTCCAAGGGATTGAGGCATACTCAGGTGACTGCTCATCGTTGAGCACAATAATGCCGACTGCTCGACTATCCTGCTCTATGACGTACATTTCCTGCTTTTCGATATCCTGCAGCAAAGTGGCCTCTTCCGGGTATATGTCGTCCCATTGAGGAATACCCTGTTTGTCCATGTGCTTGGTGGCATCTTTCACGATGGCAAATGATACTTCCAAATCCTCCATCCGTGCCAATCTGATCGTCATTGTTCCTCCTCATCCGAGCGCGGCTTATACAGACAGCGAGGTCCTTCAAAATGCCACGGAATTAGCCGTCTGAATTTAGCGCCCGGTCTGCTCACTGGTCAGGCTCCATACGTTTACCCAAGCTTACAACATCATCCAACTTGTATCCGATTTTCTTATAAAACTCAATTATCACGGTATTGCTGCGGCGCACCTGCAAGTTGATCTTCGGGCAGCCTCTGTCCGAAGCAGCGTCTCGGCTTCATCCATCATGCGTCTGGCGATCCCGGTACGTTGATGATCTGGATGAACGGCCAGGCTGACCAGCCACCAGCCGCGGAGACCGACACTGCGTCGCTCCATCGTAAAAGAACTGACTCGCCATGTTCAGTAAAAGTGGAGAAGACTGCCGACCACGTTGAGAATCAGAGAAAACACAAATGTTCTCCTAAAATGTGCAGCGATCTACACAACGCATTGATTTGTTAGTCTGTTTTTCTTGATAAATGACAAAAGAAAGGTTGTCAGGGAACGAAAAACGTTAACCTTTTCCTTAGCTCATGGAGTAGTTAGATGTCAATCGGAAAGAAAAAGCTGCTTTATGAAATGGTGAAAATGTAAGCTGGAAACAGCTTAAGTTCCTGTTAAGGAATCGTGAACGTATTCAATTCCGGAGCGATTAAAGTCAGCAGTTTGCCGTCTTTTGAATCCGGCTCGATGAGCGTGAAATCGGCGAATTCAAATCCTGGAGCGACCGTACAACCTACCAAAACCGTACCGGATAGTGGTTCTGCCGCCTGCCAGACACCAGCAGGTATGACATGGCAGAAGCAATTTTCTTTTGCCGATAATGTTATGCTTTCTGGCGGTGTTTCTGTGCCGTCCCAGATGTAGAGGCGTAACCCTTCTCCTTGGTACAAGTTCCACACCTCATCGAATGCAACCTTATGAAATCTACTTCTTTCATCTGCTTTGAGGGAAAAGTAAATATGCGTCATCGCGGATCGTTTTGATCCTTGATCGGTTGAGATAATTTGCGCAGATCTGAAAACTTCTCGAAATCTGCCACCTTCGGGATGTTCTGTAAGTTCGATGGGTTTCATGGAGAGCATGGCTATGGGTTTGACTCCTGAATGTGATTATTTGCTTGATTCCTGTTATTCGTCAAGATAATTTTTGGGCTTGGGATCATGGGATGTACTTGAGCAGATGAACAACCAAATCAGCGTTATTTTTAGCCACGGTTGCGAAAAATACCTGAAAGTTGATATTGGCATCTTCGCCTGCTTTGTCGGAAACGGCACGAATGATCATGCAGGGGATCCTATTTTTCAATGCAACCTGAGCGACCGCGGCACCTTCCATCTCAACGACATCTGATTTTTTACTTCGTAAATATTTCTTTTTAGCATCATTGGCAATAAATTGGTCTCCAGTGGCGACAATCCCATCTACTTTTAAAGCAGGTAAATAGTCTTTATTATTTACGCGAACTGCTCTGAATGACTTTGAAAAATCTATGGCCTGGTTTTTGATATTACTCAAGACATCCGGTTGCCAAAAAGCGTTGAGGTCGAGAAAGGGCGATTCCTTTCCGGTGCCTATGCCAATTTCTGGAAGAGAGCCAGCGGCATGCATTGTAAATTCTTGTCCCCAGTGACCAACGTCGTGCTGAAAAGCCTGGGATGCCAAAATGACGTCGCCAACGTTGTAATCGGGGTTTATACCACCTGCCACTCCTGAAAATAAAAGAATGCGTACTTTAAATTCCGAAATCAGCTTTTGAGCTGTGGCAGACGCATTGACCTTCCCGATTCCGGAAAGGGTTGCATAGATGGTGTGAGAACCAATGTTGCCCTTGATAATTCCTTGCTCTACTTCTTGTTTGTTTGTGATTTGAGCCTTTAAATCTTCAAGTTCTTCAGGCATTGCCGACAACAGGCCAATTGTTTCGGCATGTGATAGTGTCGAACCGAACAAAATAAGGGAAAATAATGCAAAAAGAAGTGT
>JBARUR010000165.1:0-2844 GCA_049645845.1 Desulforhopalus sp. | reverse complement strand
CCATACGTGATTTCTATTGTTTTATTACGCAGTAATATACCAAAATTAACATATTGAAGTAATGCATTGGCAAAATATCCACCCAAAACTACGGGTACAATTTTTGCGGCACCCCAAAATTCAGGTGCAGACATTACACGCAACAGATCTTTCGCATACAAGGAAATTACCATACACGCCAAAATGACAACCGTAGAGTAGATGATAAAGATATTCTGAAATGATTCTTTAGCATTTTCTTCTTTAGCGATATTGTATTTTTCTGAATCCCAGATGGATGAAAAAGGTGACACAACCAGAAACATCAACAAAAAACCGAACTTATAGCCAAGTGAATACACACCAACCTCTGTAAGACCTCCACCGTAAACTCGTAGAAAATAACGATCACCAAAAGTAATATAAAACGCAATGATCCCAGTGGCCATGAGCGGTAAGCTGAACGAGATGAGCTGCCGGGCTTTTTTAATGGAAAAACAAAGTCCGCAGTCTTTTAGAACATAAAATCCGAGCATGCTTCCCATTAAAAAAGAAGAGATAATAGCACTGTAAATGACTCCCTCAACATGCAGTTTCATGTACACTACAAAATAAATATTTAGCCCGAGCTGTAAAATCAGCTTGGCAATGCTGAAACTTACAAAAAGCCCAGGCCGTTGTTGAGCACGGATGTAAGCCAGTGGTATTTCGATAAAACCTTGCATTAACAAGGTTAAAGAGAATAGAAGCAGGTTTCTCACATGTTCGGTATTGCCAAAAACTATTGTGGCTAAGGGATTTGCTGCGAGATAAATAAGCAGAATGCCCAGGAGATTCAATGCGGCAACAAGCCATAGTGCCGTGGAGATTACTTCACTTCTGTCTTTTTTATTTTCGTATTCTGCATAATACCGAAATATTGCCTGCCCGATACGCAGTCCCAGTATAATGCCTACAAAGTCCAAAACCATAGAAAGGAGTTCCAATGTCCCGTAATCTGAGGGAGTCAGGAACCTTGTATAAATAGGCAGCATGACAAAGCTGACACAACGCTGCAATATGTTCCCGGCTAGATAGATCTTGCTATGGGATACGATTTTCTTTCCACTTCCTGCCATATCTACCTTTTTTCTTCTCTGATGGTTTAGAACAAAATCAACAATTCTTACTCTTGATATGTTCGTAAAACCTAGATTCTTCGGTTTACGTCATTCCGGGCTTGATCCGGAATCCATTAATTTCAGATAGATATAGATTCCGGATCAAACCCGGAATGACGTTGCCCGGGACTTTTTACGAGTTTATCACTCTTCATAGGAGGATAAATTCATCCTTCAAAGATGGATCTTGCCGAGTTATCCCCGGTGCTGAGCAAAAAAATACCTTCGACTCCTATGTACCTGAATATCTGATATTCGTAAATACCAGATATGATGTCTTGAGGGGAGAAGTCAGGACATCATATCTGATCGCCAACTAGCTCCAAATCTATAAATTCATCCCCAATAAGCTTCTGACATTTCATAGACGTTTGTACATTACACTTTTGACATCAAGATTGATCCTGCCCCAAGCACTGTCCGTAACTCCTGTTCCAAGGTCTAAAAGGGTGAAAAAGCCCTTGTGCTTCTAATTACAATTCCGTCCCAGAGACCTGTTGATTACCGTTTTGTAATCAGCGGACCCTCAGAATGCAGTGATTTATGAAGATGATAAAGCAATGAACACGGTCTTTTTGTGACTTAACCTCATGATATTGATCCAAAGATAAAAACCTGAACCGGCCACTGCCTATACTGGTACGCTTTGTGCTTATTAGCCCAGCAAGTACTGCAAGGTTGACGAATTTAAGGCAATTACCAGTGGGAAGAAATTGCATCCGGAGAGCGCACCTTTGCACTTTTCTCACATTAGAGTGAATGACTGTATAAAACCAGAAAGTCCAATAATTGTCTAATATTTATCAGTAAAAAATTAAATGATCATTTGCGGGCACGATCTCTGCACAGCCGCGATGTTTGCGTGATCGGTTCACATAATGTTTTCAGAAAAAGCGTAAAGGAGGTGAAATTTTGCTCAGGTGGTTATTGAATGGCTATAAAAACATAGTCGAATGAAGCTGCCGGTTCTGTAGACCTAATTGTAAGTTTCACCATGGGTAAAACTTGCCTGCACAACAGTTGGATCTAAAACAAAATTAATCATCATCTCTGACATTGATCAATGCTGATGATAAGTAAAACAAACAATTGTAAGCACGAATCTTAAACTCAATGGGAGAATCTGTTGCAAAAGCATTTGCAACAACAGAAATGACTATGACATTATTTAATTATTTTAGAGTATTACTGGTAACAATGATATTTGCATTGGCAAGTTATCAAACCTCTTGGGCAGCTCACGCGGATTTCTCATGGTTGCCAAACGATGCCTCCGACGGTACCGTCGGTTACGTACTTTATTATGGAACATCTTCACGAGTTTATACGGAAAGTATCGACATTGGCTCTCCCTCCCTTATTGGAGGACGTGTACATGCAAATGTTCCTCAACTGGCACCGGGGCAGAAATATTTTTTCACTGTAACTGCTTATAATGCAGCGGGACAGGAAAGCCCATATGCAAACGAAGTTGCCTGTACTATTCCTTTAGATGCTGTCAGTGATGGGACCGGGGATATAGGTAATTATGATATTATGGTTGCATCGTCATCCAATCTTTCCGGAGCAGTTGCTCTTGACGGAGCCACGGTTGAAGGCGATCTCTATGTATTTACCGGACCCGATACTGGTGTGAATCAAGTGACTTTTTCTGTTGACGGAGTTGTCACCCAGACAGAGAAAGCTGCACCATATGAACTGCTCG
>JBARUR010000164.1:0-31334 GCA_049645845.1 Desulforhopalus sp. | reverse complement strand
TGGTGATGAATACGTCGCCCGATACATCCTTGATAAATCCGGCTGATTCCTGTCGGGCATGGGTGTTGGAAGGGGCGTTGAAAAGAAAAAATATGCAAAAAAGAATAGGATAGAAAAGTCTCATTCCCTGCTTCTCCCGGCTCTGTTACAAATAAAAGCCACCTTTTCAAAAATTTCCTGCTGATTAAAACTGTTAACGTTCATTGACATGTGTCGATTAACTTATCACAAAGTCAGCAAAAACAAAATAAAAATAGCCTACTATGGTTCACTACCAAAAACTTTGAAGCTGACGCCCCCTGAACTGATGAAATATGCGGGTTAGGACCACCTGGTAAAATCGCTTGCTTTTTTTCCAAATTTTCTTAAAACAGGAGGTCACGTAGGTTTCACAGAAAATTAGCAGATTTTAACACCATGCAAGTAGAAAATCCGCTCTCCGAATGTGGTATCTTCTTAAAAGAACAATATAGAGGTCAAAGAGGATTGAGCCGGGCTTCCGGCCGCTCAGTCAAAGGGTGTATTTATTTAAACATACCGAGGAGAAAATTATGAGCGTACATGTCGCGGATCATCCACTCATTAAGCATAAGCTGGGTCTTATGCGTCAACATGATATTTCCACAAAAGATTTTCGTGACCTCTCATCGGAAGTTGCGCGCCTGTTGACCTATGAAGCGACCAAAGATCTGAACACTCAGAAAAAAACCATTCAGGGCTGGGCAGGACCTGTAGAAGTGGACAGCCTTAAAGGAAAGAAGATAACCATTGTCCCTATTCTAAGGGCTGGACTGGGCATGATGGCCGGTGTCATTGATCTCATCCCGTCAGCTAAAGTAAGTGTGGTTGGTTATTACCGTAACGAGGAAACCCTTCTGCCGGTGGAATATTATGTTAAAACGGCAAACGATATAGAGGAGCGGGTTGCTTTGATTCTCGATCCGATGCTGGCAACGGGAGGAACTCTGATGGCCACGATTGAAACTCTGAAAAAGGCAGGTTGTCAAACGATCAAAGGTCTTTTTCTTGTTGCAGCTCCGGAGGGATTAAAGAGAATAACTGAGGCTCATCCCGATGTAGAAATTTATGTTGCCGCGGTCGACGACCGGCTCAACGAGGTCGGATACATTCTGCCGGGATTAGGAGATGCCGGAGATAAGATCTTCGGTACCAAGTAAATTCGAGAAGCGCAGTCAAAGTTTTATACGACGCCATCAATAATATTATGAGGGGATGCATCTCTAAAGATATATGTCCCCAGTATTAACTTGTTAAGGAGATAGTTTTAATGATCGACGCTCCACCTAATAGCAACTATCAATTTCGGTTGGGCGACAGTCTTCTGGGTGCACAGATGCTGTTTGTCGCCTTCGGAGCTTTGGTTCTTGTCCCAATTCTAACTGGTCTTGATCCCAATGTCGCCCTTTTTACTGCGGGGATCGGAACACTCATCTTTCAGGTGATTACCAAGGGTAAAGTCCCTGTATTTCTCGCTTCCTCTTTTGCCTTTATTGCTCCGATCATATATGGCGTACAGACATGGGGAATTCCGGCTACTCTTTGCGGGCTCACTGCAGCTGGTGTTCTGTATATTATCCTGAGTTTTGTGATACGTTACTGTGGTGCCGGCATATTGCACAGATTTCTTCCAGCCGTAGTGACCGGACCTGTTATTATGGTTATCGGTCTTGTTCTGGCACCAGTAGCAGTGCATATGGCCATGGGTCGTACGGGCGACGGGGCCGCATGGCTTGTTCCAGGGGAAACAGCAATGATCATTTCGGGTGTTTCTCTGGTTACTACTGCTCTCGTTGCCCTGCTTGCTAAAGGGTGGTTTAGGCTGGTTCCTATTTTAAGCGGTATCTGTGCAGGTTATGCAACCTCTTTAATTCTAGATGTAACAGGGTATTCCGCTTCCTTGCAGTCCACTTTCAATCCCGGTGATCTTCAGAACTGGACTACATCAGCGCTTATCACGTTTGGGCCGGTTGCTGATAAGGCATGGCTTGTAATGCCGGCTTTTGTTCTCCCTGAATGGAAATGGGAGGCAATTCTTTTTATTGTGCCGGTTGCTATTGCCCCGGCAATTGAACATTTCGGTGATGTTCTGGCAGTTGGTTCAGTTACCGGTAAAGATTATGTAAAAGATCCTGGCATTGAAAACACTATGCTGGGTGATGGTATTGCCACTGCGGTTGCTTCCATGCTTGGCGGACCGCCGAATACGACCTATTCGGAAGTGAGTGGAGCAGTGGCTCTTACCAAGGCATATAATCCTGCAATTATGACCTGGGCTGCTCTTACGGCCATTATTCTTTCCTTTGTCGGAAAAATCGGCGCCATGTTGGCCACCATTCCCACACCGGTAATGGGCGGTATTATGATTCTGCTTTTTGGTATGATTACTGTCGTTGGTATCAATACCCTGGTGAAATCAGGCCAGGATCTGACAACTCCCCGGAACCTGATAATAGTAGCGGTGATTCTGGTTTGCGGGATTGGCGGGATGAAATTTACTGCCGGTTCTTTTGCTATCGAAAAGATTGGTCTTGCTGGAATATTGGGAATAGTTCTCAATATAATTTTACCTCAAGACAGAAAACAGTAAATCAGGCAACCTTAAGTGTTCAATTAATGTATTTTTAATGAAAAATGGTGCTATGTAAATTGTTCATTTGCTTTGCTGCTGCAAAATGGGTGAAATTATAGGTTTGTTTGCTTTTCAAATGAGCACTTTATTAACCATTTTATGTAATATTTTTTCTAATAATTAAAATAGCTTACTCTTTGAAATGTTGTAATAAATGTAATATGGAAAAGGGTGCGGCTCCGACGAGTCTTAGATAGTTTTAACTGGAGGAAGTAATGGATTTCCCAATTGATTTAAGTGAGTATGCTTCACAGAAATTTGATCTGAACCAGGAGCAGCTTACCGCAGAGCAACGGATGGCGCTGATCAATAATATAAGGATTGTGCGTGACAGTCTGGTATTTTTTACTGCTCTTGCCAATGTGAAAGGACTCGGAGGACATACTGGCGGGGCCTTTGATATCGTTCCGGAGTTATTGATCATTGACGGATTTATGAAAGGCTCCGATTCCATTCATCCGGTCTATTTTGATGAGGCGGGTCATCGGGTGGCAATTCAGTATATGATGGCCGTACTTAATGGATATCAAAAACCGGAATCCCTGTTGCATTACCGTGAATATGATAAGGGGTATTATGGTCATCCTGAAAGAGATGAGAAAAATGGAATTTTCTTTTCCTCGGGAAGACTGGGGCATCTCTGGAGTTACGTGAACGGAGTTGCAGAAGCGGATACAAACAAGACAGTAGTCATGTTCGGCAGTGACGGTTCACAAATGGAGGGTGATAATGCAGAGGCGGCAAGATATGCCGTGGCCCGAAATCTTAAAGTTAAACTCTTTATTGACGACAATGATGTGACAATTGCAGGTCATCCAAGCAAATATTTGCAGGGATATGATGTGGAAAAAACTCTTGAAGGACATGGTCTTGCTGCAAATGTCGGTGACGGGGAGGATATTGACGCGCTGTTTGGCCGCATTCAAAAAGCACTGGTTGCCGACGGCCCCGTTGCCCTCATCAATAAGCGATTGATGGCGGTCGGTGTTGCAGGTATTGAAGGATCTCCAAAAGGGCATGATGTTATCGCGGTGAAATTGGCCGTTGATTATCTTACTGAAAAAGGACTCACTGTAGCCGTAGAAATGCTTGAGAACTTTCCGGTTGAAAATGAAAAAATCACCTATCAAGGCAGTACCCCGGAGATGGGAAAGGTTCGGGATGATTTTGGGAAGGTTATTTCTGAAATCCTGGACACCATGGATGACCCTGCAAAAAAAGTTTTAGTTGTCGACTCAGATCTCGAAGGATCATGCGGCCTGCATCATATTCGTAAGAATCACCCTGAAGTGTATGTTCACGGCGGTATTATGGAGCGGAATAATTACTCGGTTGCTGCAGGTTTCGGCTCTGAAACCGGTCGTCAGGGAATCTTCGGAACCTTTGCGGCGTTTCTCGAAATGGTCGTCTCCGAAATTACCATGGCTCGTCTCAATGACGCCAACGTTCTCGCTCATTTCTCCCATTCCGGTATTGATGATATGGCGGACAATACCTGTCATTTCGGAATCAATAATTTCTTTGCCGATAATGCTGTTGCCGAGGGAGACGCCACTCGTCTCTATTTTCCGGCAGATATCCTGCAGCTCAAAGCTATGTTGAAAAAAATATTCAACGACAAAGGGTTACGCTTTGTTTTTTCCACCCGTTCAGCGACCCCATGTCTTTTGGATGATCAAGGCGAAAAGATCTTTGGTGGCAGCTATGAATTTGAGCCAGGTAAAGACGAGGTTATTCGTGAAGGAAAAGACGGTTATGTCGTCAGCTATGGCGAAATGACCTACAGGTGCCTTGATGCTGTGCTGCAGCTGAAGGCAGGAGGACTGGATATCGGTTTGATCAATAAACCGACCTTGAATGTGATTGATGAAGCAATGATATCAAAGGTAGGCAGCAGTCCTTTCGTTCTGGTTGTTGAGAGCCAGAACACCAAAACAGGTCTCGGTATTCGATATGGTACCTGGCTGCTGGAAAGAGGATTAGCTCCAAAGTATTCGTTCATGGGAACAAATAAAATCGGTCATGGCGGCATAGCGGAACAACTGCCGCATCAAGGTCTTGCAGTCGATGATATTAAAAACAAAATTCTTTTGATGCACGGCTGATGTCGCACAATCCATATTGATTTTTCTGCAGTTTGAGGCCCGTTTCTCTTTTTAGGGATGCGGGCCTTTCCTTTTGGTAAAAACGGTTCATTTGCCTGTCCCTTCGTTACGTCCAATACAAAATTCTCTGAATATCGATAGGTGTCTTTTGTTAATAAAACGATCTCTATCTGTCGTTTAAAATATCAAATGTCTGCGCGGGGATAGAGGAGTAATTTCGGCAGGAGGAAAAACATTGGATATGAGTGAAAAAAAATTTGCAATGACTGTCAAATTTAAGATAGCCTATTAATAATTTTATATAGCCTACGATAGGCAGATAGGGTGCTATCCCGCATTTCTCATGAACATTGTGTCTATTTCAGAATTTATTTGTCTTTTCAAGATGTTCGACATGATTTTGATTTCTGATGAGAAATACGGGCTATCGCAATATTCGACCCGGCGATACGAGTTGGAGCGGAAATGTCCACTCAGGACAGTAACAGAAATTATGGAGATGTGATGGACGAACAGAGTAAAAATCCTGAAATGCACGAAAGGAAAGTTGTAAAAGTCGGACGCCGGAAGATTCGCAGTAAGCTGATATGGTCTTTTATGACGTTGATTGTTCTTACCCTTGTGGTAATTGCCATCACAATCATATCACAAAGGTACTCACAAAAGACAATTGATGACCTGGTCAAAGTTCATGGTAAAATTGCCCGATTGAGCCTGCAAACCGAAAAAACCCTCCGTCTGATGCAAGGCTATGAGAAAGATCTTTTCCTTAACCATGAAAAGATTGGGATTCGGAAAGCGAAAGAACTCTATCTTAATCCTTTTGTTGAATCCGGAGGTGAGGCCTACCAAACTTTGTACCAAATCCAGCAACTGGCTACTACACCTCAGGATGTTGATGCCGCACAATCTGCCATGGATTCCATAAATGAGTATCTCAGTGCGTTTGTCGGGACAGTAAACATCCTGGAATTACGTGTTGATACTGAATTCGGCGAATTGATTAAATTGAAGCAGAGCATCGATATTCTTGGAAATACTGCTGCTGCTGTCGATTCTTTTCCCGTAAATAATGCCTTTTATTTGCTCAAAGCCAGCCTTCAGGATTATTTGATGGCGCCGAATATGGATAATGTTGCCAGTGTAAATGAGGACATGGCAACTTTTCAAAGTTTCATGGAGGCTCCCTCGATAATCCCCGCAACCAAAGCTCTGCTGCGAGATCAATTAATAGAATTCGATAAATGGTTTGTTGAGGTTGTCAATACTGATGCGGCCATTGCAGCAAGGATAACCGGATATCAGGAAGCTGCGAAGCGGGCGGAACCGGTGATTAAGACATTCCTTGATTATGCTGTAGAAAATGAAGCTGCGGCAACCCAGGATATGGAAAACACTGCATCACTTGTTATGAAAGTGGTTTTAGCTGTTGGTTTAATTTCAGTGTTGTTGGGTGTCTTCATAGCTATCAGGCTTTCAAGGGGCTTGACTAACCAGGTAAATCATATAATGGGGCTTCTTGATGAAATTGGCATGGGTAACTTCCAGGCTCGTACGGAAGTGGTCAGTAATGATGAACTCGGAGTAATGGCAACAACCCTGAACGCAATGCTCGATAATATTACCGTCCTGATTCAAAGTCAGGAAGAGCGGGATACTATCCAGGAATCCATTATGAAACTCCTGGAGGAGATCAGTGCTCTGTCCGATGGTGACTTTACTGCTCGGGCCGAGGTAACCGAGGATATGACTGGTGCCATTGCCGACTCCTTCAATGCCATGGCAGATCAGTTCTCCGACATTATTAGAAAGGTAAAAATTGCAACAGAATCCGTAGATATTACCTCCAGTGATGTTACTCGTCAGACCATGAGCCTTGCTGAAAAGAATATTGAGCAGGTGAAGGGCGTAACTGCCGCTGTTGAAGCTATTGAAGAAATGGTGGAATCGATTCGAGAGGTGGCTAACAATGCTCTGCAGTCGGCATCGGTATCCAAAAAGTCGCGTCTCAATGCGCAGGAAGGAGCTTTGGCGGTTAATGAAACCAGTAAAGCTATGGTTGAAATCCGTGAGCAGATCAACGAGACAGCACGATCGATCAAACGACTGGGTGAGAGTTCACTGGAAATCGGTAATATCGTCCAGATTATTGATGATATCGCAGATCGTACTTCTATTCTTGCTTTGAACGCTTCAATTCAGGCTGCGATGGCTGGTGACGCCGGTCATGGTTTTGCGGTGGTTGCCGATGAGGTTCAGCGCCTTGCAGATAGTTCAAGTAACTCGACAAAACAGATTGAGCTTTTGGTTAAAAGCATCCAGACTGAAATTAAAGACGTAACCAATCGAATTGACGAGAGTATCGGCAAGGTTGTTCAAGGAACAAAACTGGCCGATGGAGCTCATGACAAGCTACAGGAAATTGAAGAAGTTTCCAATCAGCTTGCGCAACTCATCGAGGCTATTACTGCAGCTACAACTAGCCAGGTAGAGATGTCTGAAACAATTTCCAAAACGATGGAGGATGTCGGTGAGGTTAGTAAGGAATCATCTCTCTCATCCCAGGATACTGCAACATCGATGAACGTTTTGAGCAGAACTGCTCGAGATCTTCGTTCGGCGGTTGAAGTCTTTCAGATCGGTGAAAATCAATCGGTTTAAAAGTTCAAACAGTGCTCCAGATGCCTATAGGCAGACGGAGGGGTTATATCGGTTAATGCCCGGCAGTTTGTCGTGTGCATATGGGGTGCTGGTGAACGTTTATTAAATGTTGCAGAAGTTTTTATCCATGACACGATAGGATGGAGTGAGAATGAAGAAAGTTAATCAAATTATTTTGTTGAGCCTTGTGCTGTCTCTTGCGGGCTATCAAAACCTTTGGGCTGATGATGGAGTTATCCGCATTGGATTTAATCTTCCTCTGACGGGTATGTTTGAGCTTGTCGGAAAAAATTCAAAAGATGCTGCAGAATTGGTACAAAAGGAAATAGAGGCTGCGGGAGGTATTGAGGTAGGTGGAAAGAAGTACAAGGTCGAATTCATATACGGTGACAATCAATCCGACCCGACAACCGCCTCGAGTCTGGCTTTAAAACAGGTCAGCCAGGAAAATGTGATCGGTGTTATCGGCGGGCTCAGCAGCCGTCAAGCTATTCCAATTGGACAAATATTCCAAGCATTTGCCACTCCGATGATTTCTCCATGGTCTACATCCCCAATCACTACCAAGGATCGGCCCTATGTTTTTAGGAGCTGCTTTGTTTTCACCATACAGGGGCCAGCTATTACTAAATTTGCCGCCAATGAATTTAAAGCCACCAAGGCTGCAGTTTTATACGATATTGTTAGTGCTTATCCCCGCGGGATGGCCAAGAACTTTAAAGAAGCATTTGAGGCAAAAAATGGCGCAGGCTCAGTGATTGCATACGAAGAATTTCGAACCGGCGATGAAGATTTCAGCAAGCAGCTGACGCGAATTAGAGATTCCGGAGCCGATTTTATCTTTACTCCCCAACACTTTAATGAAGTTCCTTTGATTGTTCGACAGGCAAAAAGCATGGGCTTGACAATGCCGATTGTCGGGAGCAATTCCTGGGCTGGAGGAGATCTCATTGGTGAATGCGGCAGCGACTGCAACGGTTTGTTTTTCACCGGAAACTATGCGCCGGGAAATGCCAAGGGGTTGAATAAAGTGTTCGTCGACACCTATAAAGCCGCCTACGGCCAAATGCCGGATGAACCTTCGGCTCTTACCTGGGATGCTCTCCGGGTTTTTATTGAGGCGATCAAACAGACCGGGGGACTTTCCGGCAATCTGGTGAAAGATCGAGGATTGGTTAAAGACTCACTGACGAAGATTCAGAATTTTGACGGTGCTGCAGGTAAAATGAGCTTTAACGAAACCGGTGATCCGAGTAAATGCGTCGTTGTAGTTAAAATTGACAGCAACGGTATTTTTACCTCTCATGACTCGATATGTCCTTAATCTCGTTTTCAACATAAGCAGCATCATTGTTATTGCATTACTCTTTTAACATCCAGGGGCTTTTTATGACCGATTCTCATATTGGTTTCACTGAAACACGGGGAAATATACTCGACTATCTGAAATCTCTACGATTGCAGCAAGACAATCTGGATGTTCAGGTGCAGGGAGTAAGAAAGTTTGGTCTCCTGCAGGTGAGACAAGGACAAATTGTCGCAGCTAAGTGCGGAAAATTACAAGGTAATGGGGCATTTCTCACACTTGCCGCAATTAATGGAGGCGAAGTTCATGGTATAAAGTCAGAGCTGCCTGTTGATAAAAATGTATCTGTTACCGTAGCCCAGGTCGATCGTTTTTTCGCAAATCAGCCCGGCAATTTCCTGGAAGGTAATTGTGATGAAGAACGAACTCTTCAAGATGCTATTCAACTCTTTTTTCAATTCCGCCGGAAAGAAGCGGGTGCAAAACTGGTTGAAGTGCTGCGCAGCAACCGGTTTTATTATCCCGCATGGCTCTGGCATTCCCGGCTGCTGACTCGGGAAGATTACATCAAAAAAGCTTTGGATGAAGCTCAAAAATGGGGAAATGTCGATTCTTCAATAAAGAAAGAGATACAAAAGATCGAGCCACAATTATCAGGTTCATCTGCGACAGTGAGGCGATGTATTTTTTGCTGGTCTCTTGTTAAAATAGGTGAAGAGAGCTGTGATTATTGTCGTGGGGTACAGCGAATCTCGAAAAATGCAATGAGTGGAAAGTCCACCTCCGCGGAAATGCAAAAGACCTTGTCGCTCTATGAAGAGGAAATGCTCCGAAATCCCCAAAATTCACGCATTGCCTACTGTCTCTGCCTGGGATTTTGCTCCCTTGGACAAATGGATCGAGCGCGAGAGTTTATCAATAAAGCACTGCAAATATCACCTCAGGAGCCCCTTTTTGTCAGGACAGCTGCTTTTCTTCAGCCTGTGCAAAAACCGCTTAAACCAGGTTCCACGAAATCCGAATTCGTGCAGGAACAAAGAATTCCGGTGAACTCTCCGGTTGTTCGTGAGCCATTGTCCGCCAATAAAGAAACAGCGGAAAAAACTATTCTGGTGGTTGAAGACAGTAAAACCGCCAGAAAAGTTGTCTCTATGGTACTTGGTCGCAAAGGATACAAAATTATCGAAGCAACCAGCGGCACCGAGGCGCTTCTGGCTATTGAAGGAATTGCCCCGGATCTCGTACTCCTCGATGTTATGCTGCCGGACATGACCGGTTACGAAGTACTATCGACTATTCGAAAAAACAGTGAATTATCTGAGGTTCCTGTGGTCATGCTGACGAGTAAATGTGGCTCGGCCGACAGATTGAAAGGGATGGTAACGGGATCGAATGAATATTTGACAAAACCGTTTGACCCTGCGAAGCTTCTGGTTGTATTGGATAAGTATCTGGATCCGCAGCCCGAGTCGACTCAAACTCCACAATCTGATAGAAAAAAGGTTGAAGCTCCATCTATAGAGAAGCCTGAACCTGCCGCCAAAGCTCCAACATTTAAACCGGCTGTCGTTAATCCGGTAGTGGCTAAGCCTGCTGTTACCGTGGCTAAGCCAGCAGTTGTTCCCCCAAAGAAAACTACGGAAAAATCTGTCTTGATTGTAGAAGACAGTCCGACTTCCAGAAAAGTTATCTCCATGGTGTTGTCAAGAAAAGGGTATGTGGTCAGTGAAGCGGCAACCGGAGGAGAAGCTTTTAAGAAAGTAACGGACGATATTCCTCAACTGATTCTCCTCGATGCCATGCTGCCCGATATGACCGGCTATGATATTCTCGCGAAGTTGAAACAAGACTCGCGATTGAAAGAAATCCCTGTTGTTATGCTCACAGCAAAAGACAGTCCGTTGGATAGAGAAAAAGGGATGCGGGCAGGGTCTGTTGCTTATCTGACCAAACCCTTTAATCCGGACAAACTGCTTTCAGTTATCGGCAACTATATTTAATAATCCATTTTTTCAGAGTGAATCCATGTCAAGTATGCTTGATCTAGAAAATCTAATCCTGAATATCGACGGACAGCTGGCTGACGTTACGGATACGGCTGCTATAGTTGAGCAGCAAGTCGCCGCAGACCGGGAAGAGGTTGATCGATATTTACTGGTCGGGATCGCGGCTTTGCACCTGGCAATTTCCATAGATGATTTGTCCGAAGTCGGTCCATTGCCAACGATAACACTCTTACCGAATCTTCCTTCATGGATTCAGGGGATCGTCAATATCCGGAGTGAAATAGTTTCCGTTATTGATCTTGGCGGTTTTCTCAATATCGCGGGTAAAGGCATATGTGATGGTAATCGTCTTGTAGCACTCAGACATAAGAAACGAAAGATCGGTATACGCGTTGATCGAATTATAGGCACCGTCAGTAAACCGTTATCGGAGACTCAGCCACTTGATCCGGTAGATAAAAAATCCGTGGATGCTTCCCTGTTTTCATCCGGTCTTTTCGCCGAAAAAAAATTCTATTATATCCTTAACGTCTCGAGATTTTTATCATCATCTCGACTTGTCGACTATAACAGTAAAGGATGAGGAATGAGAGAGGAGAATGATAAATATTATGGAAGCAGTGAGGATATGAATAGTACAAGAAAGGATCATAGATAATGCCAAAATTTCCAAATGCAGAGCTCCTCGAGCTTTTTTCTCTAGAAGTTGAATCTTATATTCCGGAAATACGGCAAGGTCTTCAGGATCTCGCATCTGATAGAGCTTCAATTATCGTCATCAAGGAGCTTCACAGGCTGTTTCATAACATCAAGGGTGCGGCATCTCAAGTCCAGTTATCAGATTTGAGTGATGGAGCCAGAGTTGTAGAATCGGCACTCGACATATTAATTGAAAAGGAACAACCTGTTTCAGATCAAACGGTTGCTGCTCTTGAACGAACCGTCGATCTTCTTGCCAATGCCAGTGATGAGAAGAATCTTTTTTCTGACGACGGACATAACTTTCATGAACAAATTGTGTCATTATTTTATCATGATCCAGATGGTGTGGAGACTGGATGTGGGCAAAATGAAAAAAGTGTTGATGAGTTGCAGGAGTATCTCCTTGATGTTCGTTCCATTTTTCCACTGTTGCAGGATCTCGCCGGTTGTTTAACCGAAGACGGCAGGGACAATGATCGTGATATATTAATATATGGGAAACTTTCCTACGCAGTGTCGCTTCTTGCAGGAACGTTTCTGGCCGCTGGAATGAAACAACAAAACCAGCTGATGCTGGATTTTCATCTCTTAATGGACAAACTGCATTCCGCGGCAATTCCCCATCAGCCTGAAATGCCGGGTCTGATACTGGACTTTCTCCAGTTTCTTGAAGTGAGTTTTTCCCATGAAGATCCGGAAAACAGCACGACCATAAAAAGAGTGAAAGAGCAGCTGCAAAGGTTTAAGGCTCTTTTGGTAGGAATTGGTCGAGAAAAGAGCATTTCCCAGGCTGAGAATACTCGTTTCGATTCAGTGGATATTTTTGATGATTCGGCCACAGATGATGAGTCAATAGATATTCTCGAAGAATTGACTTCAAATCTTATTGATGATGAAAGGGAAGAGTTTGAGGATGTTGAATCATATGGCGAAGTTAATCAAAAGTTAGAGACGATTCAGGAAGAGCAGGATCATGTGGATGAGCCGGTTGATGAGGACCAACTGCTCCTTATGGAAATATTTCGGGAAGAATGTGATGAACATCTCATTGTTGTAAATCAGTCTCTTAATATTCTTGAAAATAAAGTCCATGAATCCTGTGATTTGACACCTGAATTGAAGGATTCGATAAGTGAGATGAGACGGGCAGTACATACATTAAAAGGTGCTGCTTCGATGACCGGTGTGAATCTGCTTGCCAAAGGAGCACATTCGCTTGAAGATATGCTCGATTGGCTGCATGATGAGGCTGTGGAAATTAGTCCTCTGGAAGTGCAGATAATCGCCAACGGAATCGATGTCATTGAAATTCTATCGCAATCTCCTCAGTCAACAAAATCTGCGAAACTTGACGAGCTGGTTCATACTATTGATAAATATCTTGCACCGATCTCCGGGCAGGATGAAAGTGAAAAGCTGGTGGGGGAATCGGCCGAAGGAGAAACAGCAACCAATCCGGTGTTACCGGAAATCACCTTACGGGAACCTGACTTCGTTGAAAATACTCCCGCTGCACTTGAGGATTCCGGGACCCTCCGTGTCAAACTTGAAGACCTTGATGAACTGTTAAGTATTGAAGGAGAGTTGATTGTAACCCGTGGAGCTATGGAAAAGATGGTTGAGGAGTTTTCACAGACTCTCTTTGAGCTCGATAATGTTAAAGAAAATCTACGAAGGAAGTCCCAGGAACTTGAGTCCGGCTTTGAAGTGCAGTCACTTTACGGCTTCAACCCGATTATATCCCAAGGTGGAACTCAAGTACCTGACAGTAGTGACTTGACGGAATTCGATCCTATTGAGCTGGATCGTTACTCCCAATTAAATCTTATAATAAGATCTTTAAATGAAATTTCCGTCGATGTTAACTCTATACATACCACTCTGAATTCATTGGCTGGTGATATTAGCGGGCAGGTCGGCAGACAGCAGTTAACCATGCGATTGATGCAGGACAAACTCATGCGCATCAGGATGACGCCTCTGTCTTCGATTTCGCGGGTTTTGTTTAGGACGGTAAGGGATACCGCTACCAAACTTGGCAAGAAAGCGGCACTTACAATAACCGGGGAAGATGTGTATATGGATCGGTTCGTGTGGGCCAAGATAACCGATCCCCTCATGCACATCTTGAGAAACGGGGTCGATCATGGCATCGAAACCGGTGAAGTTCGTTTAGCCGCGGGCAAGCCTGAGACCGGAACTATCAATATACAGGCCGAGCAGCGAAGCAGATATGTTGTCTTACGTATATCCGATGATGGCGGCGGCATTGATTTCTCGCTTATTAAAGATAAAATAAGCCGTGAACGATTGGTGGATAACCCAGAGTCTCTCGATGAGAAACAATTGCTGGAATACCTCTTTCACCCAAGTTTTACCACCAGGCAGAATATCACTACAATTTCCGGACGCGGTGTAGGGCTTGATGTTGTCAAACGAAATATCCAGGGTTTGCGGGGCTCCATCCAGATTCATAACCATCCGGGGCAGGGAGTGGAGTTTGAAATCCATATTCCTTTCTCTCTTTCCGTGAACCGTGCAGTAATGGTGTCAGTAGCCGGAAAAGAGTTCGCCATACCTCTGCAGGATATTCTGGAAGTGAAACACTTCTCCACTGGAGAAATTACAACAGATGATGATTCAGACAAATTGTCGCTGAAACTTGGTAATAACTTTGTATCTCTGACAAATCTTGCTTATCACCTGCAATTGGAAAAAAGAATAGATATTCTTTCAGCGGGGAGTGAAGGAATACTGGCTATCTTATTCATGAAGGGAGAGGAACAGTGTGCTGTTGCCATAGATACAGTAGTCGAACAGCGTGAGATAATAATAAAGAATCTCGGTAGTCATCTTACCCACGTTCGAGGAATCAGTGGGGTGACCTTAACCGGTTCCGGTGGATTGATTCCGATTCTTAACCTGCGAGAACTAGTGGAAGAGCGGGATGTTGATTTAACAATTGACGAACCTTTGCTGCAAATGGAATTGAATGAGCCGCTCAAAGTATTAATAGTAGATGATTCGATCAGCGTTCGACATAGTGTAGCTCGACTGGTGGAAAGTCAGTCCTGGAAGCAATTACAGGCCGTTGATGGACTGGACGCCCTGGCTAAACTGGAGAATTTTTCACCCGATGTAATTATTCTGGACATAGAAATGCCGAGAATGAACGGCTATGAATTTAAGTCAAGTCTGAACAACCAACCGATGTATAAAGATATTCCTATCATTATGTTAACATCCAGAGCTTCGGAAAAACACCAGCAAAAGGCCAGAGAGTTAGGGATTGAACATTATTTGACCAAACCTTATCAGGATGACGCATTCGTGCGGTTGTTGGAGAATATTCGAAGCGGAAATTAATTTTATATTTGGCTCCGATTTAATACAATGAAAAAACAGCTCGAAATTGCGACTATCAAGGCGAACATCACAACTTTTCTTGGCGGTGAACTGTTCTGGGTTTTAAGCAGGAATCAGCTCGAATTTCTTTTTAAAGAAATCGAGATATCTTCTTCGCCCCCTTTTGTTGGGAAAGCCAGGTATCAGGGAGTTATGCTCCCGGTTATCAGCTTTGAGAAGCATTATGGCCTTAAGGAGATGGATCAGGACAGTCCGCTTAAATATCTTGTGGTGAGATCAGTTAATGAAAAAAAAGAACTGGAAAAAATTATCGTCCAGACACCACGAACCCTGAAAATTAAGACATTGGAGGGAGTTTCATCCCTGCAGGCTCCGGCATTACCGCAAAACAGTGAAAATGTGCTGGGAATATATTCTCTTGCGCCTGGTAAGCTCGGTATTGTACCGGATATTACCAGGATTATTCAATCATTACAGTTGTGAGGTGATTGAGACCTGGAAGTTAGCACATTGCTCTTAACCCTGGCAAACGGGAATACAACAGGACTCTTCCCCGTTTAAAGAGGTTAGAAATCAAAGAACTATTTGAACAGGAATTTGCTATGGGTATTAGTGAAGCGATTAAAAAAAATTGGATAGCTATCCAAAAGAAAAATACAGTCCCTGTTAATGCGATAGGGGTGAAGATCAGAAAAGATGATGAAAAAACGTTAAAGATATGGCAAGACGAAGGTATCGACAAATTTCTCAAATCGTAAGGAAATAAAATGGCATCAAAATTAATAATGATAGTAGAAGATAGTCAGACAGACATGCGCATAGCAGAAAAAGTATGTTCGGATAACGGCTTCAAAACGGTAACGGTTACAGAAGGAGATAAGGTATTAAGCACGGCAATCGAAAGAAAGCCGGATTTGATTCTGCTCGATGTTATTCTTCCTAATAAAAATGGTTTTCAAGTCTGCAGACAGTTAAAGACGAGTGAAGAAACCAAGGATATCAAGGTAATAATTGTCAGTAGCAAAGACCAGCCCAGTGATAAATTTTGGGGAATGAAACAGGGTGCTGACGATTATGTAACTAAACCTTATGAAGAAGACGATCTTATCTCAGCGATAGAAAAGAATATTAAGTAATTGTCTACGTTGCCTCAAGATTCAACTGCTATTATTACGGCTGGAAACAAGGACGTAATAATAGCAACTTGCAGCATTTTACAAGAGAGCATGAACGTCACTTCGTAAGGTCGTAAAGTCATATAAAATATTTTATGGGCCGCTCCTGTGCAACCAATTGATACTCTGCTGGTCTTTTTTATGGCCTCTCTATTACTGGCTCTCACTCCGGGGCCGGATAATCTTTTCGTTATGGCTCAGGCAGCCCAAAGAGGAAAATTAGCCGGTATTGTCGTTACTATCGGTTTATGTACCGGACTTCTTGTTCATACATCAGCAGTTGCCCTTGGTGTGGCAGCAATATTCCAAGCCTCCTCATTTGCTTTTTCCCTGCTGAAATTTATTGGAGCAGCGTATCTGCTCTATCTTGCCTATAGGGCATTTTCTGCTAGTGCTGAAGGCAATGATGAGCAGCAAATCCAGAAATTGAACTTTGGCAGGCTTTATGGTCGCGGGATAATTATGAACGTTACTAACCCGAAGGTTTCTCTTTTTTTCCTTGCCTTTCTGCCCCAATTTACAGATCCTGCTTTCGGTCCACTGATTCCTCAGATCCTCCTTCTCGGATTCCTCTTCATCCTGTCAACTCTCTTTATCTTTGGTGGGATCAGTCTGCTTGCCGGTGAAATTGGCGGTTATTTCAGAAGATCATTCAAAGCACAGCTCGTTCTTAATCGAATTGCAGGAGGTGTCTTTATAGCCCTCGCAATTAAACTGGCTTTGGTGAGGCGCTGACAGATTCGGGCTAAACGGTTTCTGAAAAGCGATTATGTTGCGATTGTGTTCTTACAGTTGGACGTTACAATATTCTTTCCTTTTTTCTCTATTTTCATAAACAAACTATGCCGCAGCAAAATCGTATCGTAAGACCAGGTAAAACTGAAAGAACTGTCTTGACTGACGCAGGAGAAAAACTGTCCGTTCCTAAAGATTGGGACTTACTGCTGCCGGGAGATGGACCTCTAACCAAAATGGTTAAAGCCAAAGGGCCAACCTGGATGGTTCAGGTAAAGGTTAGAAGAAGACTTGTTTCTAAGGGTATTTGGGCGAATAATGAATATATTCAGGCAGCGAAAAATGAATTGGAACTAAAACGTTCTGCCCCGGATTACGCTAAAAAGTGCCGGCAGGCAGCGGTAAGAAGAGATAAAAAGCAACTTGAATATGTTGGTAATTTTCACACTGAAGTCCTTGAATTTCTTGATTTTCATCCTCGGCATGCAACGATTGCAGTTCGGCTTGCAACATTAGTTACCGAGTTGGCGACTCCCATCGGCAGCGGAACTGTGGCTCGGACTGAGCGAATTCCGCTGGAAGATCGTGCACGCAGTGCTGTCATTGCCTGGATGCGCCACCAAACCACAGGATATGATCGTATGGCCATTGCCAGGGTGAAAGGCAGAAGACGCCAGGTACGAAGAGATTTGGCTTCTCAATCCACACGACTCCTGCAACTCTATCGTGACGGTAATGAAATTCCTCAACCTTGCCCTTTGCTTTTAGCATTGACAGAGGAGGAAGATTCCAAAAGGAAAAGTCGGCAGGAATTTTGACACAGTGAAGGTAAATAATATCTAGAGAAATAGGTCATGACACCGACAACCTCAATTTTGCTGGCCGAAGATAATCCCGCTATACGCCGTTCCGTTACTGAATTTCTGATGAAAAACGGACACTTCGTAATTGAAGCTGCAGACGGAGTTGAAGCCGTAGATCTGTTTCGCAAGTTTCAGCCCAATCTTGTCATTTCCGACCTGAGGATGCCTGGACTTAATGGCCTGCAGTTTTTGAAAATTGTCAGAACCGAATCTCCGGACATACCTTTTATAATAGTTTCAGGAGAAGGCACCATGGACGATGCGATTGAAGGACTTCGTCTCGGGGCCTGGGATTATCTCATTAAACCGATTTGCCCTCTAGATCTACTCCGTCATTGCGTGGATAAGGCATTTGAAAGGGCACACCTTAGAAGGGAGGCTTTCAATTATCAGACCTCTCTTGAAGCTATGGTTGAAAAACGTACGACTGATCTGGTTGAACAAAATAAACAGCTCGAGCAGGAGATCACTGAACGTCATCATCAGGAAAAATTAACGATAGACGCCATGGTCGAATTAGAACAGGCTTTCAAGGAAAAGGAAATTTTACAGTCTCAGCTTCTCCAGGCTCATAAGCTTGAATCCGTAGGTCAACTGGCTGCCGGAATCGCCCATGAGATAAATACCCCGACCCAATTTGTCAGCTCGAATATCAGTTTTCTGGCTGAATGTTTTGCTGATATCTCTGCCTTAATTGATTCTCTAACCGATAAAGAAAAAGAGCTCAAACTGTCATCACACCATCTGCAGAAAGCTCTTATGGACGTGGAATGGTCATATCTCAAAGAAGAAATACCAAAGGCAATAAAGCAGTCACAAGAGGGCCTTACCAGAGTCGCTTCAATAGTTCGGGCCATGAAAGAGTTCTCTCATCCGGGAGGTAGTGACTCTGAACAGGCAGATATCAATCATCTTATTGAAACTACAGTTATTGTTGCGAGAAATGAATGGAAGTACAGCTCCGAAGTTCTCTTTGATCTTGCTTACGATCTTCCAAGAATAAAGTGTATGAGCGGAGCAATCAGTCAAGTTTTGTTGAATCTGTTAGTCAACGCAGCTCAGTCAATTAGTGAAAAATTAGGGAGGACTCCTGAAGGTGGTAAAGGGACTATTACCATTACAACGGAAGCAGACGATTCATCCGTTTTTATTCATATTGCCGATACAGGTTGCGGCATACCGGAGGAGTGTCGATCAAAGATATATGAACCATTTTTTACCACTAAAGAAGTGGGTAAAGGGACCGGTCAAGGATTGGCCATAGCTTATGATGTTGTTACCCGAAAGCATTCCGGCAGCCTTACTTTTAAAACAGTTATGGGTGAAGGGACTACTTTTACACTCAAATTGCCGAGAACAAAAGTTCGTCAGTCAAAAATGAAGAATACCATTTAAGTTTTACGATGCAGATATAGATTTTTTACTTCACCATCATTCTTCATCTTGCATGGCATCAATACAGATCTGTTCCCATTCCACAGATGCATCCTGCAGACCCAGACGTTCAATAGCAGTGATGTTTAAATCCAGTGCCTTTCCGATAATTTCATCCGGTCGATTCCGGTAATACAGAACATTTGCAGCATGAAGAGCAAGAGCGGGCGTGAACGTTGCAGCCGGATATTTTTCTATGCTGTTCTGAAAACCGATAGCTTCAATAATTGGGTTGGAAAAGCCCCAAAGACCAACTAGATATGCTCCTACAGAACTTTGGGTTGCGCCGAATATGGATTTTTCCGCCTCCGGCATTGTGATATTTCGTTCTACGGCCATATCAATAACCTGTCGATATTGATCCGGCAGGGAAGAAAGAAGAATCAGTTTTCCGAGATCATGCAAGGTACCGGCAAGAAAAGTATCACTTATCATTTCCTTGCTGTCTGTCTGGCTGGCAGCGATAGCTTTGGCCAGTTTTCCTACCATGAGGCTGTGACTCCAGAGTTGATCAATCTGAGCAACCTGTTCCGGGGCTTTGATTTTGGAAAAGAGCTCAAGGCTGAGTACCAAAACCTTGATGGTGTCAAGTCCAAGAAGGGCAACCGCACGTGCAGCACTATCCACTTTCGTATACATCCCGAAAAAGGATGAATTCACAAGCTGCAGGACTTTGGCAGTCATTGCGATATCCTTTGCTATTATCTCGGCGAGTTCTTTGATTTCTACGTCGGGAAGAGCCATTGCTTTCTGCAATTTTGAATAGGTTGATGGCAGGCTTGGTAATTTGCCGAGCTGAGAGATGAGATCCTTTAAGCTGCCATCGAACAGCATATCCTGCAGAGCAGCAGTCTGGATAAGGATATTCTTGAGTTGATCAGGATCACAGGGTTTACCAAGAAACTGGTGTACCACACCGACAGTCCTGTAAATTGAATCCTGGTCAGCTTGCCCTGTGAGCATAATGCGAATGGTGTGAGGATGTTTTTTTTGAATTATTTCGAGCAGTTGTGCTCCGTCCATGCCCGGCATTCGCATGTCGGAAACAATTACATCAAAACACTGCTGTGCCATAAGTTCCAAAGCTTCATTCCCACCAGCAACAAAATGCATATCATATTCATTTCGCAGGGATCTTAACATACGGCGCAGGCCATCGAGGATATTCGGCTCGTCATCGACGAAAATTACTTTTTTTCTTTCCATTATATTTTTGCTCTTTGAGCTCTTGAGGATCTTGTCCGTAATTATTTGAAACCGGATCTCACTTATTTTTTAATTCTCACTAAAATTGGCTCTTTGACACTGCCTTGCTGAGAAAAATTTTTCAATCCCCTGATCAGGGACCATGTTATCTCTTGTCCTTTCGGAGCAATCAACATTCCGTTTAAAGCGACTATATCCTGTTCTGTTGTCATTCCCACCGACATGTCACGAATATCCACCGCAAGGACTCGTTCATTTTCAGGGGTTAATTTAATTCCACTCAGTACCTGAACTACCTCAGGATTGTATTCAGTTGGTCGTTTTTGGAGTTGATTAAGTGCTTCCGAACGATTTGAACCGCGATGCAGAAGGGCGTCAAAATCTGTTGATATCTTAAGGATCTGTGCTCCAATACAAACCTCTTCTTTAAGATCTTTGTGTTCTTCAAAGGACTGGTAAGGCAAGAGTTGATGGGCGATGATTGCTGCAACCGTTTCCAGTCGCGGGATCTTCTCCAGGAGTTTGGAGCCTATCTGCGGATGATCCTGATACATTTTCTTCTCTTCTGTATCCATCTCCTGCCCGGTATACAATTTGTTGAGTGTCTCCGGAGGAAGCGTAATGCACCCTATCTGTGACATCAATGCGGATATTTCAAACTGCCAGATGTTTTTCAATTGTAATTTTCCGGCAATTACCCCGACTATTGATTTTACTCTCAACCCGCTACTGAAAGCGATTGGGCTGGCTAGACCCAGAACCTCGGACAGAACTGTGATACTCCCCATCAGGGTCTTGTCGAGGAGTTCTTTTTCCGCAGTGATGAGTCGATATTGGCGCTGGGCGAGGGCAATAGCAATAACGAGGGTAGATGTTGGGCAGGGTTTGTTCAGAAATCTGAAGATTTGGCCCTTATTTACAGCGTCTATGGCAGTTTCCTGATCGGCATTACCGGTAAGCATCATGCGAACTGTTTCAGGGTACTGATCTTTAACTGCGGCAAGAAGTTGAATTCCATCCATCAAAGGCATTCGCATATCCGAAACAATCACTGCAAAAGGACCTTCATTTTTAAGTATTTCAAGGGCCTCGCTTCCGCTGACCGCTGTGTGGATCTCAAAGCGTTTACGAAGCTCCCGCTTTATTGAATGCAGGATATTTTCTTCGTCATCGACGAAAAGGACTTTCTCGGTCATCCTTATCTCTCCTGGTGCAATCGAAAAATCGATTGAGGTAAAATTATTCGTTAATACTTTTAGTATCGGAGTATTTGGGGAATTAGTCAAATATGGCGTCGTAAAAACTCTTCATCTGCGTCGTTGCACCCCAAGGGCACTTCCTACGGGGCGCTGCTAATTATATCATTACGACGTTACTCTATTACGCCGAAATAATATAAATTTGGCGCGCCTCGCATATGAAGTTTTTAACTTAGCCATCAATTTTAGTGCCTTACTCCAGAAATTCTGTTACTCAGTTCAGTCCCTTTGAGGGGGACTCTCTTCTGTCCTCCTCAAAGCATAAGGATTAAAAAGAATCCCCTTCAAAACATGGGGACTAAAAAGAGTACCCCTTTTTGGGGTGTTAGGTTTTTACGAGTTTATCAATTTTTGGGGCTATTTTGACTGCAGGATAAAATATGCAAAGAATTGGGAGGGTAATATTACCGTGAATTCAGGATATTTCTCAATCCACACCGGTTTCACAGGCACAGAGGAAGAGAAATTGTAAATTCTGTCCCTTGGCCCTGTGTGGAAGAAACAGCAATCGTCCCATTATGTTTATCGACAATGCCCCGGACAACCGAAAGTCCCTGTCCACTGCCTTTACCAACAGGTTTAGTTGTGAAAAATGGATCAAATACTTTGCCGATGTCGGCACGAGAAATCCCAATACCTGTATCAGCAATGTATAAATCTATCTTGTCTCCGACTGTTCTGGTAGTGATAGAAATACGTCCTTTCTGTTGTGGCAGAGACGTATGCTTAGCGTTTAAAGCATATATTGCATTGAGGATCATTTCCAGGAGGACCTGTTTTAAATGTGCGACAATAAGTGGTGCCGGCGGAAGTTCAGCTTCAAGGTCAAGATCGATTTCCGCCACGTCCTGCCACTGATTGCTGGTTACATCCACTGTAGTCCTGATGATTCTATTTAAATCTTCAAGTCTTTTTTCCCCGCTTTCAGGTTGGGAAAATTCTTTCATCGATCCGATTATGGCAGAAATTTTATTAATTCCTTCAATCGTATCTTCAAACGCCTTTTCACTCTCGTCTTTTAAGTAGTTCAAGTCGAGTTCTTTGGCCAGTCGGGTCATCTCATCCACTTGTTCGCTATAACTCCCCGATGCTGAAACGATCTGGACAAGATTTTGGTAACTATCCTGTATTTGTAAAAAACTATTAAAAACTTCTCTTAAAAAATTTGTGTTGCTAAGCACATATTGAACAGGTGTATTTATTTCATGAGCCATTCCTGCAGCCAGTGTTCCGAGCGACTCCAGTTTTTGTGCTTGCTGGAGCTGTGTTTCCAATTCAATTTCTTTGGTGATGTCCTTTTTTACAGCGACAAAATTTACAACTGTACCATCATCGTTTTTAACGGGTGAAATGGTCCCTTCTTCCTGATAGAAAGTTCCATTTTTTCTCTTGTTGGTAAAGCGTCCCTTCCACACTTTTCCAGCTAAAATTGTCTGCCATAGATCATTGTAGAATTTATTATCATGATGACCGCTTTGAAGAATTCTTGGTGTTTTATGGATTGCTTCCTGTGCACTGTAGCCGGTGAGTTGTTCAAATGCAGGGTTGACGAAGATAATCTTTCCGGCAGGAGAGGTGATAATTATGGCTTCTGCGGCACTTTCAATAGCAGTAATAAGGCGGTTCTGCCGTTTTTGCATCTTGCTCTTCTGGGAGATCTCCGCAGTTAACTGCTCGTTAACCTGCTGCAAGACAGCTGTTCGTTCTTCGACCAGTGCTTCAAGCTGAAATTGATGTTTTTCCAGCTGTTCCTTGGTTAGATTAAGTTCTGCATTTTGTTGAAGTTGAATGAGCCTTTGGTAACTCATTAATGAGAGTTCCCTGGCCATTAATTCAAGAAGAGCGAGTTTTTTTTCAAATTTTTGTATGCTCATTTTGGGCATTTCTTCAAATGCCTGAATCATTTTCTCAGGATTCGCGCCGATTTCGAGAGCATATTCCTTTATTCGTGTTACATCGACATTGCCCACATGGCCCTGCCCTATCAGCCAGTTGGCAATATGTTTGCCATTGACGATTATCGGTGCGGCAGCATCTGTAAAACCAACACTGCCGCATGGATGGTGAAGAGATTTTTGACTCAAATGGGCTTGCAGCCCAAATTGTTTCCCGGAGTTTATACAGTTATCAAGTCCCTTCTGAGTTGCTCGTATCAATGCACACACTTTTGAGTGATTGCTGGGTCTCGTAAGAGGAATACCCTGGGCGTCGGTTAAAGTCGAAGCCACTTCATTTGCCTCGGCGAACGCGTCCTGAATCTGTTGAAGTTTTTCCAGATCGATGAGGTCGGTAATCGAGAACATTTCTTCGGACGCAGGGTGACGGGCATCAGGTTTGGAAATATGCATAGCTGTGGTGCCCCCAAATATATTAGAATTTCAATTATACTGCGGCTTGAACTGATTAGAAATACGGGCTAAGGACTCATTTTCAAATGAGATGGTACCTGCCTCGGGAAAGCGGGGAAGAAAGCTGCTGTTCTCTCCAGTACTCGTTGAAGGGTATTAAAAGATTATCATCATTCCGTAAGAAATACCAGCGGGCTCTTTTTTATAATTCAGGCGGGGTGACAATTGGTGAATATTGGTGAATATTGTGTTGATTATAAAAATTTCGAATGGTTTGAAAAACAGATATGTTCTCTTAATCAACACAATATTTATGAGCAATTCGGGGTAACGTCAATTGGCTCTCAAGCGGATTTCAAATTCATCGGGAGTGAAAGAATATACCTGAGTTCCTTTGCATTCTACGGCAAATGAGGCACATACACTGCCTTCTATGGCACTGGTTTCCAGGTCGTTGCCATTGATTAGTCCACTGAGCAGACCACCCCTAAAGGCATCTCCCGCACCGGTTGGATCCACCACCTGAGCTGCTTTAAAAGAAGGGATAGCCAGCTTGCGGTTTTGACGATAGAGTTCTGAACCGGCTTCGCCAAGAGTAATAATTGTTGTTTCCGGAAGGGCGAGAAGTTCATCTTTGGAAAGTCCGGTTTTATCCATGATCAGGTTGAACTCGTAATCGTTGACAATGAGGAGCATACAGCCGGTTATAACCTCCCTTAAATCCTGCGCTTGCAGTACGGGGAGAGCCTGACCGGGATCGAAAATATAACCAATGCCTTTTTCTTTACAAAGTTTAGGGTAGTTGATCATATCCGATAGGTTTCCAGGAGAGACGAGGAGAAGAGTATCCTCAGCATTAAGGCTATTGAAATCGAGATTGGAGGAATATTTCATTGCTCCTGGATTAAAGCCGGTAATCTGGTTGTTGCTTTTATCGGTAGTAATATAAGCTCCGGCCGTCAGTTCATCGCTGATTACAGTAATGCCTTCTTTTGAAATTGAATGTTTATCCAGCCATTCAAAGTACTTATGGTGATCACTGCCTATCGTTGCGGTAATAGTGGCATTTTTGCCCATGAGTTTTAAAGCATAAGCAATATTGCCCGCTGTGCCGCCATAGTTTTCAGTCACTCCATCCACCTGAAAACAAACATTAAGACTATGAATTTTGTCAGGCAGAATATGGTCGGAAAAACTCTCGGGAAAATTCATAATACGATCATAAGCGAGTGAACCGGAAATAAAAATGTTCTTCATTTTGAAAACCTTGCGTTGGGGTTGTAGTTGGTTGTCTTTTGATTAACAAATAAATCTAATGAGCCAATTCAGGAATAATTTCGATTTTTGGTGTGTGGTTGGCAAGAAAAACAGCTAGGAGGACAAGAGCCCCACCGAGCAATTGCATTGAGGTAAGTGTTTCTCCAAGTAAAACCCAAGCTCCGCATGCAGTTACCAACGGAATGCCGTTTATACAGACAGCGGCCTGAGCTGCAGGAATTCTGGTCAGTGCAAAATTATAGCATAGGAATGCTCCGATTGTGGCAAAGATCGTAAGGACGATCAGAGCCATGAGTGAATCTTTGGTGACTGACTGCCAGTCAAGATGAGGAAGATCCCAGAGGAAGAGCGGTAAGAAAAGCAGAGCGCCAAAAATGATCTGCATCCCGGTAATCTGGAGAGAGGAGAGTGATTCTCCTAATCTTCGCGTCATAATCATATATACAGAAGCAGCGAGGACGGCACCAAAGATAAGCAAATCGCCAATCATCATACCATGTAAAGCAGTTTCAGGTCTGCCGCCAAAGACCAGCAGAGCTACCCCTGCCAGTGAGACAATAACTCCTAATGTATTAATGGGCCGCAACCGTTCTTTTAAAAAAAAAGCAGAGAGAACCAGTACCACAACGGGAATAGTGGCGATGATCAGTGAGGTTTTGGTTGCTGAGGTATACTGAAGCCCAAACGTTTCAAAGAGAAAGTACAGACCTGGCTGCATTAAAGCGAGCAGCAAAAGTGATTTCAGTGTCTTTTTGGTTAAAGAAGGGAAGCCGGTACGCCAAAGCAAAACAATAAAAAAGAGTGCAGCGGTAAAAAACCGGAAAAAAATGAGACAAAAAGGGGAAAAGCTCTGGAGAGCTATTTTGGTGGCGACAAAAGAAAGGCCCCAGAAAAAAACAGCCGTTGCCAAAGCCAGGTATGTCAGAAATGTATCATGGGCTTTCATCGAAGTATCCTTCAGGTCATTAGCCGGTATTTCTCATAAGAAATGCGGATTAGGGACAAGCATGAGGGTCCAAAACAATGCCAAATTCACAAATGCATAAACTTAAACGATCTGAATCGAAATATCTCGTAGGGAATGTAAGGAAGCAGAAATAAATAGATTTTATTTGAATTGGTGCAATCAATTGCCACAGTTTTTTTATACGGAAATCATGGAAGTCATGGTAACTACCCATATACGAATGAATATACTTGAGTTTTGTGCTGGAGTTTGTTACGCAAAAGAAACTTTTGAAATTGGTTGAGTACCACGCCTGATAAACTCGTAAAACCGAATATTTCGAATGGCTAAGGTCCCGGGCAACATCATTCCGGGCATGACCATGAATCTTCATATACCTGAAAACATTGGATTTCGTCTAGAGACGGAATGACGCAAGCGGAAGAGTTATGGTTTTTACAAACATATAAAAAGCACATTAGGCTTATAAAGCACATAGAGTTGTAATGGTCGTTTGGGAGGATGTCTTCTATTAAAACAGAAAAGGAGAGGAAAATGAAAAAAACTGCGTTGCTCGTGGCTCTAGTACTGGCCGTGTTCACCTTGTCAGCAGGGGTAGTGTCAGCTGCAGACACTTTGTCGGAGATACAGAAGCGGGGTACATTGCGAGTGGGGATGGAGCCTGGATACATGCCTTTTGAGTTAACCAACAAAAAAGGTGAAATCATAGGATTTGATGTAGATATGGCCAAAAGAATGGCGAAAGCAATGAAAGTAGAACTGGAACTCGTTTCTACTGCCTGGGATGGTATTATTCCCGCCCTTTTGACTAAGAAGTTTGATATTCTTATGTCGGGTATGACTCTTACCCAGGAGAGAAATCTGACTGTCAACTTTGCTACACCTTATATTCTCATTGGTCAGTCTGTACTCTTGAAAAAAGACCTTGCCGATGAAGTCAAATCGTACAGCGACCTGAATAATTCTAAATACACCATCGCTTCAAAACTCGGAACAACCGGCGAACAGGCCACCAAGCGCATGATTCCTAATGCTAAATATATTTCTTACGAAACTGAGCAGGAAGGCGTGATGGAGTTGGTTAACGGAAAAATCGATGCATTTATTTACGATCTTCCGTTCAATGCAATTGCCATGAGTGAGAAAGGTGAAGGTAAAATTGTTCATCTTGACGAACCTTTCACCAAAGAACCACTTGCCTGGGCTATTCGCAAAGACGATCCGAATTTTCTTAACTGGTTAAATAACTTCATGAATCAGATCAAGTATGACGGGGTATATGACAAGATCTACACCAAGTGGTTCCAGGATGATGCCTGGTTGAAAGAAATCCAGTAAGCAAAAGGAAGCATTATTTTGAAAGCCACAGAGAAGACGTGGCCCTGGAGTCTTTTACTGGTGGTCATCCTGCTAATGATGGCCGCCGGTACCTGGGGTGCGATCAAAAAAATTGATTATAAATGGCGATGGTACCGGGTACCTCAATATTTCTTGTACATCGCGGAAGACGCACAAAAAATTCCTTTCGATGGCACGGTTCGTTCTATTGAAACAAAGGGGAAAAACAGTAAGGTTATATTGGTTTCCGAAACGTCGGAAGTCGTTGATTTGGAAGTAGCCGCTGACAGTGTGAAGGTATCCGAAGGTGAAGAATTGTTTGAGGGGGATACCGTCGGTTTCTCCAAAAAAATGCGGCTTGGTCCATTGATGCTTGGCCTGTGGACGACCCTGTGGCTTTCTGCTATTTCCAGTTTCTTCGCTCTCATTCTGGGGCTATTGACCGGTCTTGCAAGAATTTCTAAAAATATCACCCTCAGGGGGTTGTCGTCGATCTACGTAGAATGTATTCGTGGGACGCCATTGCTCGTTCAGATTTTTATTGCTTATTTCTTCCTTGGTACGGTTTTCAACCTTAGTCGAAACGTTTGCGGTATTGGCGCACTGGCGCTTTTTGCCGGGGCCTATGTAGCGGAGATTGTCCGTGCAGGCATACAGAGTATTCCGAAAGGGCAGATGGAAGCCTCCCGATCGCTCGGGATGACAGCCTTTCAAACGATGAAAGATGTTATACTACCGCAGGCTTTTAAAAAAATACTTCCGCCGTTGTCCGGGCAGTTTATTAGCCTTATCAAAGATTCTTCGTTGGTTTCAGTTATTGCCATTACCGATCTCACAAAGTCGGGGCGGGAAATCATTACCTCAACCTTTGCAACTTTTGAGGTCTGGATAGTTGTTGCGGCGATGTATTTATTAGTGACTTCAGTCTTGTCACAACTTGTTTATTATATGGAACGGAGGCTTGCCATCAGTGATTAAAGCCGAGAATGTCGTTAAAGTTTTCACTGGCCGCTCGGGGGTTGTCCGGGCGGTGGACGGTGTTTCAACAGAGGTGGCAAGAGGAGAAGTAGTTGTCGTTATCGGGCCTTCCGGTTCTGGTAAATCAACATTTCTACGCTGCATCAATGGGTTGGATGCTTTCAATGAAGGTCACATTATCATAGATGGTGTCGATCTTGCCGATAGAAAGACTAATATAAATAAAGTGCGGGCCGAAGTTGGGATGGTGTTCCAGCAATTCAATTTGTTTCCTCATATGACCGTCCTGGAAAATCTTACTCTGGCCCAGTGCCGGGTACGAAAAAGGAGCAAAAAAGTTGCTGAAGAAAAAGCCCTGATGCTGCTGAAAAAAGTCGGTATTCCGGAAAAAGCTAAAGAATATCCTTCGCGGCTTTCTGGTGGGCAGCAGCAGCGTGTCGCCATTGCCAGAGCATTGGCCATGGATCCAAAGGTTATGCTTTTTGATGAACCAACCTCTGCCCTTGATCCGGAAATGGTTGGCGAGGTTCTTGATGTTATGAAGCAGCTTGCCCGGGAAGGAATGACCATGATTGTGGTTACCCATGAAATGGGTTTTGCCCGGGAAGTAGCCGACCGGGTAATTTTTATGGATGAAGGAAAAGTTGTTGAGGTGGGGACTCCCGAACATTTCTTTACCAATCCGCGGGAAGAAAGGGCGAAGTTGTTTTTGAAGCAAGTACTATGAGAGAAAAAATAGGTATGCTTTACATGTTAAATCATATACAAGGTTGAATATAAGGAAGCACATGTCGGAAGATTCAAAATATAACAAAACATATCCCATTTCATGGGATCAGCTGCATCGGGACTCAAAGGCGCTCGCATGGAGACTTTTAAACATAGCTGATTTTAAGGGGATGATCGCAATCACACGAGGCGGAATGGTTCCGGCAGCCATTATTGCCAGGGAGCTTGATATACGTCTTGTCGATACTATCTGTCTTTCCAGTTATGATTTTAAAGATAGAAAGGGAGAAGTAAACACTCTGAAGACATTTGACGGGGATGGGGAAGGATGGTTGCTGATCGATGACCTTGTAGATACCGGGCGTACCGCCCAGGTGGTTCGTGAAATTGTGCCTAAAGCCCATTTTGCGACGGTCTATGCGAAACCTGCCGGTCGCCCTCTTGTTGATACTTTTATCACTGAAGTGAGCCAGGATACCTGGATTTTATTTCCATGGGATACGGAATCGCAATTTGTAAAGCCGCTTGCGGGTATGGATAAAACCGGACAAAATGGCCAGTAATAAAAATTCATACCCATGCAATAACTGACTCCTTATAGTCCTCATGCTTTGAGTGGGGCATGGTGCTGAAATGACAGGAAAATTCGATTTTTGGCAGGATCACTCCGAACAGTTCCTGCTGATGGCTCATCTCTGGGAGAAAAGGATGGCGCTGGCCAATCCTGATGGTGTCGGCAGCAAAACCGGAAACTGCGGAGATACCATAACTATGTATCTTTCTGTGGAAAAAGGAGTTGTAGCGCAGCTGACCTTTGAACTGTCAGGATGTATAAATACCAACGCCTGCTCGAATGCCGTGGCTGTTCTGGTGGAAGGAAAAACGCTGGAACAATGCTGGAATGTCTCTCCTGCCGATGTTATTGATTTTTTGGAGACTTTGCCCGAAGATCATCACCATTGTGCCGAGTTGGCTGTCGGCACTCTGTATCTGGCATTGGCCGATTGTGTAAAATACTAGTCAGGCAATTAGCTGAGCAACAGATCTTCAGTACTTAATGAATCTGTCCGGAAGGTGTTGGTTTCCATTCAAGTATCTGTCCCTGTCCGTAAGAGTTCTTGATGATATACTCAGCAAAATGATAGTCGATGTCCTCCTGGATCGGTCCGGTGTAGCCCGCAAGAAACATCTCCGCCATTTCCATGATGATTGCCTTAAAAGGTCCACTGACAACCATGTTTTCTATGGTGTGTTCTCCAAGGTTATGCACGGTAAATCGGACCATAGCAATTACTCCTGCATGTTATTTTCTTTGTCTTGTCGTCAACCTGAGAACCTGGTCAGGCTATCAGTTTGATGCCACTGGCATCTGATTTTTCAGCAATATCCTTGAGGTGTGCTCTTTGCACAGAGGCCACAGTAGTCTCGATCACAGCTGCCAGGGTCGGTGTTATAAGGTCGAATTCGACTTCGCAAATATACTCTATTCCATCTTTTTTGCGTACTTTTGAAAGTTTTTTCACAGTCCCATCGATACCTGCCACAAGTTCATCGTTAAGATGAAGCTGAAGTGAGTGAACTGCGTCAGGAAGAAAGAGTTTTTGTTCATCCTGGGTCATGGAAAAAGACATACCTTTGACACTGATGTCGAGAGGGGTTGTGGTAAGAGTCGGGAGCTTTTTGCCCATCTTTATAAGAACGGTGAAATCCATGACTTCCGGAACTTTTGCCCTGAATTCCCGAGTATTGCGGCTTATTTTTGCTAACTCTGGAAAGGAGAGTTTGAGCACAGGAATTTCCCCTACATTGGTTAGATCTTCAAATGTAGTTCCCATTTCAACTGCATAAGTATTAGTGAACATTCTTAAAACGATAAAGCGGGAATAGCGAAGATGCAGATTACCGAGACCGGGCTCAAGAGGCAATGTAACAATATGGTTCAATTTTGTTAAGTAATCACCAGGGCTGTATTCATCCTCATCAGATAAAGTTTCTATCTCATCTTCTTCGTCTTCTATATCTTCTGCATGGTCTGGCAGGTCATCCAGTATCCTCGAGAAATATATCCGGGGCTTGCCATCAAGCTCAACTTCAAGTACCTTTTCATCAAAGAGCGCGGTCTGCAGGAAAGGGAGAATTTTCTGTTTGTCGGTAAATATTTCTCCTTTTTCAAGGCCTTCTTCAATTTCCTGTTCAGGAAAATTTTGGCCAGGAAAAAAATGGCGAAG
>JBARUR010000163.1:0-4546 GCA_049645845.1 Desulforhopalus sp. | reverse complement strand
AAATCAGGATGTGACACCCGTCCCATATGCCAGAGTTGCAGGAAAATTTTTCCGCCTTCTCTATGAACCGAGCTGGTTATTTCCCGCCAGCCTCGTTGCTGATCATCGTTATAAATCGCTGGAGCGCCAAACCAGCCATATCCGTCTTCAGAGATTGCGGTCGCTTCCGTTATGATGACTCCGGCTGTGGCTCTCTGCGTATAATAAGTTTTCATTAAATCGTTTGGGATTCTTGATTCACCTGCGCGGCCACGAGTGAGCGGAGCCATTATCATACGATTTTTAAGTTGAATGGGACCGAGTTGTAATGGAGTGAAGAGGTTTTTCATATCAAGTACCTGTTTTTGATTTCATCCCTTTAATTACAGGGGGAAGTGGCTCATCGGGTTAGGATATATATAGATAGCGTGTTCCTTTTAATCAAGAGAGACAAGGCAGCCTTTGCTTTCAGTTAATAACTTTTCATGAGGACATCGTGGATTGATTTGTAAAAGAATGGGCAGCTTGGTATTCTGGCAGTAGGTCATTTTGACCCTCTGCATGAACAACCCAAGGTTCCGAAGCCCCTGCTAATGCCCGATTGGCAATCAGGTGTAATAATTGCAATGAAGAACTCTACCTGGCGGTAGCCCGGGATAATTTAACCTGTTAAATCGGCAACGCAAAATGAACCAAAATGGAGATTGAAATATGGACATTACTAAATTTGCCATCCCGGAAATAATTTTCGGCAGGGGAAGTCTGAATTACGCTGGTCAATGTGCTTTGCGACTGGGGGCAAAGAAGGTTTTTCTTGTCAGCGATTCAGGAATCGAGGAAGCCGGATGGGTACAGCAATTGACGGATATTTTTAAAAAAGAGGGTGTGGAATGGGTTTATTATCCGGGTGTTACCTCCAATCCCAGAGATTATGAAGTTGAGCAGGGTGCTGAATTTTACCAGAATAATGGGGCGGATGTGATCGTTGCCATTGGTGGCGGCAGTTCGATGGATACAGCCAAAGGAATAGCGATCATTGCCAGCAATGGTGGTAAGATCAGAGATTATGAAGGGGCAAATCGGGTGAATCGTCCCCTTCCTCCGATGGTGTTGATTACTACTACTGCAGGGAGCGGTTCGGATATTTCCCAGTTCTGCATTATTACCGATGTCGAGCGGGCGGTAAAAATGTCGATTATCACTCGAACCTTAGTGCCCAATATTTCTATTGTTGACCCGCTTATCCTTCAGACCAAGAGTGAAACGCTTATAATTCAGTCAGCAGTTGATGCACTTGCTCATGCTATCGAAGCCTACGTGTCGACTATTGCATCTTCCTTCACTGAAATGCAGTCCCTTAAAGCCATTGATCTTATTCTGAGGCATCTTCCGGAAGCTGTTGAGACGAGATCTCTTGACTGCCTGGAAAAATTGAGCATTGCTTCCGTTGCCGCTTCCATGGCCTTCAGCAATGCCAGCCTAGGCGCGGAACATGCCCTGGCCCATTCTTTAGGTGGCCACTTCGACATGCGGCATGGAGTGATCCATCCGATACTGCTTACAGCAGTTATGCGATACAATTTAGAAGGTGCCGAAACGAAACTTGCCGATATCGGACGAGTCATTCTCAACAAAAAGATGGGGTCAGCTCGTGAAACGGCTCTGGCCGGAATTGAAAAGCTGGATGAATTTTTCGGTTCATTCAATGTACCGCAAAGACTAAGTGAGGTAATAGGCGAGGAGGAAAGGCACTTTCTGGAACCGATCTGTCAGATGGCGGTAAACGACGCCTGTAATCTCACTAATCCCCGGCCAACATCTTGGCGGGAACTGATGAATATCTGTAAAGAGGTTTGGTAATGAAAATAACCACCCTGGAAGATCTGGTCGGAATTGAGCATTGTAAGCTCGGGTTTTATCAGGATCTCCAGCAAAAAGTGGAACAGCTTAAAAATTCCAATCAGGAACTGGAGAAAAAGCGCAAGGAAATTCAGGCTGTACTTGATGGTATCACCGACTTGATGCTCGTTCTTTCGGAAGATTTGAGAATCCAAAGGGTCAACCATGTCTTTTCCGAGTGGTTTCCGGGTGTCGATCCAATCGGCAAACATTGCTATAAACTGTTTCGTGGTGAAGACAGCAGATGTGAAAACTGTCCGGCTCAACGTTCTCTTGAACTTGACGAGATTGTCAAGGATCTCTGTATTTATAAAATAGATGAAAAATTCAGGCATTTCGAAATCATAGCTTCTCCACTCAAAACCAGCCCCATGGGTGAACGTAATGTACTTCTTTTCAAAAGGGATGTCACCTTGGAAAAAGAGTTTCAGGCCCAATTCTACCAGGCTGAAAAGATGGCCACTGTTGGCGCCCTGGCGGCTGGAGTAGCGCATGAAATTAATAATCCTCTGGCTGCCATCAGTGGCTTTGCCGAGGGCTTGCAGCGGAGAATCGTTCGAATAGAGGGTAAGGTTGAGCGGGCGATTCTTGACGATTTCACTGAATATACCGATACGATCATCAAGGAATGCCTTCGCTGTCGGGATATTGTCCAGACTTTATTGACTTTTAGCCGGCCTGTTGCCGCCAGTCTTGGGCCGGTAGATATGAATCAATGCGTGAGGGATACACTGTTCATTCTCAAGCATCATTTTAAAGAGCAGCATAATATTACCGTCAAAACAGAGCTTCAGGAAAATCTTCCTGTGATCATGGGCGATGAATCCCAATTGAAACAGGTTATAATTAATTTGTTTACCAATGCCTTTGATGCAACTCGACAAGGCGATATTATTCGTGTAATCACCAACGAAGGTGAAATCGGAGGTGTTGAATTGATTGTCGAAGATTCAGGTTGTGGGATACCCGTCGAGTTGCACGATAAACTTTTTGAACCTTTTTTTACCACGAAACCAGTTGGCCAGGGAGTCGGTATCGGGCTCTCGACCTGCTATTCAATCGTCAAAAACCACGGTGGAGAAATCACCGTGACGAGCAAGGAGGGCAAGGGGACCTTTTTCAAGGTATCTCTGCCGGGAATAACGCTATAATGGAACAGGAAAGATACACCATTTTGGCCATTGATGACGAGGAGCCGATCAGAAGATTGCTGCAGAAGGAACTCGCTACCGATCATAGGAAAGTCCTGACGGCAGCTTCCGCTTCGGAAGCAAGGGATTTGCTGCGAACCAACTGGTTTGACGTCATCGTGATGGATCTGCGGCTGCCGGATGTCCATGATCTGGACCTGTTGATCGAGATTAAGGATACCGTCCCTCATATTGAAGTTGTGATGATCACCGGACACGGTGACATAGACAGTGCAGTCAGGGCTATAAAACTTGGCGCCTGCGACTTTATCCGCAAGCCGTTCAATCTTGATCGGCTGGAACTCGTCGTTGAAAAAGCTCATCAAAGAGTGCTGCTATCCCGTGAAAATACCATACTGCGCCATAACAGCGAGCTTGATCAGGAACCAGTACAGTTTGTAGGTAATTCTCAGTCCGTACGCGATATAAAATTCTTAATAAATAAAGTAGCCCCGGCTAAAATACCCGTCCTTCTCACCGGCGAGTCGGGAGTAGGCAAGGATGTCGTCGCCAGGCTTATCCATCAGCGGTCGGCTTGCGCCAGCCATCCGATGATTATTAAAAATTGCGCATCATTGCAGAAGGAACTTTCCCGCAGTGAGTTATTCGGCCATATGAAGGGCTCATTCACAGGGGCTAATGAGTCGCGGGAAGGTTTAATGGCCTATGCCCACGACAGCACCCTGTTTCTCGATGAGATTGGCGAGCTCCCCATGGGCGTGCAGGCTTCGCTATTGAGAATTCTTGAGACCCAAACGTATAGGAGGGTGGGGGAAAAGGAGGAGCGAAAGGTTAATATCCGCTTTCTTTTTGCCACAAACCGTAATCTTGCCGAGGAAGTGGAAAAGGGACGTTTTAATGAGGCCTTTTTTCACCGGATTAACGCCTTCAACATCGAGATCCCCTCCGTTAAAGAGCGTAAGGAAGATCTGCCCCTGTTGGTAAATTTTTTCCTGATGCGATTAAGTCCCGACACTACAACCTACAGGATCGTCGACAGTGCCATGGATTGTCTTTTCCGCTATAACTGGCCGGGAAATGTCCGGGAGCTGCGCAATGTCATTGAACGTTCGATTATCCTGGCGGAAAATAATATTATCACTGAACGATGTCTCCCTCGAGAACTGGTTTCTCTCTCTGAAGATGCCCTCGGAACACTGAGTCTTGAGTCGGTCGAAAAGAATCATATTCTCAAAATGTTGCATTTTTTTGGGGGAAATCGACAAAAAACTGCTGAAACTCTGGGCGTTAGCAGAAAAACGCTCTACAGGAAATTGGAAAAATACGCTGGTAATTGAATCCTCTCGTCCCCGTGGGTCTTTTTGACCTATTCTTCTTCTTCACTGTTTCATTCTGACCCGACTCTTCTGATACTGTTGTTATCTGTCAGTTTTTGGGCGTATTTTCTCAAGAGCAAAGTGTTCTGGAGCAACTCTCTCTCCTTGAAAGGGACATTCTGTCATACCTGATTCAAAGGG
>JBARUR010000162.1:0-2515 GCA_049645845.1 Desulforhopalus sp. | reverse complement strand
CAATCATGATGGCGCTTTCCATGGTCGTTATTGCAGCACTGATTGGAGCCGGTGGTTTAGGAGCTCCTGTTGTGCTCGGACTGAATACGCTTGATATCGGTCTTGCTACAACCGGTGGACTGGCAATTGTTTTGATGGCAATAGTATTGGATAGAATTACCCAGTCGATGGGTACAAAGAAAAAGAATTAAAGGAGAGATTATGTTGTTAAAGAAAGTAGTACTTGGCGCTGCAATCGCAGCAATGGCAATGACCGGAGCGATGAATGCACAGGCTGCTGCCGGTCATCCCGGAGAAGGTGTAACGGTAAAACCTGCACGAGCTACCTGGAATACCGGTTTTTTCCAGGAAGCACTCGTAAGGCGTGGACTGGAAACCTTAGGGTATGATGTTAAAAAACCCAAAGATCTGCAGAATCCTATCTTTTATAAATCAGTTGCCCTGGGCGATGTTGATTACTGGACCAATGGCTGGTTCCCAAACCATGAGAGCCAACTGCCAAAAAACTTTTTTGATAAAGCTGAGGTTATTGGTTATGTCGTCAAGGCTGGTGGTCTTCAAGGGTATTTAGTTTCCAAAAGAGATGCAGAGAAATACAACATTAAATCACTCGACGATTTTAAGCGTGACGAGGTGAAGAAAGCATTTGATACAAACAAAGACGGGAAGGCTGATCTGACCGCCTGTCCTCCGGGATGGGGCTGTGAAAACGTTATAACGCATCATATGGAAGTCTATGAACTGGACGATCATATCAATCCGGTAAAAGCTTCCTATGAGGCAGGTATGGCTTCAGCCATGGCAGGTTATAAGAACGGCGAGCCGATATTCTTTTATACCTGGGCTCCGAACTGGACCATTTTCAAACTTAAGCCGGGTGAAGATGTCGTATGGATTAATGTTCCTAAAATCATTCCAAAAGATTCCCAAAAATCGGCCGAAGAGCGGATGACTGTGAGTGGAATTGAAGGTGCTGTTTCTGATCCCGTCAAACTTGGTTTTGTCGTTTCCGATATTCAGATTGTTGCCAACAAAGAATTTGCTCAAAAAAATCCGGCTGCCAGGAAATTTTTTGAAGAATTTACACTGCCGTTAATTGATATAAATGAGCAGAATACCCGGATGAATGAAGGTGAAAAGAGCCAGAAAGATATTGAAGGTCATGTTGATGAGTGGATAGCCAAAAACCAGGGAAAATGGGATGGCTGGATTGCTGCAGCTCGCATGGCAGCTACCGAATAATTTTAAATAGTCTCAATCAAGCATGGATGGCGCATTCACGGAGGACACATTTTTTGTGTCCTCCGAGTCTCATTCTTTTCAAAATTAAAGTCCCTTCAAGCAAAAAATTCTGGAACAGATGATAAAAAAGGAGTACTAAGCTGAAGGTCTCACTCATAGAGATCTTTCAGGGAGAGAATGATGGATGAAAAAAACAAGCAAATTATTGTAGTTACACAAAGACTGCGTAATATTCTTAAAGGAGTGCAGGCGCACTCTAAATACGTCGAAAAATCATGTGGCTTGAGCAGTGCCAAGCTATGGATGCTTCATGAAATAGCTGCTGCTCCGGGTTTAAAAGTGTCGAAGCTGGCGGCGGCTCTTGCGATACATCCTTCGACCTGCAGCAATATGCTGGATAAGCTTGAAGAAAAACAACTCGTATCCCGTGATCGCAGCAAAACAGATCAACGGAGTGTACACATTTACATCACCGAAGAAGGTCGTCAGTTCCTTGACAAAGCACCCAAACCTGCCCAAGGCAAGCTGAGCAATGCTTTGGAGCAACTCACCCCCAGCCAGCTGACCAACCTTGAAATCGGCCTTGACGCCCTTGTTCAGGCCCTGAATATCAATGATTCCGGTCTTATGCCCTTTCTCGGGGAATAGAAAATTCCTTTTGACCTAAACGAGTATCTGTCTTTCATTGACTTTCACGCCGGATTTTGTAGAAATATATCTTGCGTAAAGACGGAGGGTTCGACATGAATCCCCGCAACTGATTATTTTGAAAGGGAGGTGCCTATGGTCTGAATATGGCTGAAATATTTTGATGCTAAAGTTTAAAATTTTAAAATGAGTATTTGCAGCATTTGCCACGAAAGATTCGGAGAAAATAAATATCCATAACCATCCGAAGCTATAGTGATGCACTTGCAAAATTTATTCTCAGGGCGGGGTGGAAGTCCCCACCGGCGGTGATTCCATTAATTGGAGAGCCCGCGAGCGCTTGCTGAGTTTGCAGCAGGGTCCAGCAGATCTGGTGAAATTCCAGAGCCGACGGTTAGAGTCCGGAAGGGAGAGAATGTAACATGGGACGACCAATTTTCCAGGATCGGTGATTCTGGTATCGGCGGACCAGTTGCTGATTGTGTGCTTAGCCCGGATTTCTCATCAGTTCAGGCGGTGTCAGCTTCAAAGTTTTTGGTAGTGAACCATAGTAGTCTATGTTCACTGGCAAAATACTGCGGAAGATGGCGCCGCATGGACTGACCTTCGGTGAACATTGTGTTGA
>JBARUR010000161.1:0-16578 GCA_049645845.1 Desulforhopalus sp. | reverse complement strand
CCTCAGTTCTCCATCAGGATGACCTGCAGCACTGGGGCGAGAATATGCTGCGGCTTAATTCTGAGTTTGGTGTCAGGATTCTGGGAGGCTGCTGTGGAACCGATGACACTTATTTGCAGTATTTGGTAGATCATAGGTAATTTTATCATTCTGGCGATTTCCTAGTGAAATGTGGCGCAGTAATTGTCGGATTTATAGGTTAGTGAAAATTGTTCGTTATTGATTAAGAAATGTTCTGGAATTATCCTATCTCATTTTAGCTGCATCGGTTATGGTTTAGTGGAAGATATATGGACTTTAGGCCAAGAGGATTTGTTCCGTATTTTGTTGTGGTATCTTACGATCAGCCTAACACTTTCGCCGAAGTGCCCTGCAGACATAATCTGAAAAAATATCTACCACGAAAAAAGGTTGATTGTTATCCGGAAGGCACATTTGAAAGTAGTATCAATGCCAGTGATGGTCAAAAATGAAGCAATTGTCTCGGATGAAAAAGCTGGGATATTTCGGTTGAGCGGCACGATAAAAGTTGGTAGGAATTTGGGGTCACGAGAACCAGGACTGACAGGAAGAAAATCAAGTGTAGGACGTGGGAGAAGATCGGTACCTTATCTTTGGTAAGGTAAAGCCAGCAATTGCTCCATTTACGAGCCAGTCCTTGGTTGTAAGCAATTCTATCTGCACAGGAAACACCTCAACCGAACGAATCTACGAATCACTTTGTATTGGCGGTGCAAATCTTCAGAATGTATTTTCACGCGTATGTTGTGGTATCGAGGTTTACGCACAACGCAAGAATACAGTTGAACCAGTGATTAGCTACGCCGGTTAAGTTTAAGCTCAGATTGCTGGGCACAAACCCGACAGTCTCCTAAGAAGATATATTTAACATGTTCTTTGGAGAGATCTTTTTTTCGCCATTGTTTTACAAATTCAGTAAGTTCTTTGTTTACACTACTGATTTCTGTCGCGGAAATAGATCGTCCTATAAGCCTGTTTGAGAGCATTGATAAGCTACGAGTATTTATTCCAGCCAGGAACATCATGCTCATGTCTCGGACAATTTCCTCCACATACTGTTTGCTTCGGAGAATACCCTAGGTATAATACTCACCTGTACGATCACGCAGCACTCGAATCTCAACGTTGCCGATCCTCTTTAATACATATTTTCTGCTGTATGGACCTTTTCTGTGATTGTCTTTATCAGAACAACGTTCATATGGCATTCTATCCGAAAAAGATCCCCGGCTTTCTTTAACGTACAGCCACGATCGCCTCTTTAACCCGCTCTGGTGTCATGGGCAGTCGGTAGACTCTGGCGCCACAGGCATCGTAGATGGCATTAGCCAGAGCTGCTCCCATGGTGACAATGGCCGATTCACCGCAGCCTTGAGGTGCCGCAGAATTATTTTCGACAATTACCGTCTCAATCTTCGGCAACCAGGAGAATTTCGGTATCTCATAGGTGTCGAAATTACTGTCGAATATCTCCCCGCCTTTGAAATAGATTTCTTCTGTGAGCGCATAACCAAGACCCATGGTAATACAGCCCTCCATCTGGATGGCCGACCCTTCCGGATTGACACACAATCCCATATCCTGTGCACAAACCACTCGCCTCACACTGACGGCCCCGGAGCTACTATCGACCTCAACTTCGGCTATGGTGGCAACCCAGGTTCCGGCATCGATACCACAAGCAATGCCCCGGCCGACGTTTTGGCTTGTACTCTAGCCGTCCCAGCCAATCTGTTTGGCGGCGGCCTCGAGCACCTTGGCAACAGGTGCGTTTTTCAAGTGTCGCAATCGGAATTGAAGCGGATCAATTGCCGCTTTGGCTGCCATGATATCAATCTGTGACTCTCGGGCAAAGGTGTTGGTATTGTTTGCTGGCGCCCGCCATGCCCCAACGGCAAATGGATGAAACCCTTTCCAAGTGTGCCATCCACCATGGGAGAGTGTTCGGTGATGGGGGATGGAGTAATACTGCTCGGCACCACGATCACCGGCGAAATAGACATGGTTTTCCCAGAGACTGATTTGATTTTTGTCGTTTAACCCCGAACGCAGGGTGACAACTGCCGCTGGACGAAAGGAGTCATTAAAGAACTCATCCTCTCTGCTCCAGGCGACTTGTACGGGTCGGCCTGTAAACTTTGCTAATCGTGCAGCCTCGACCACCTGAAGGTTGCGGGTCTTGCCTCCGAAACCGCCACCGAGGAAGGGCGAAATAACACGTACCCGATCTACTGGGATACCAAGAGCCAGGGCTGCCTCCTGCTGTGCAGGAAAAGGGGTCTGGCTCGATGGCCAAACGGTGGCGCGGCCATTCTTGTATTCGACTGTAGCAGTATGGGGTTCCATTGGAGCATGAGCGACGTAGCCGTCGAGATATGTCAATTCGAAAAGCATTTTTGACTGCTTCTCCCCGGTTTCGAGGTTACCGCCCTCCTGCAGCACTTTACCCTCTGGAGCCACCTTGAGCAAATGGTCGAAAATAGAGTCGGTATCCACCTTTGCCGCGGGTGTGTCAAATCGAGCCTTGATTTTGCTCAAGGCCAAATCGGCAATATCCCATTTCTCATGGAGGACGGCGATCATATCACCATCGCGGACAACCCGTACGCCTGCTATTGTCTCAGCTTCACTTGAGTCGAGAGAGAGAATTTTGGCCCCGTGTGCCGGTGGGCGCAGTAAGCGCGCGTGCAGCATGTCCGGGAGGCGTATATCTCCTGCGTATTGAACCTTACCAGTAACTTTTGGGATAGCATCGGCACGCAGCATCGGCTTGTTCATGAGTTTGAATTTCTTGGGCTTCTTCGGGCTGACATCACCTTTAACGTAATGTTCTATTCGTTTCCCCCTGGTCAAATCACTGTAAGAGATGCGGTTTGCGGGATTGCCGGTGACATATATTTCGCCGTCTTCTATATCGAGACTTTCTTCGGCTACCCCGAGTTGTTTTGAAGCTAGACCGACCAGTACCGCTCTGGCTTCAGCGCCGGCCTGCCGCAGGGCAGGCCCAAATACCCTGGTGGTGAGACTGCCGAAAGTGCCTCTGTCGTAGGGACAGAGCTCGGTGTCTCCCATCACCATATCCACCGTGTCGAAGGCAACATCGAGCTCATCGGCCAGCATCTGGGCGAGTGAAGTGACGATTCCCTGACCCATTTCGATTTTACCGGTAAAACAGCGGACTCGACCGTCCTCGCCGATTCTGAGAAAAGCATTAAAATCTCCGGGAAGGGGCGCGCTGTCTATTTCACCTGAGAAAAGCAGAAAATCGCCAGCAGTGAAAAATATAAAAAGACCGGCACCGGTCGCTTTTATAAACTCTCGTCGGGAAAGAAGTGGTTGGGAGGACTGTGTCATTTTACTTTCCTCCTTTCATGGTGGTAGAGGCAGTTTCAATCGCTTCGATGATACGGTTATGAGCACCGCAACGGCAAAGGTTGTCGTCCATCTTCTCAATAATCGTCTGCCTGTCCGGCTGCGGATTTTCCTGTAACAGTGAGGTCGCCTGCATGATCATGCCTGGTGTACAGTAACCGCATTGTAGCGCATCGTGATCGACAAAGGCCTGCTGCACCGGATGCAGGGTGTCCCCCGTAGCTAATCCTTCAATGGTTGTTATTTCGCGTTGATGCGCCTCGCGGATGGACGTTTGACAGGAACGCACGGCCTTGCCGTCGAGCAGAACAGTGCAGGACCCGCACAGTCCCAGGCCACAGCCGTATTTTGTGCCCGTCAATTCGAGGTCCTGCCTGAGGACCCAGAGTAAGGGACGATTGCCATCAACTGTGAGTGAGAGTTCTTCCCCGTTGACAAGAAAAGTGATTATTTCATTCATGCAGTGCCTCCTTGTGTATCAAAGAAAAGGAAAATTATCAGAATATTACACCAAGTATTGAATTTCATGATGTCACCCACTGTCCGATAAAAATTTTAATAGTCTGGTCAGTAACGTTCACCGACAATGTTGAACGTGCTGGAAAACTCGTCTAACACATTTTTCTCCTGTTCATTTAAGACAATGCTTTGAGTTGCCCAATTCAAGTTCAAATACTTCGAGTGACGAGTTCCCGGGATCGCCGCAATGTCATCACCTTTTGACAGCACCCATGCCAGGGCAATTTGCGAAGGCGTCACATTTTGTGTCTCGGCAATGGCCTCAATTTTTTCAACAAGAAGCCGGTTATTGGCAATCGCTTCCTCACTGAAGCGTGGATTGTTTAAACGCCAATCACCTTCTTCCAAATCTGCTCGTTTTTTGATTGCGCCGGTTAAAAAGCCGCGGCCCAATGGGCTGTAGGCTACAAAACCGATTCCCAGCTCGCGGGCCTTGGGCAAAACGCTTTCTTCCACGTCCCTGGACCAAAGGGACAATTCAGTTTGCAGAGCGGTAACCGGATGCGTCCTATGGGCCTTTTCCAGTTCTTCAGCACTTGCCTCCGACATGCCTAAGTAACGGATTTTGCCGGCTTGAACTAATTCTGCCAGTGCACCAAAGGTTTCTTCAATAGGGACTTCAGGATCCGGGCGGTGCTGATAGTACAAATCGATGTAATCTGTATTCAAACGTTTGAGTGAAGCATCGCAACAAGCCTTTACATACTCGGGAGAACCGCTGATTCCAAACCAGCTGCCATCTTCACTGCGCTTTACACCAAATTTTGTGGCGAGGATGACCTTTTCTCTCCGACCTGCGAGGGCTTTGCCAAGGAGTATTTCGTTGGTAAGGGGGCCATACATGTCGGCGGTATCCCAAAAATTGCAACCAAGTGCAAACGCCTCATCAAATATCTTCAGGTTGTTGGCCTCTCTGGAATTGCCGTAAAAATCAGACATGCCCATGCAGCCAAGACCCACCGTAGGAACGTTAAGACCTTGTTGACCAAGTTTTATAGTTTTCATCTTTTCTCCTTTTAATCTGTTCATTGTAGAAATTTTTTTTATCTTTTGATTTGAGTTATAAAACTCATCCGTTGTCGCACCGGAAGAACCCCATGATGATCCTCCATTAATCTGTTTTATGTGATCCAAGTCCTTCTTTACCTGGAACGGAATTGGGCCAGCCACCCGCCAAAGCCTCATATAATGAGACCTGTGCCTGCATATGGCGTGTCCAACTCTGTGTATAATCGTTCTCTACCTGCAAACTGTTCCGCTCGGCATCCAGCACATCCAGCACGTCAATGGCGCCGCTATCAAAATGCGCGCGTGCGGCTTTCACTGCACGAATACTGGCTTGCGTTGCTTCCCGCAAATATTCGAGTTCTTGTTCGCTGCGCGAGATGCGGATCAGTGCATTTCCTGTTTCTTCCAATGCCGCCAGCACTGTACGTTCATATGCCGCCAGGTTTCCAGCCATATCAGCATCCGCTGCGGCAATACGTGCGCGTACCTGACCGATATTGAGAAAGGGACCGCCAACCCCCAGAGTCAACATGCGCGTTGCGCTGTCATGTTGAAACAGTGCACCGGCATCCAATGACTGTGTCCCGATCAGTCCACCAAGCGTAAAGTGCGGAAACAGGTCGGCTGTGGCAACGCCAATCCGTGCGGAAGCAGCCGCCAGCCTGCGCTCCGCAGCAGCCACATCGGGGCGGCGGCGTAGCACGTCTCCAGGCGTATCAACTGCAATGTCCGGTGCAGGCATGACCTTGAATTCTCCTGTCGCATCCAGGCCGGCAGTCATTGATTCCGGCGTTGCTCCCGTCAATACAGCTATCCGGTGTATTGCAACCGCAATATCGGCTTCCAGGGCAGGCACACGTGATTGCGTTGTCTCTAACAAGGCACGTCCCCGATCGACATCGAAGCTGCTACCTACACCGGCCTCATAGCGCAATCCTATCATCTCCAGGGTGCGTGCCTGATTTTCACTATTCTCATGCACAATCCGCAACTGCTCCTGTTGACCGCGGAGACGAAAGTACGTCTGTGTTAATTCGCTAATCACCGCAATTTGCATTGCGGCAAAGTCAGCGGCGCTTGCTTCGGTTTCGGCACGCTGCGCTTCAATGCTGCGGCGAATGCGGCCAAAAAAGTCCAGTTCCCATATGACGCCGATATCCGCGTGATAGGTATCATAATCGCGGTCTCCATCAAGCGTCTGATCAGCACTTGTGTATACATTGCTGGCTTCGGCACTGGCTGTTGGGATTGGAATTTGTTCGAATCTCGCTTCCCGGAGCAGTGCATTCGCCCGCTGATAATTGGCGTAGGCAATGCGCAGATCGTGGTTGTGCCGAAGCGCTGAATCAACCAACTGCACCAACATCGGATCATCGAACGAATGCCAGAAATCGGCAGCCGCAGGCTGTGGTTTTGTGCCCGACGAGTCTTCCTGACGCACGAATTTATTGACCTCCGGCAGGGGCGGGCGAACATAGTCCGGCCCGACCGTACAGGAGGAAATGAGAAGAGTCGTTAGGATTCCGGCAAATACAGGACGGCTGACCGCGATGAACCGGGATAAATTTTTAAGATTGAAGTTTTGTTTATGGCTGTGCGGCATGTCCTTAAACCTCCCTCGGTGAGCGGTGTTTAAACAACACCCTGTCAGCACGTTGTTGCAGATCCATAATCGTTACCATCAGGCACGGCAGAAAGGTCAATGTCACGATGGTTGAGAAGGCAACCCCGAATAACACAACAGCTCCCAGACCACGATAGAGTTCAGTGCCTTCGCCGGGAATGAGCACCAGCGGTGCGATACCGCAGATCGTTGTCAAGCTGGACATCAAAATCGCGCGAAGGCGGATTCGCACAGCACCGTTGACCGCCGTTATAATTGATTCGGCTCCTTCTTCCATCAATTTGTACGTTTCTTGTACAATCAGGATCGGGTTGTTGACCACGGTTCCGAGCAACACCAGAAAGCCCAGCAGGGTGATCATATCAAACGGCTGGTGGATTGAGGCAAAACCCATCATGCCCAGCATGGAACCAACACTGTTGAGCAATGCAAGACCGATAAGTCCCCCGACAAGGCCCATGGGAACGGAGGCCATAACGAATAGCGGCCGTCCCCAGTGACCGAAAATAGCCACCAGCATCAGATAGGACAACAGCACAGCGACCACAAAGTTATCGGATACCGCTTCCCGAGTAGCATCAAGCTGGTCACTTGCTCCCGAGATGTTGATCAAAACGCCCTGTGGGATTTCTCCTTCGATACGCATCGCCTCAATCAGATCCGAGCGGACTCGGGCAACACCAGTTTCAAGTGCGACCGAACGTGGGGGGATGATGCTCAGGGTCACGGTACGGCGACCATCAAGCCGACGAATACTATCGGTATCGGTAGTCTGCTGTAGATCGGCCAGTGCGGAAAGCGGAAGGACAGCACCAGACGGTGTGGCGACAGGCAGATCACGTAGATTATTAAGCTGCTGCTGGCTGCCGGCATCGCTGAACAGATAAATATCGACACGGCGGTCATTCAGGATCATTTCATCGGCGTATGCGCCATCGCTCAGAGCCGCTACCGAATACCCGAAACGTTCTGCATCCAGACCGACTTCCGTCAGCCGTTCCCAGTGCGGTTTCAATTCCAGCATTGGCTGATCCAAGCTTAACGAGCCTGGCTGGGAATCAACCTGTCCACCGTCGAACATGGTTGTGGCGCGTGCGTAAGCAAGACTGGCAACGTGGTATATCTCTGCAAGGTTGGCCCCAGAGATGTTCAGGTTAATACTTCGGGTCCCGCCGTCGTTACTGGAGATGATCGATCCCCGCGTTGCGAATGCACGCATACCGGGCCAGGCAAGGAAGCGCTGCTGCAAAGCTCCCATCATCGGCTCAATATGATCCGGGTTCTTGGGATCGATGATCACCATTATGCTTTGAGCATCGACCAACATGGTTAAAATCTGAATTGCAGGAAAATCCGTCTCGCCACGGTCGAAACGCCCAGGCGCTTCATCTAGATGAGGTCGTAAGTCATCGATTAGTACCTGTGTGATTTCCTTCATCTCCGTCAGGTTGTAGCCTGGAGGTGCTGTCATAAAAGCGAATATTCTGGCCTCTTCGCCTTCAGGCAGATATTCGGCAGGCGGTGTGAGCCATAGCACAGCCAGTCCACAGGTTACCACCGTACCTACCAGCATTAAGCCCCTGCGTAAGGGGCTGCGGTGGAACCAACCCAGTTGCTGTCCGATCCGGTCAAAGGACGCGTTGCCCGCAATATTTTGCACGGACTGTGATGGAATTATGTGTGCGCTTAGGGCCGGCACGACCGTAACAGCCGCCGCCATGGATGCCAGAATAGAAGCCGAGATGGCGATAGCAATATCCGAATAAAGCTGTCCGGCTTCTTCCTGGATAAACAGGATTGGCGCAAATACCAGTACCGTTGTCAGGGAACATGCCAGCACCGCCGGCCAGACCCGGCCTACTCCTGCAATAGCGGCATCAAACCGCTTCATTCCGCGCTGGCGGGCCTGAATAATGCTTTCCAACACCACAATCGTATTGTCCACTGTCATGCCAATGGCAAATGCGACCCCGGCCATCGAAATCACGTTTAAGGTGCGCCCCGCCAGCAGCAGCCCAACAAATGCGGCAATCGTACAGATTGGGATTGCAATCACACCGGTAAATGTCGTACGTATCGAGCGCAGAAAAGCGTACATCATAAAGGCGGCCAGAACTGCCCCGATCATAAGGTTGTTCCAGATATTGGCTACGGATTTTTCCACATATCGCGCGTCCTCGGTAATCAGTTCCATTTCCAGCCCCGCCGGCTCCATGACCTCGCGGTTAATGGCCTCGACCTCCGGCAAGACAGCGTATTTGGTTTGAATGACGTTTGATCCCGTTTCACGGCGAAGCGACAGCATGAGCGACGGTGCACCGTTTGAAAATGCCAGATTGCTGATTTCATGATGGCTGAGTTCGACTTTAGCCAGCTCAGACAAGCGTATCAAGCTGCCTTGCCGTTCGGTGACGATCAGGTTGCCGATATCGGTGGGTTCCTTGAAGCGACCGATCGAACGGACCAGAACGCTGTGTTTGCCACTGTCCAGGTCCCCGGCAGACCGGTCGATATTGCGTGCGCGCAGTGCATCGCGCACATCGGTCATATCCAACCCACGTTCGGCCAGGCGATGTGGATCAACCATAATACGGACCTGCCGTTCTGCCACGCCGCGGACCTCGGCTGTCGATATACCGGGAACTCTTTCCAGACGTGGGCGGACATTGTCTTCCAGGAAATCGCGCAGCATTGGTAAATCCAGATCCAAACCACTGCCTTCACGTGCTCTGATCCGAAAATACATGAATGCGTGGTCGGAGAAAGAGTATGTTGTCAGCGCCGGAGGATCGACGTTTTCAGGGTAGCTCGATACCTGACTGAGTGCATTGTTGGTACGGATCAACGCTTCGTTGATATTGACTCCGAACGGAAATTCCAGCACAATATTGGCCTGGCCCGAATTGGCGGTGGACACCATGCGGCGCAGATTAGGAAGGGTGCGAAGATATTGTTCCTGCTCGATCAATATTTCTTTTTCCACGTCTTGCGGTGTTGCTCCCGGCCAGAAGGTATCAACATTGATCGTCCGCACTTCCAAATCGGGGATCATTTGCACTGGGACACTCAGCGCGGCGGTAATTCCAAGCACACAGAGAATTAGGACGACGACGGCAATCAACGTGTTATGACGAAGGATATATTCAAATTTCATGATGAACTCTCTCTAATGAATACAGCCTGACCATCTTTAAGTGCTTCGTTGCCCCGTGTAACCACTCGTTGCCCGGCCTCCAATCCGCTGGAGACGGCAATCAGTTCATCTTTTTCATAGAGAACAGTAACACTGCGGCGGCGCACAAGCAGACTGTCGCCGGAGTTATCAACGACAAATACGCTTTGGCCGCCGTCCGGACGGCGCAACAGCGCATCACGGCTGATCATTAAAATGCCTTCCGAAGGCGGCAGGGATATTTCTGCGCGGGCGGACGTTCCAGGCAATAACCTGCCTTCCGGATCATCTATCAAAAGACGCAGTAAAAATGTCCGTGCGCCGGGATCCGCAACCGGAACCAGCGCACCGATCCGTGCCTGAAATGGCCTATCACCAAAAGCATCGACAAAGACGAAAATCTGTGAGCCATCGCCGATATGTCCATATCGTTCCTGCGGTAGGCGTAGATCAAGGCGGACACGGTCAGGCGTTGCCAATGACAGGACGGGCGTGCCGAGCTGTACCCATTCTCCGGCTTCGGTGAGTTTTTCAGCAATCACCCCCCCAAAAGGCGCCGTCAGCACATGCCTCTCCACAAGCTCTGTTTGTTCATTCAAACTGGCGCGAGCCGAGGCCGTTGCTGCTTGAGCCAGTTGCACCTCGGACTCACGTGTTTCAACCCGGGCTTCAGCAACGAAGAGATTTTTACCAAGATTTTGCGCCAAAAGGAGTTGTCGCCTTGCTTCTCGTTCAGCGGCTTCCGCCTCAGCTAATTCTGCCTTGGAACGAGCCAGTGCATACTGACCGACTGCCGGATCCAGCTTAATTAACACCTGTCCTTTTTCAACACGATCACCTGCATCAACAAGTACCTCGGATACCAAGCCGTCAACACGTGGTGAGAGCTGGGCATGCCGCTCAGCCGTCATGCTGCCGGTCAAGGAAAAGCGCTCACCGAGTGCAGCAGGTTCAACTGTTTCAACCGAAACGCTGACCCTTGCGATGCGTTCTTCACCGCTGGTTTTGTCGGAAGACATATTACAACCGACTATCAGGAACAAGAGAATTATGGAAAGTCCTGACCAGAGATTTATTCCTATCTGTTGCCTGGAAAAATTTTTTATGCTAACGATGAATTGAGTTTTATTACATTCCATACCTATGATCTCCGCATTGTTTAATACTCATTGATTTACTTAATCCCAATATATAAACAAGAGACAGCAGGTCTCAATACACAGAATTACGACATCTTTGCCTATTATTACAAACGTCTGGAATATTTCTGGAATCGGCGAGGGTGTGAGTTATAGTAAAAGTATAAAAAATCAATATGAAAGGAAGGCCGTATGAACCCTGAACAACTGGACAAACTTGCCGCATTAATTGACCAGCATGCCGAGTGTGACGGAGTCACTGAAACGGCGATCCCTGGTGTTTTTTGTTTTAAGACTTCCACAAAGGAGAGACTGACATCAACAGTTTATGAGCCATCCTTATGCGTGGTTGCCCAAGGGTACAAACAGGGTATGCTGAATAAAGAAGTTTTTCACTACGGTCCGTCAAATTACCTCATTGTGGCGGTCGCTTTGCCCATGGTAGGCCAGATAACCAAAGCTTCAAAAGTTGAGCCTTATCTTGCCCTGAGAATCCGTATCGATATGCAGCAGTTTTCTGAACTTCTTGTCAATACCGGGAACGCTGTCTATATGAATGCAACAGCAGAGAGAGGAATTTTCGTCGGCCAGGCTGATGAAGCATTTAGCGAAAGCGTTTTGCGTCTGGCGCGGCTAATGGATTCGCCGGAGGATATCCCCGTCCTGGCGCAACAAATGAAGCGTGAAGTTTATTATCGGTTGCTGCGCAGCGATTACGGGAGCACAGTGGCTCAAATCGCCCTCAAAGGCAGCAATATGCAGCGTATCGCCTCTGTCATCCAGAAAATACAATTCAGCTTCCAGGAACCTATCAGCATGGAAGAAATGGCCGACTATGCAGGGATGAGTACCTCGTCTTTTCATTCGCATTTCAAATCGGTTACATCCATGAGTCCGCTGCAGTTCCAAAAACATCTGCGACTGGTGGAGGCGCGGCGCATTATGCTGGTCGATTCTCTGGATGCTTCAAGTGCGGCCTATCATGTTGGCTATGAAAGCCCTTCACAATTCAGCCGTGAATATACCCGCATGTTCGGAAATCCGCCGGGACGCGATATCAGTCTTCTAAAGATGAAGGACGCTCCTCAGCAAACGGTAGCTGGTTAAAAGAAAATACAAGTCGGAGATTACTTCCACCACAGATAAGTATCAGAAAAATCAGACTCTCCAAGCATGTTGATGTGTGCCCATGCGCCGGGTAAATGGATTTTGAAGTGGTAATGAAAAATGGACACTTCATCAAGGAAGAGATCCGTGCTGTATTACTTTTTTAGTCTTGCACACTGAGCAATGCAGTGAAAATTTCTTCCACGTTACTGTGAAGAAACTTAAAGAGAAACAAAATAACACCCAACGACTTCAACAAGCTCTGGATATCAATAAACTTCTGGCAACTGTGTATTGCATGAAAGAGGATTTGCGACAAATCTGAAATTGGACCAATCATAAAAAGGCCGCTGAATTGCATTTGGGGAGTTGAATAGAGATAGCCAAAGCATCCGGCATAAATATTTTGTTAAGATTCTCAAAAACTCAAAAAAACACTTTGAAGGCATACTGCTTACTTCGACATTGATGGCCTATCCACAGGGCCTCTTGAAGGGCCCAACAATCAAATTAAAACAATGCTGAGGAAAGCATACAGCTACAGAGAGAATATGCTTGCAGTAAATCGAGCCACTGAAGGAGCCAGTTCAGTGCAACCCACTTCAATAACTTCCTGCTTTGATTAAGGCCAACGAAACACATCCTTTTCCAGACGTTTCATCTAGACGCAATTATGTGGATGTTCTGATTATGCCGAATAGGTACATGAATGGTTATAGAATGACAAGATATTCACAGAGCCATACCTCGGCGTAATTTGTTACCATCAGTTTAGAGGTTCAGAGTGCCTTCAAAAATTCCATCAATTTGTCATCGGGTTTAAAAGTCATCGGTTTAGCACTGATGGGGAGTGCCTTCTCAAAGATCTTAATCTTCTGTGTCAGATCCGAACTCATATAGGCTTGAGTACTCTCAAGTGATTCATGTCCGAGCCAAAGTGCAATGACAGATAAATCCACTCCGGCCTGGAGAAGATGTACAGCAGCGGTATGTAGAAGCACGTGGGAACTTACACGCTTTTTCAAGAGCGATGAACAATTCTGTTCAGCCAAGGATACATATTTACTTAGGGTGTATGCGACCGTGTCCCGGATGACTTTTTTCCCTTGCCGGGTTGGAAATAGCGGAACTAAGGGATTAGCGTCCAACCCGCCGAGCCAATGCTCAATGACTTCCGACACTGTTTTTCCCAAAGGCATTGAGCGATCTTTCCGCCCTTTTCCAGAGCAACGCACATAAGCCCCTCCACCCAAGGTAACGTCACGACAGCACAAATTGATGAGTTCCGAAACTCTCATACCCGTATGAATTGCTAATGAAATGAGGGCGTGATCCTTACGTTCGATCTAGGATGACCTGTCAATGGCATCCAATATAGCATCGACTTCATCGACGGTCAGGAAGTCGATCTGACGCTTTGGGTAACGTTTGGTTGGAATCGTTAAGACACGCTCAATATGGCCGGATAGCTGTGGTTCCTGAAAGGATACATAATTGAAGAATGAACGGATATGGTGCAATAGATCCTATTAAATAGCGTTTAAGAATCCATGGCCTTGTGTAGTAAAAATTTACGTTCATATTGTCTTCTCTCCTATTTTGGTTGAATGAATCTGAGGAGATGAAAACAATATTATGCCGAATTGATGAGACAGGAGGGAATCTATACAGAGAGGTGATTGCTTGAGATTGATCAGATCAAGGGATTTTATTCGGCATAATCAGGACATCGGCAGAACTGCATTTATGCTGAATTCAGCATAAATGCAAAACCCGTTATCAGCCCAGTAAAGGATTTTGACGATATCACGTCTTCTATTACAAAATAGCTGCCGAAAAAGAGATCGAACGCAAACTGCTCCTCGACGAATAACGACAACCCAATTATTGACTTACTCATAGAGATGGCACCGGTGGCAAGGAAGACATGCGCAATCTAGAAAAAACGTGGATCATAATTTGAATTAGTTCAGTCGGGAGAAAATTCCTCGAGCTCAATGGTATACCCTTTTTTGCCAATAAACTTTCTTGGTGTTGTATCGAGAAGTGGTTCGGAATTCCATATAGCCTCCTGTGATTTTTGGAAGCAAATGTAACGCATTCTCAAAGGTGTGGGTAGATGCGGTTTTCTTGACGCTTAGGCTGCTTACGTCCTATTGAATGAGCTGTTCTCGTTCTTGATGACGAAAGCCCTTAATTCTACCATCTTGCCCTTGCGAAACCGCCATACGTCGCAGTAAGAAAAAAGGATTGGATTCTCGTCTTTGTCCAATACTGTTATATCGCCGACTGCTGTGACAAAATCGCCTTCAGCAATCAGGTTGGCGACGATAATTTTAGGCGGACCTGCAGCATACTCGGTTGTCATCCATTGCCGAACAGCTTCGATTCCTTTGAGGGTTTTGTCGCCTATAAACGTCCATTCCGTGTCCTCAGCGCAAAACGACAAGAATTCTTCGTAGTTACCTTCTGCGACAGCCGCGTTGCCCTTTTCTAAGATTGCTTTATTTTTCTCTGACATATGATTTTATCTCCAATTTTGTGTTATATGTGTTTTTATTGCGGTGGACTTCAGGTCTATTACAGTTGCTAAACATAAATATCACCAGTTTATCTAGTGCATTTTATGTTTGGGAAAATCAGACATTCGCAGAATGAATGTCAGTAGGTCAAGCCTGAGCTAGAATTCCGGTAGTATCAATTCTTTTGTGTGAAATTATTCCATGCCAACAGCTTCCCAAAAGGTAAGTTTTTCCAAATCTTTCCAATAGGGTTTGATCTCCAATATAATTCCATGCTCAAAAAGCTTTTGAGACTCTCCCCGGCCTAGTCGGGAGCTTAATCTGGGAGTTATCTCTGAATAATTACTCGGGATTGGGTAGCAAGACATTAACGACTAATCCCCCCTTCGAAGCATTCACTAGCTTTATCTCTCCTCCATGAGCCAAGCTAATATCTTTTGCTATTGATAGCCCTAATCCCGTTTCAGCAATATCGCGGTTTCTTGATGAGTCAAGCCGTTTAAATGGTTGAAAGGCATGTTCCATAAGGTGTTCCGGAATACCGGGACCTATATATTCAATTACAATACGAATGACATCTTTTTTTCTCGGTCATCGTTACAGTAACACTGTCGCCATATTGGCATCCATTTGTAATAATATTCATAAATACACGTTGCATCACAACTGGTTGACACACAAGTCGTACATGGTTTGGGCCGGAATAGATGACTCTATAGCCCGTATCTTCTTAAGTGTCACAAACGCTTATAAGCAGAGAAGCAAAATCTGTATGAACATAAATTTCTTGATGAGCATCTTCCCGGGCAAAAAACAAATATTCTTTAATCATTGTTTCCATGTCTGAGAGATTAGACACCATGTCTTTCTTGATCATCGTTTATATCATCAATCAAAAGGCGCATACGTGTAAGCAATGTCCTAAGATCATGAGAAATAGCGGCCAGCATATGAGTACGTTCATCAACAAAACGCTTTAATTGTACCTGTATTTCGTTAAAAGCATCAGCTATATTCCTGTGTTCTGGAATATGCATAGCAGGAATTGTGCTAATGTGTCGTTCACGTCCTAATTTTTCCGCTGCAGAAGAAAGTTGTTGTAGCGGTTTAAGAAAAGAACGTGCCGTCCAAACAGATGCAAACAATATCATTAAAATACCAAAGACAGGTCCAGCAACATCGTTGAGCAGGATCATCAAGACGTAAAATGAATAACCAATGCCGTGCTCGGTTTCCTGAAGTACGATGCAAGGTGTATACCAAGATTATTCCAGATGCATCCATTGCGACGTTAATGCCGATTGTTGAACAAAAAATAACTCATGATAGCATCGTCTACACAGATTATTGATGCGGGTATGATGCTTTGGATATTGCTGAATTCAATAACCCATCGCCGATACATCAATTAATACAATTTTAGCAATGGGTTAAGCTATATCTAAATTAGTTATCTGGAACTCCCGCCCCCAACTACTTTTTTCATAGCATTATCCTTTCTTGCTAATTTTAAATGATGCCGCCATTCACAAAGATGGTCTGCCCGTTAATCCACCCGGCTTTGTCGGAGACTAAAAATTCCACAATATCGGCTATATCGGCGGGTTGACCCAAGCGTTCGAGAGGTGGCTTTTTCGTGAGTTCTTCAATCAGTTCATCTGATTTTCCTTTCAGGAATAAATCAGTCGCGGTTGGCCCCGGTGCAACAGCATTGACCGTAATATTACGGCCTCGGAGTTCTTTGGCAAAAATATTCGTCATGGTTTCAATCGCTGATTTGCTTGCCGCATAAACCGTATAGGTCGGCATTAGCAGTTTTGTGACGCTAGTTGAAAAATTGATGATTTTACCACCAGCTTCCAATCTCTTTGCTGCCAGACGCATTGTATTGAACGGGCCTTTAACGTTTATCGATATGGTTTTGTCAAAGATATCATCATCCATATCAGCGAGAGGGATGTTTTTGTGCATGACGCCGGCGGTGTTAACAAGAATATCAATTTTGCCGAACTGTTTTTCAGCATGATCAAACATGGCCTCTACCTCTTCTAATTTAGAGACATCCGCTTTAAAGGCCACCGCATCGCCACCAGC
>JBARUR010000160.1:0-10670 GCA_049645845.1 Desulforhopalus sp. | reverse complement strand
GATTTCCTGGGGATGGCCAAATGCGGCCCTTGGTGACAGGGTGGTTCAGCGAATTTGATGCACTCGGTGAAGCCAAAGGCGACAACGCAGTTGTTTATGGAACCGGACACGCACGTTTTGCCGGTTCAACCTACGATCCGACCAGCCATTATCGAGCGGCTGAGGTTTTTGATTTTTTAAAAGAGCAGGGACTGTCACCCGAATTTTTACGCCAGGTCAGTCAACACCAGATCGGCCTTCTTGCCTCATGTTTTGACCAGCTCGATGTCGATCCGGATCTCACTACACGGGACCGGTCCACTCCATTGGATGCCATTGGCGGTTTTCTAGTCCTCCGTTCATCAAGGGCTGCTGAAATCTGCCGTTTACTCAAAAAACGGGATGTTTATACCGATTGTCGGGACGATGCACTTCGCTTGGGACCTGCACCTTATCTGTCAGACGATCAGTTGAAATCGTCTATAGAGATATTAGGAGATATACTGAAGACAATGTGAGCTATATCTTGGAAAGAAAGCATGACGCGATGTGTCAGGATGTGGCAACTTGTACATTCAAGTATTTTGTGACTCACCGCGTAATAGGTGGCTGGGGGACAAGGGCTCGAACCTTGATAAGCGGAGTCAGAGTCCGCTGCCTTACCATTAGACCATCCCCCAGCGATTGATGCAGTGTGGCGAGTTTATAAAGGATTTCGCATGGGCTGTCAAGCAAATTTCAGCTGATAACAACCCCTGCATAGCCTACTACCTGATCAGTATCGCCGGAAATATAACCGGAGTCAGTATAACCAATCAATTCCGATTCCTTTGCTCCGCAGGCTTTGGCAGCAAGGATGGCAATAACCACTGGAATAACACCACACATGGAAATATGGTTGTCGCGAACAGTCTGATACAATTCGTAAGCGTCCAGTTTTTCGATACATTTTAGCGCCGACATATCTTTTTTTGAACTTATCCGGCGAGGCTCGTAATGGCTCATATCGCTGGAGGCAACAATAAGAAGATCCTTGTCGCTGCCGTTGATGGCTTTGGCTAAGGATTCGGCAACTTCTTCACAGAGCGAGAAGGGGATCTGTGCGAGCACTATAGGAACTATCGCTAAGTTTTTTTGAAGCATCTGAAGAAACGGCACTTGAACTTCCAGGGAATGTTCAAACCTATGGGCCGTTTCATCAATTTTTATCAGCTGAGAATGGCTGAGGATGCTCTCAGCTATTTCTTTGTTAACCGGTACTCTACCGAGCGGCATGTCCCAAATTTCTGTCGAGAGAGCAACCGAAGCACCCTGTCCATGATGATTGGGGCCCAGGATGATAACTGTTTCGGGTATTTCAACTGCGCAGAGCGTCTCTGCAGCAAGTGCACCTGAATAGACATATCCAGCATGGGGAGAAACAACTGCTAACGCTTTGGACTTTTCTTTGGTTTTTTTCGTTGAATTAAACAGCTGAGTTACAGCCCGGGAAAGGTCCTTTGGCGATCCCGGATAAAAGCGGTCGGCAACAGCAGGTGATCTCATAGTAGTCTCCTTAGCTATTCTTTATTGACCATGTAGTTCCTTCGGCGCTATCCTTCAGCTCAATATTTTTTGCAAGGAGTTCAGCTCTGATTTCGTCGCTTCTGGCCCAGTTTTTATCAAGCCGGCATTGATATCGTTCGGCTATGAGTGCTTCGATAGCCGCCGGATCAATATCAGAATCAGCAATCTGTTTTTCTTTCCTGGTGGTAAGAAAATGCTGTGCGTCTTCAGTCAATAGGCCCATTATTGCAGCAAGTTTCTTCAGAACGGCGGTAGCTTTTTTAAGAAATTGTATATCTTCAACAGCAGATGAGTTCGTCAGTTTTCCATGAATACGATTGATTGATTTGACAGTATCAAAGAAAACGCCCTGTGCCTGGGCGGTATTAAAATCATTATCCATCGCTTCCTGGAATCGCGTTTCCAGTTCGGTCACCTTTTTGATATCTTTAGCTGAGAGGACGCTTGGGGCACTTCTGTCAACACTTGCAGGATCGAGTGAATCGATGGCAGCCACACATTCGTAGAGTCGCTCCAGGCCGGCAGTCGCGTCTCGCATTGCCGATTCGGAGAAATCGAGAGGATTGCGATAATGGGTTGAAAAAATGAAAAATCGCAAAATTTCCGGATGATAATGATTAAGGATATCCCGGATCGTCAAAAAATTTCCAAGTGATTTGGACATCTTTTCATCACGAATAGTAACAAATCCATGATGAATCCAGCTTTTCACAAAAGGTTTGCCGTTGGCACCTTCACTTTGGGCAATCTCATTCTCATGATGGGGAAAAACAAGATCCTGACCGCCGCCATGGATATCAAAAGTCTCACCTAAATATTTACGGCTCATTGCCGAACATTCAATATGCCAGCCAGGTCGACCGGCCCCCCAGGGACTGTCCCAGGTTGGTTCTCCGGGTTTTGAACCTTTCCAGAGCACGAAGTCCATGGGGTTATTCTTCTGTTCGTTAACAGAAATACGTGAGCCGGCCTTCATGTCTTCAATATTTCTTTTGGAGAGCTTGCCATATTCTGGGAAACTATCGACTACATAATAAACATCGTTTCCTGCCTGATACGCCATGCCCTTGTCAATGAGTTCACTGATGATATCAGTCATCTCTTTGATGTGGTCGGTCGCTTTCGGTTCAATATCGGGGCGATCAACCCCGAGTTTATCCATGTCTGTATAGAACTCATTGATAAAACGGTTTGCAAGTTCTTCGGAGGTGGTGTTCTGTTCCTTGGCTCGAGCTATTATTTTGTCGTCAATATCAGTGAAGTTTCGGACAAACGTCACCTTGTAGCCCCGATATTTTAAGTAACGCACTATCATGTCAAAGGCCAGGGCCGAGCGTGCATGGCCTATATGGCAATAATCATAAGAAGTAATGCCGCACACATAGAGCCGGACATGGCCTGGTTCGAGCGTCTGCAGGACTTCCTTTTTTCCAGAGAGGGTATTGTAGATTCGTATAGTCATCTTCAAGAGAACAGGTTATGGACAGTTGGGGTATCTTGTATTAAGTACATCGCAGGTGATAATGATATTTGCCTGCAGCTATTTTGTAAGGTTTCGGTCAAATACCATAATCTTATTAAGAGGAAAAGACAATAATGAGCCAAGAAGTAATAGTAAAACGGTCATGGAGTGAAACCTGGAGGGCCTGGTTGAACCCAAAAGCAATCGCCATGCTTTTTCTCGGATTTTCTGCCGGACTGCCTATCCTGCTGATTTTTTCAACCCTCTCGGTTTGGCTTCGTGAAGCAGGTGTGGCCAGAGCTGCGGTGACTTTTTTCAGCTGGGCTGCTCTTGGTTATTCCTTTAAATTTCTCTGGGCACCACTGGTTGACCTGTTGCCTTTACCTGTATTGACACGGATACTTGGCCGGAGGAGAGCATGGCTGCTGGTATCACAGCTGCTCATTATCATAGCGATCCTCTCTATGGCCTTTGTTGATCCCGCCGGAAGTGGGCGAAATCTTACCTTCATGGCTTTAGCTGCAGTTATGCTTGGATTTTCGTCAGCTACCCAGGATATTGTAATTGACGCCTACCGCATCGAATCTGCCGAAAAATCCTTACAGGCAATGCTTGCCGCTATGTATATTGCCGGATACCGAGTCGGCATGCTTGTGGCTGGTGCAGGGTCGCTTTTTCTGGCAGGGTACTTGGGAACAACGAGTCAGGCGTATGATTACACGGCCTGGAAATTGACCTATGTCGGCATGGCCGCAGTAATGGGCTGTGGAGTCGCGACGACTCTTCTCATAAGCGAACCCAGAGTGAATCGAATTATATCCCCCTATCAATATTCCGTTATGGATTATGGTCGTTTTCTTGCTCTCTTTATTTTTAGTTCAATGGCCTTTGCTCTCACGTTTTTTTTCTCCGGCTTCGTGTTTGTGGAACTGGAGAAGCTGTTCCCGCAGATCTTTACAATGGAAAACGGAGGGAGGATCGGCTCGTTTATGGTAGAGCTGTTTCGATTTTCCCTGGCAGTCGGTGTTGCAGCGATTGTTGCCGGTATTATGATTTTCCTGGGAATTGTCAATAAAGATATGGTGCGACATTCATATCTGGAGCCGATCAAGGATTTTTTCTTACGTTACGGAAAGAAAACAGCTTTGCTGCTTTTGGTCCTTATTGGTTTTTACCGATTATCCGACATTGTCCTGGGAGTTGTTTCCAATGTCTTTTACCTGGATATGGGATTTAGCAAGAATGTAATCGCAGGTGTCACGAAAACCTTTGGTTTGGGAATGACTCTTGTAGGCGGTTTTCTTGGCGGCGTCCTGACAGTCAGGTATGGAGTAAATAAAATTTTGTTCCTTGGAGCTTTTCTTTCGGCTGCCACTAATCTGCTCTTTATGCTGCTTGCCCGGATAGGAGCGGATGTGACTATGCTGACTGTGGTTATCGGAGCTGATAACCTGAGTGCCGGGATTGCTACCACTGCCTTTATCGCCTTTCTTTCAAGCCTTACTAATATTTCCTTTACGGCTGTTCAGTACGCAATTTTCAGTTCGATGATGACACTTTCCCCTAAATTGATAGGAGGATATTCCGGAACGATGGTGTCAAACTTTGGTTATGAACGATTTTTTTTGGTGACTGCACTGATGGGCATTCCGGTATTGTTTCTCATTGTGGCGGCAAGAAAGGCTGTGAGCAGAGATTGATCATCACTGCTGTGCGGCTAACCCACATTTCTCATGAACATTGTGTTGATTTCCAGAATAATATCCTTTTTTCAAGAGTTTCGACATTGTTTCACTTTTTCTCTTAATCGACACAATGTTCACCAAAGGTCAGTTCAGGCGGCGCCATCTTCCGCAGTATTTTGCCAGTGAACATAGTCAACTATGGTTCACTACCAAAAACTTTGAAGCTGACGCTGCCTGAACTAATGAGAAATGCGGGCTAAAAGAAAATTAGCTTCAGAAATCGCTTGTCTGCATAAAGCCGACCGGGTTCTGTTATTCAGAAATTACACCAGTCGAGGCTGCCATGCATGCGGGCTACACACGTTCATTATTTTTACCCAGATAATGGGCCATTGCTTCTTTAACGTGCTTTTCTTTAAAAGACACTCCTGCTTGATATCCAGGGTCGTCTATCTGCTTATTGCACCACTCTATTCGGCCGGTCACCTCGTGGAATATTCGCGGCAGTGAGTCGTCGAAAGAAAAACGGATCATCATGTCATGCAATAGTGGTTTTCTGGTTGCCATACGCATACCGCTCTCGCTTACATCAATTGTTTTTGCCTCGGGTAAATAATTTGATACAAGTTTTCCTGATTCAAATATTTTGACCAGGGTTATTTTATGAGAGGTCTCGATACGTATGTTTTTGCGGCGGTTTTCTACGGATTTCCGAACTTTTCCCTGGAGGAGTATTTCTTTTTCTAAATTCGTAGTGTACTGAAGACATGCCGAAAAGTGAGGAGTAATACAAAATGTTTCCACATGATCATCCATAGGAATGAAAAGACCGCCATTGCATATACCGCATTTCATTGATTCTTCCGACCAGTATGGACATTTTTTCTTGGGATTTTGATCAGATACAGTCATGATATTTGCATTCTAGTAAATGGAAGAGATAGAAAATTAAAAATGCTGCAATGTTAACTTTTTCTTATCGTAATTCCATTATGCAAATAGTGTTCCTCTGGTCAATTCATAAAACCAGAACGCTGTGAATTGATTTTTCGATTTACTTATGATCTTTCGGAGATATTTGATATTTCTTCATTTTATCATAAAAAGCAGTCTTTCCTATGTCGAGCTGGCGCACGGTTTGTGCGACATTGCCGTGATTCTTATTTAGTGCATAAATGATGAAATCTTTTTCTACATCGGCGACCATGTCTTTCAGCGTATGGCCATTTAGTTTTTGCAAATAATTATCCACCTGTTTTGAATTCTTATTTTTCGGCAACATGTCAAAAAAGAGCTCATTTTCTGTAATTAAGTTATTTTTGGCCATGAGCACAGCACGTTGAATGACATTCTCGAGTTCGCGGACGTTTCCCGGCCAATCATGCTCTATGAGACGATCCAGAATTGACTGCGGTAAAAAATTTATCTCTTTTTTGAAGGCCCGGCGATATTTTCTAATAAAGTGAGTTGTAAGGTCAATTAAATCCTCTTTGCGTTCACGCAGTGGAGGTATGGAAATATTTATAATATTCAGCCGATAGAAGAGATCGAGGCGAAAATCGCCGCTTTGCACCATTGAGGAGAGATCCCTGTTTGTTGCCGCGATGACTCTCACATCGATTTTGATGGGGGAATTTCCACCTACCCTGATTAATTCTCCGTCTTGTACTATCCTCAAGAGAGCGGCCTGCATTCTGGGGCTGATGTCGCCTATCTCGTCCAGGAAAATGGTCCCGCCGTCTACCACCTCGAATTTACCTATCCTTTTGCCGTCGGCTCCTGTAAAAGAACCTTTTTCATGGCCGAAAAGATCGCTCTCCAAAAGAGAGTCGGAGATAGTGTTGCAGTTAATTTTCAGGAATGGCTTATCGTTTCTATTACTGCTTTCCCTGATCAGGTTGGCAACCAGCTCTTTACCGGTTCCGGATTCTCCGGTGATGAGAATAGTCGCGTCGGATTTGGCTACCTGAAACACCATATCACGGAGTTCACTGAGGGCACGACTCGAACCAATCATTTTACCCTCGACAGGTTGTTCCTTGAGATGTTCTTTTAAAGAATTAAGCTCTTTGGCTAACTTACGCCGCATCAACTCGCTTTCTTTTAACTCATGGATTTTATGCGACAGAATTGTTTCGATACTGTTGTGAAAAAGTGAGAGTTCCTCTAATTGATTTCTATTGTCGGTGAGGTCTCTCATGAACAACCAGTACAGCGAATCACCTTTATAGCCTTGAAACGGAGCAAGAGTATATTCTAAATAAGATTCAAAGAAGGTGGTCTCCAGGGGATCGCCGATATGGTTATTCTGGACAGCCTGGTGAACTATTTCCAGAAACTTGGCACAGGTTTCCCGCTGCTTTTGTGAGGCACTTTGAGTCAGGTTGCAGAGATCGCCTAAAAAAGCCTTGGCACTAGGGTTCATATATTCAATCGATGTATTGTCTTTGACCAGCAATACCATTGCTGGTATTTTTTCGAGAAGACTTCTTTGATTGAAAATGAATCTATTGATATCTTCAGCTGAGTCAGTTGAGTCAGTCGAATCAATTGAGTGTTCCATGGCATTTGAAATGTTATAACTCATTTGTGTGGAATTTTTTTGAAAAGGCTTTTTTCGGCTTCTGTTGTCGAATCCATTTGGTAACTTTGGAGTCGGTCATTTTTCAATCGTATATCTTCTTTATATTACATAATGTGCAAAATTTAAAGAGCACAAATTCCAGAATTCCGAAAAAATTCTATTTTCCGAACGTTTTAAGTACTTAACGGAACTAATGTGAATAAAAAAAATTGTTTTATAAAAGTCAAAATATTTATATTCCTCTTTGTAGTATCAATTCCTATACCGGTTTTCAGTCTCGAACCGGATGAAATTCTGGTGGTGGCTAATCCAAAAATGGAAGGAAGTGTTGCTCTTGCACGTTACTATATGGAACACAGATTAATCCCTCAATCTCATTTTCTTCCTCTCTCCCTTACAACAGAAGAGACCATGTCGAGAACCGAGTACGATGACATACTCAAAAATAAGGTGCTTGATACCATCATAAAATTACGACCAAAGAACAGAATTGCCGCCATTGTCCTTATCTATGGTGTTCCCCTCAAGGTCGCGCCTCCAAGGCCGGACTCGGATTACCTTGAAAAACTTCAATATCTTGAGGCGAATAACACAATAGAGGACGGACAGAAACAAGAACTTAACAGGTTGCGAAAAACTCATATGAGAGCAGCGGTTGATTCAGAACTCGCCCTTGTCCTGGCAGGAGATTATGAACTCGATGGTTGGATTCAAAACCCTTATTTTTTAGGATTTCAGGAAGAAAAACTCCCGGTGAACAAAGATCAGGTTCTGCTGGTCACTCGTCTTGATGGACCTGATCCAGCTATCGTTTATCGGATAATAAACGATAGCCTTGAGACTGAAAAAAATGGTCTTCAGGGAAAGGCATATTTTGATGCACGATGGCCTTTGGAAGAGAAAAACGACCAGTCCGGTTATAAACGATATGACCAGTCCATACATAGAGCTGCAGCGGCAGTAAAAAAGAGAATGCAGGTTATAGTTGATGAACAGGAGGAACTCTTCCCGGAAAATAGCTGTCCCGAAGCGGCACTCTATTGTGGATGGTATTCTCTTGCCAAATATGTCGACAGTTTTTCCTGGCAGAAAGGTGCGATCGGCTATCATATTGCCAGTGCGGAATGTTCTACATTAAGAGATAAAAATCGTCCAATTTGGTGCGTACAAATGTTGGAAAAGGGTGTAGCTGCCACGATCGGACCGGTGCATGAACCATATGTCCAGGGTTTTCCTCTTCCCGAACTGTTTTTTGGACATCTGATTGAAGGTTATATGAGCCTGGGAGAGGCCTATCTCATCTCTTTGCCTTTTTTGTCATGGCAGACCATACTTATAGGGGATCCTCTTTATCAGCCATTTTCTGTTCGCTAGAGTTTCCTGGTTTTTGAATAATTTAAAAGGAAAGCCACTCCGAAGAAGGACGTGTTGAGAACCTGGATTTACAGACGGGAATCCAAAAGTGACCCATTCCGTTGCCTTCGACTCAATCAGCAATAAATACCGGTGCATGTGCCACCACATCCTGTAGGCTTCACTCGAAAAGATCGAATCAGGTGTAGGAGTGCGGTTCTAAACCCGCCCATCCAAGGCTCGTGATAACCTGATGCCTATAAATAAAACCGGCATCGTCAGAGACTTCAAAAGCATGATCATGAACATGTACGGCGCCGAAGAAGATTTGAAATATCCTCTGCGAATATATCGATAATAATCCTGCGAGTTGGCAATTGGTTGAAAATCATCTGGAGAACGAAATTGCAAAAGGGCAGGTTTGGTACCTGCCCCTACGTTGCCTTCGACTCAATCAGCAATAAATACCGGTGCCTGTGCCACCATATTCTGTAGGCTTCACTCGAAAAGATCGAATCAGGTGTAGGGGCGTGGTTCCAAACCCGCCCATCCGAGATTGGAATAACCTGATGCCTATAAACAAAACCGGCATCGTCAGATACTTCGGAAGCGTGATCATGAACCTGCCCATTACGATGCCAAACTGAAATTATTGGTATATCAGTAACTTGTAGTGGGTTCGTTAAAACTTTTTACAATGACATTAAATATCACAGTCGCCAGAGAGTTTCGGCCACTTAAACGGCGGCTTATGTCTCTTTCTTCTTAACCAGTTTAAACTTTTTCTTATCTTAGGTTGACAAACCAGGCTGTCAATGAGCTTTCGCTTTCCAGGGAAAGAGAGAAGAAGGGTGCCAAGAATAATGGTGAGCAGCCCCTGGCCGGGCAGAAATATCATGGCGATTCCTGAGAGGATGAGGACTAGTCCCAGCCCGTGTCGAAGTATCGACAAAATTACAGAGCTGACGGTTGGAGGCGGACCTGAGTTGTCATTTCGGTGCAGTTTAAGAAAAACATCTTCCGATAGCCTGCCGATACCCCATGGTATTAGAATCAGGCTGAGGATAAAAGTAACCAGCGAAAAGACAGTAAGCCATCCTAAAAGGGGTTCAAGAAACTCGGTGAGGGCAGGTATGTCTGGAGGAAAATTCATGCTCATCTTGTACACCGATAAAACTTAAGATGAACGCCATTTCTTATTGCCGGGAAAAAGCCGGAGTTGAGATCGGAGTCGCAGGTCTTGTTCATTGATTGATTGCTCTAAGGGTGATAGAAATGCCATGGGAACTACTGGCAAAGTTCTCAGACTCACCGGACTGATTCTCGTTTTCAACGACTATTCGTTCAGGTTGCAGTGCAAGTTGGTTGGTAAAATAATCATAGAGGATATTGATCCTTTTTTGTCGAAGGTCAAGCAGCATTTCATCGCTGACCACAACCGGTTCCGGTCGGATCGGGGTAAAACCTGTCAAGATTTCCGATGGAATATCCTGCTCCACTATTTTTTCACCCGCTTCAGACTTCTTCCGTTGTTCTTCAAGATTGCTTTCGTAATTATCTTTTTTCTCCTGCCATTCTCTAAAGAGTTTCCGATTTTCATTTTCAATACGCTGCTGCTCAATTGCCGTAAGTTGTTGGTTCATGGCCTGTCGGTCAATTTTGGGAGCGATTCCGCCAGACAGCTCAAGTCCTATATGCGGATTGTTGTCGAGTAAGGTGCCGTAACGGAGAAGCATTTCGCGGCCTTTTTCTGTAAGCATGAATTCACCAGGCTCGAACTCGATAATATCATTGCCGATGAGGTCGGTGAAATCTCCTTTAGCAAGCAGTAAGGGGGATACTGAACCTTTTAAAACCTGTCTCTGAAATGAAGTGAGGACTTCATCAAAAAGAGTAACCTGTGCTACAGGTTCTGTGCTGGAGAACTCAACGGGAAGGGAAAAAGTGTTATCATCACCTTTCAGTAAAGCAAGGGGAAGGGCACTATCAGCTGTTGTATCAACAGGTGAAACATCAATAAAAATAAAATTTCCTGCCCTTA
>JBARUR010000159.1:0-31513 GCA_049645845.1 Desulforhopalus sp. | reverse complement strand
CAAGCTGGAGTTGAGCTTTTGTGAATTATGAAAACTTCCGGAATGATTCAGATACCATTCACGCGGTGCATAGGATGGAATATTATCCAGTACATGCTCTATGATTCCGGGAAGCTGGTCATCATCGACGACATGACCTGTCTGAGCGTTGAATATTTCCTTGTCCATGCCCGCAGTGGCTGATGAAATGACACAAGGGATGTTGGCCCTGAAATATTCAAAAACACATCGACAGGTATTTTCATAAAGAGACAAATGAACACCTGTTTTGCAGCGAGCAAGGTATACAGGAATGTCCTGGCGGCGCAAGTTAGCGAGGACAGTTATGCGATCCGCCAAACCTTTAAGCTGAACAGTATTTTTAAAATATTCAACATTACTCTCTGAACCACGTCCAATAAACAACACTTTTTTAGTGCTGAGGCGTCGATCGGCTAATAGCTCCAACATGAATGCATGGCGTTTGCGCGGCATATCGTCAAAAGTTGAATTAAAAACTATATCTATATCTTTAATCACCTTTGGATCAGGGAAGATCTCATTCGATAAAAAATCCCCGTGTGCCAGTGGTAGAACATGGGTATTTGCCTGCATGGCAACAAATCGTCGATCCTCTTCGCCGCCAAGTCCAAAAACACAAGGGTCTTTCTGCTCCGTAAAAAAACGCCACCAGGCATGACGGAAGACTACGCCCATAGGCGGCTCTACAAACAATATGTAGTGTTCAGCAATATTCGATAACAATTCCTTATTTAAAAATAGATAAGGAAGAGAAAAAATGCGCAGCACTCCTTTTTCATATGGCAATCGAGGCGATTTTAAAATCTGAATAAAATGCCTGAGTTTAAATGTAGACTGAGGTTTTTGTGTCAATTTTGATTGAATCGTTTGCTGTTCAGTTGCCAAGAAACTTATTATTTCGTTGTTATCAGCCAACGTGTCAATAGATTGAGCAAGCCAGCGCCATTGGTTTGGAACCGGCAGAAAGGACAAAAACAATAGAGCTTCTTTTTGCGCTAATGTACCTGGGTTTTGATGGTAGATCTGTTCAAGTTCCGGGGCTACAAGGGCACACTGTTCATAGGGCCACTGAAGACCGCGAGTATTTACAAGATAAGGCCTCCCCCATACCAGCAGTTCATTTAATATCGACCTTACCTGATTGCGCAACAGGCTTAGGTTATTCGTTGAATTATGTAAAACACTGTTGTTTTTGATGGAATCGAAAAACTGTTCCAGAAATTCGATTTTTTTTTCATATGCATCTGAATAATTCAACATTTATAAGCTCACATAACAGAAAATTTAAAAACATCTTTGTATCTATGGAAAATGTTTATTTTTATTAAACACCCCACAAGGGGGTATAAGTGCCATGGAGGTTCTATTAAAACTCTAATTTTAATTAGTATTCTCCAGAATTTTTGTTTTTAATAACAGGTTTTCTGGAGTAAGACACTAATTGTCAATCAAGGACTTGTTTAAATGTGCAAGCACTTTATGTTTTGTACTGCATCTTTTCATTGTACTGATCCGCCCCTATGGAAAATTAAAAAAAAGGAGCATGCATATGTCAGATTTAAAACAGCGAATTCTTAATGTTCTCCATAAGCCACAGCTTGCAGCCTTGGCAACGGTGACGGAAAAAAACAATCCCTGGGTACGTTATGTTGTAACTGTCGGAGATGGAGATTTAATGATTCGATGCGCAACGTTTGTGGATTCCCGTAAAGTAAAACAAATCGAAAACGATCCCAATGTTCATCTAACCTGTGGCGTCAGCAGTCTCGGAGAGATGCAGCCGTATTTGCAGATACAGGGACAAGCTCGAGTGACCACGGACAAAGATGAACGTCACAACTTCTGGAACGACATGCTGGCTCCAATTTTTGATGGCCCCGATGACCCCAAATATTCAGTAATTGTAATAGATCCTTACAGAATTGAATATTGTACTCTGGGCAGCTATGAGCCTGAGGTTTGGACAAGATAACCCGATGATGGCAGAAAAACCTGATGTTTTTCTGCCATTTTTGCCAGACCTGATTTATCACACCGATCTGTTTGTGTGCCTTTGGAACACACAACTCTTTTGTTCTTTATTGTGAAGAGTGACTTCGCTTTTCACTAACTTGTTCTATTCTAATTAATTCTGCAAAAATACTATCTTAATTCAATCTACTGAGAAGCAGCATATTACCTAACAGAAACGCTAACAATCAAAATAATTGTCGGAATCGATTGAAATATTACGCTGCACATAATAAAATAGCCATATTGTGTAAATATTATAAAGAGTGATTGACCTATATTTTTTTACAATAAGAGTTACATATATTGGATATGATTATTACCTTACTCCAGAAAACCTGTCACTTAGTTACCGAGTTTTCACGCATGGACACTTTAACTCTACCGAAGGAGGACGAGCAATGAAAAAATTTATGATTGCGCTTGCTGCGCTGCTTTTGATGTTTACTTATGGTTGCGGCGCTGACGAGGAACAAGAAACTACTGAGAACGAAACAGTAATACAATCTCAGGAAAGAGCTGCTGAAATGCGTGGTGAAGAAGCTGAAGAGGAGATAGAAGAGTCTGACGACACTGTGAAGGAGACTAATAAACGGCCTGTAATCGAAGGCTGCTAAAAAAAGAACGCTATCTCTTGATAGGTTAGGTTAGCTAATCCTGCAACCAGACTGGTTGCAGGATTAGCTGGTATCTGCTGAACCTGGACCTGTGAAAGTGGCTATATCCTTTTATGCCAGACATTCATACTTTCCAATGATCCTGAAATCTGCGTATTGTTAATCAGGGTACCAGCGAAGGTGTAATTATTTTTAGCAAAAGTAATATTCATTCCGAAGCTGGTTGCCCTGGCAATTGTATAGCAAGTCTTAATCCCCGACTCTGCCATTAATTTCTCTAATTTTTGCAGTAGAATACCGGCAAAACTGCGTCCACGACATTCTGGATGAGTTGCAAAATCTGTCATTTCCGCGTTTGCCGCTTTTTTATCGACTTCTGCCGAGGAGAGCGCCAATAATTTTCCATCTTCCCAGATTCCTGCATAAATAACATTCTCGTCCATTGTCTGGCGCAAATACTCGGGATTATCTATCGGAAAAGGATAGCTTTTGAAAACTTGCCGATAAAGTTCACTCATATCAAGACAGTCATGCGATGTAGCAAGACGGCATTCCAGGCTCCGATCGATCTCGTTAAACGGTCGGCAGTTTTTGGTATCACATGTAGCTTTAACTGCCTCGATCTGTTCGACAGCAGCGTCATTCATGCGGTCGGCTTGATAATATTGAGCCATGAAAAGACCATCTTCCCTGCCGTTATAAAAATCCGGAATAACCGCCTCAGTCCTATAACCATTTTGCTCGAAATGCCTTCCTGCAGAAGCCGGTATCTTAGCGAATATTTTTGAATATCCATGCCGCCCCGCCAGTTCATGCATATGGGTGAGAATCTGCGGCACATCATCTTTGTCCAGTTTCATCAGATAAACACGGTCACTTAAAGGACCGTGCTGAATTACTGAATGGCCGAACGTTTCAACCTGATCAATTTTCATCGCGTCGATCCATCCGCGCATTATTACTTGGTGTCAGACTGATTGTTTTATCATAGTCTGAGAGTAATCTTTCTATTCCGGTAATTGCTGTTTCATCTCCATCTTCAAGCTTGAGCTGCAGATCGCAATTTCCGCACTTGCGATCGCAAAAGATTTCTTTATAACTATCCGGTTCTTTGTAAGTTGTAATCACCCCTTCATAATTCCTTAAAACTACCTTGTTGGTCGATAAAGAAATAAGATAATTAGGAGTGAGGGGAATTTTACCGCCACCGCCAGGTGCATCTACCACATAGGTCGGTATAGAAAATCCGCTGGTATGCCCAATCAATGACTCCATAATCTCTATACCCTTACCGATAGGGGTACGGAAATGCGATAATCCTTCGGAAAGATCGCATTGATAGAGGTAATAGGGGCGTACACGATTTTCAACAAGCTTGTGAACCAGAGATTTGATAATCCTCGGACAATCATTGACCCCTGCCAAAAGTACCGTCTGATTTCCAAGAGGGATTCCTGCATCGGCTAGTTTTTTAAGCGCCTGACGGGAGGAACTGGTCATCTCGCGAGGATGGTTGAAATGGGTATTAATCCAGAGTGGATGATGCTTTTTCAGCATTTCAACCAATTCATCAGTAATCCTATAAGGCAGAACAACCGGCATTCGCGTCCCGATTCGAACGACCTGAAGATGTTTGATCTGCCTCAACTCGGTGAGGAGCCAATCAAGCTGAACATCGCTCAGCATCAAAGGATCACCACCTGAGAGCAGTACATCACGCACTTCAGGATTGTTACGTATATATTCAATCCCTTCAAGGAGCTGCTCACGATTAGGAATAGAATCAGTATCACCTACTTTTCGTTTCCTTGTACAATGCCTGCAATACATCGAACATACATTGCTGACATGAAAAAGAACCCGGTCGGGATATCGATGAGTGATTCCCGGAACCGGACTGTCATCATCTTCAGCCAAAGGATCGGACATTTCGCACTTTTCAATTTGCAGCTCCTGAGAGTCAGGGAATGCTTGACGAAAAACAGGGTCGTTTCGAAAATCATTTCGATCAATCAGTGAAAGATAGTAAGGGGTAATTGACATGGGAAACTTTTCCATTGTCAGCTCAACCTGCTTTTTCTCATGCGGCGTAAGCTCGATATTCAGCAGCTTTTCAAATGTTTCAACCCGATTGATTGAATTTTTGAGCTGCCAATGCCAATTTTTCCATTGAGAGAGTACAACTTTTTCGTCACTGATATTTTCTGCTATTTGTTGTTGATTGTTGGAAAAAATATTTACTGTCATAATGTAGCACTTCCTTGCTTACAACGTACCCTTCCCCCGGAGTGCAATTTTAAATGCCTCTTTGGCCGGGCGGGCCATTGCGCTATACGCTGGTTAAACCGCTAAAAGCGGTATGATAATTGACGTTTGAGCCGCAATTCATTTACATTAAAATCGAGGTTCGTATGGACTCTTTCGTCTTAAATTTCCTGGATTTATTGGCTGTCGATAGAATCATGGACATTTATTCAAAACACTAATCGTTCGTGCACCAATAATGTTGACGGAAATTACATTAGCAGAAACTTTATGATATGTCAAGGTTGCCATATCCTCGCAGAGCAGTTGTACTGGCCATCTATGGCCAAATTTACTACCAACAATCAGTTAGGCGAGTATAGTTTGAGGGGAATAAAAGAGTTCTGACTTATTCCCTGTTTAAGGATTTAGAAGATATTATTTTTCAGGTGTGATGGGGCCGGTTTCGAGTACCGGAGCGGCGCCGATATTGTTCGCTTCCATCAAATTGACAAGTTTTTCCAATGTGAGTGTAATCGAAATCTGCTCTGATTCCGGAAGTTCGACCAGGGCATCGACAAGAGTGTCCTGCAGGAGAGATGGCGCTGCTGCTATTAATTCTTCGCCGGCTTCGGTAATACAAATATGAATAAGACGGCGATCTTTAATGTCACGATTACGCTGGACCAGTTTTTTCTCTTCCAATCTATCGATAATGCCGACAATGGTACTGGGGCTTAGATAAACCTTCTGCGCCAGTTTTGCGCTGGTCACAGGACCGCTTTCTTTTATCGCCATCAGGCAGCCAAGCTGCGGACCGGTGATCTTATGCCTGGTCGTCAATTTGTGTGAATGGATATCTACCGCCCTGATGATACGACGTAAAGCTTGTAAAATCCTGAGTTCATAGCGTTGATTGGGCACTTGGGGTTCCTGATTCTCCAGTTTTTTCCCAACTGCTAACTTTTTCTCCATTTTCATTCCCATCCGCACGATAATTATGTTTCTGCTGTTAAACCGATCATCCAAACTTATATACTTACTAAAAGATCCAGAAGATAATTTTCGGCAAACTTATCCTATTTAATTTTCTTTATCTATAATTTTCCGTTTGGACTTTCCGCAATTCCAGCCGAAAGTTTAAAGAATCTTGCAGACTGAGGGCTAAGTGGTAGTATGACCGGTTTTGAGATATCGAATTCCTGCAATTTTGACTATAACAACCAACTATTATCCTCAGAAGAACAAGTGTGCTTATTTTCGATGAGGACCGCATGATATGAAAAAAACAATAGCTCTACTTGCCCTTCTTGCGGCTTTTCCACCGCTGTCAACAGATATGTATCTGGCGGCAATTCCCCTGCTGGTTGATTTATGGCAGCAGCCGCTTGCCGTTGTTAACCTGACCCTGATTGGATTTTTCGTCACTTATTGCGGATTCCTGCTGATTTACGGACCACTTTCAGACCGATACGGCAGGCGGCCTCCTTTACTTACCGGTCTCGGGATCTTCATCATTGCCAGTCTAATTTGCGCTGTTGCAAATAATGTGCAGCATATGATTTTTGCGCGGATCCTTCAGGGAGCCGGAGCCGCAGCCGCTTCCTCGATCGCCTTTGCTATCTGCAAGGATCTTTTTGACGGCAACCTCAGACAGCGGATTTTCCTGCAACTCGGGGTAATCGTTGCCGCTGCTCCCATGATAGCTCCGATAATCGGCGGCTGGATTATTGAATCATTCTCCTGGCGTTGGGTATTTGTGCTTCAGGCTGTTCTTGGTATGATTGCAGCAACGGGAGTCTGGTTCATGAACGAGTCGCTTCGGGAACTCAGCACAGAAAAACTCAACAGGGTGTTTGCCGGTTATATGCGACTGATCCGCAATGCACAATTTTTTACGCTAACCCTTGCGCTAGCCAGTATAGGCATCCCCTTCTTTGCGTTTATTGCTGTTTCTTCCGACATTTATATTAATAATCTTGGGTACACCGAACAGGAATACGGATATATTTTTGCCTGCAACGCTTCAGCCTTCATGATCGCGCCGCTGATTTTTTCAAGATTCGTTCGCCGCTTCAAGCTGACCAGTCTCTTGTCAATCAGTTATCTTGGAGTTCTCTTTGCTTCCGTACCAATGCTTATTACCACCATTCCACAACCATTTCGGCTTGCACTGCCGATGTGGTTTCTCACCTTTTTCTTTGCCTTCGGGAGGCCGCCGGGCAATAATCTTATCATTGAGCAGGTAGAACATGATGTTGGTGCGGCATCGTCACTGATGGTGTTTGTGTTCTTTTTGACCGGTGCATGCTCTATGTGGTTTATCTCGCTGGGCTGGAAGGATGCAGTGCTTGTTCTTGGCTTACTGGGGATGGGTTCGGCTTCTGTTACACTTTTAGCTTGGATAGTTATCAGGCGTTTATTACACCTGAGAATGCCTTCTTAATTGGGATTTATAATTGACCCCGCTTAAGCAAAGGGATGATCTGTTCCGCTGGGAGCGGCGGGCTGTAGAGATTACCCTGGATGAGATCACAGCGCAGGAGCCGAAGCAGTTTAGCCTGTTCTTCCAGTTCCACTCCTTCTGCAACCACTTCGAGCCCAAGAGAGTGAGCCAGAGAAATGATGGCAGTTACAATAGCAAGGTTATTGGGATGCTCGGTCATGTCTACGATAAAGGAACGATCGATTTTGAGGGCATTAACCGGCAAGCGACTGAGATAACTCAGCGAAGAATAGCCTGTACCAAAATCGTCAATGGCAATCTGAAAACCCATTTCTCGTAAGGCTTTCAGCTTCGGGATGTTCTTTTGGACCTCCGTCATCACCGCGCTTTCTGTTATCTCTATATCCAGTCTGTCACTTCGACCGGAGGTATTCCTTAGTAATCGCTGCAAAGAATCTAAAAAGTTCTTCTGCTCCAACTGAATCGGCGAAACATTGACCGCCACTCTTGGGGGATTGAGATTGAGCCGATGCCAGAGACGTATATCCTCCATCACCCGCCGAATAATCCAAAACCCGACTTCGACGATCATCCCGGTTTCTTCCAGCAAATGGATAAAACTCTTTGGAGGCACAATGCCGATTTCGGGATCTGCATAACGAAGAAGGGCTTCCATTCCGATGATTCGGTTAGCTTCAGTAGAAACTTTTGGCTGATAATGTATCACCAGCTGGTCTCGATCAATCGCCCTGCGGAGTTTAGCTTCCATTGTGACCGCATGGATGATGCGCTCGTTCATGGTCGGATCGAACAGCAGGTAGGTTTCCCCCTTATTTTTGGCGCCTTTAAGGGCTATTTCAGTATTTTTGTAAAGCGTCGCTGCATCAGAAGCGTCGGAGGGAAAGAGCGATACACCTACCTGAGCTGAAAGATGGATATCGGTTCCTTCGGCTTGAAAAACAGAGGTAAAGATGCCAAGAACATCACGCTCCAATATATGTGCCACCTGATTTGTTTCAGTGATTTGCGTAAAAGTCAGGGCGAAACGATCTGCTCCGATTCTCGCAATTGTCTCACAGGTGGAGGCGGAATCACTGAGCCTGATACTGACCTGTTTCAGAAGATCATCACCGACATGACGGCCATATGTATCATTTACATCCGAGAAATGCACCAGATCCACCAGCATCATGGCGACCATTGTCCCGGATCTCCGAGCAGTCTGGAGCTGCACAGGAAGGCGCTCCAGCAGAAGGTTGAGGTTGGGCAGCCCCGTGAGTATATCGTAATTGGCGAGGTAGTTGAGTTTTTTATCTTTTTGGATATGTTCGAGCGAAAATGAAAGATCGCCGGCCATTTCCAGCAGAAGCCTCATTTCATCAGGAATAAATGAGTCGGTTTCAGCAGAAAAAAGGGCTAAAACGCCGTTTACTTCTTCATCAAGAATCAAGGGAAACAATGCATAAGCTGAATATACAATAACTTTCCCATTACAGATCGCACTGTCATCAATGTCCCTATGTCGAATCAAGTGTTTGCCGGTGTTATATACCTCCAAAAGTGCATCGCGGACCCCAGGAGAGACGGAATTAATGGGTACGCCATCAGAAGACGAGCCCTCATGAGCAAATTGAAACCAGTTTTCAGGAAGCCCTGAAACTTCAGGATCGCGCAGAATAACCCCGGCCATTGGATATCCTCCCTGATTGACTGCGATCCGGCAGGCCTCCTTAAATAACTCTTCACGGGTGCGTAATCGCACTATAGCGGAGTTAATGTTGCTGAGAATCAAATAGAGACGAGCCAGGTCAGAGCTTCTGCGCTGGCTGTCCTGCAAAGCCTGAGTCCGTTCCTCCACCCGCTGTTCAAGCAACATATTTACTTCCTGCAGCTGACGAATAGCGTCATCGAACCCACGATGCATCATCTCGAAAGGAGCCATTACCTCCGCCAGAAACTCTTCGCTGCGTCGTAAATAGATGTCTTTCTGCTGCCCGGTGCCATCCGCAGCAAAAGTATTCATCACAATGTTTTGATGTGTGGCAACCAGATCCAGAATATTGAGTTGTTCGACAACAGCCTGCCGCCCCAGTTCGTATGCATGCATCAGCCCCTCTTCCCCTGCACCGTCCCTGACAAACTCTTCCAAGGCTATTCGATACGTATACATGAAGGTGGAAGCGGTATCTGCAGAGAGAGTCACCACGTTATTACTCCATATCATGTTGAGCCTGCCAGCGGGCAATCAGTATCAGGGCATCGTCGGCAGGTTTGGCATAATAGTCAAGAATGCGGTCTGCAAGCACATCGGGTGGATGAACAAAAGAAACATTGCCGACAAAATCACCATCTATGCCGTCAGTGGCCAACGCCAGGGTATCACCTTCAGTCAACCGTAAATACGATGTTTGTAGTTCAGGAAGCCGATACCCGACGATGCCGCCGCGCATGGTGACATATTCGATACATGATGCCGCTGGATTACTATGGCGGACTATTCCTTCAACATTACCGACCGCAACCCAACTCAGCAGATTCTGTTGGCTGTCAATGGTCATGATGGTACATGCAATGCCCCTGGTATTTTTCAGTGCATCATGACTGAGCTTGATCAGTTTCTCAGGTGTTTCATTCTTATACCTGATGAGTACATCTTGAAATATTGTGCTGGCAAAGGCTGCCTCCGATCCGTGCCCCAATCCGTCTGCGACAGCAAGCAACCAGCCTTTCGTGGTTTGCTCAACGACATGGCAGTCGCCGCATTCGGTTTCACCGGGTAATGCCCGGGTCGCTACACCCCAAATTAATGTTTCCTTGTCAGGGGAATGCATTTCTAATACTCCCATTTTGTCATCGAAACTGTTGTTCCCTTGCCAACTTCTGATACAATTTCGAAATCATCCATAAGCCGGCGGGCTCCGGGTAGTCCCAGCCCCATTCCACGGGAGGTTGAGAAACCGTCCTGCATAGCCTGTCGGAGATCGCCTATTCCGGGACCATTATCCCGTGCGATGATCATTAGTCCACGTTTACCTCCCCGCACGACATGACGAAATTCAAGTTCGCCGTGGCCGGCATATTGCACGATATTACGGGCTATCTCAGAAATTGCTGTCGCCATGAGCGTCAGATCGCTTCCCGAAATGCCAACTGCTACTGCCAACTCACGCCCTTTTTGGCGGGCAGCCATAACACTTGCATCAGAGGTTATAGTGATAAATTCATCGTCCATTACGGCCACGTTCCTGCTTTTGATCTACTGCCTTCAGCATGGCGATACCGCTCTCAAGATCTAGCCCCGTCATGGTTCCTTCCAATTTTAGGCCTAGCTGAACCATGGCAAACGCTACCTCCGGCTGAATACCGACGATCACCAGGTTCGCACCCATCAAACGGGTCATCAAGCTAATTGAACGCAGTGTCCGAGCAGCAAAAGAATCCATAACATCGAGCACGGTCACATCGATAACGACCCCTTTAGACCTGTTTTTACGGACTGCAAGAACCAGATTCTCCTGCAGGCTGGTCAAATCGGAATCCGTCAAGGCGCCTTGAATTGATGCGATAAGAAAATCACCCTGTTTCAGGATAGGAACCTTCATTTTGCGCGATCCCCATGGGCATTGTCATTGCTGAATTGTTTCACCCGGTACCCCATCAGCTTTTCGGCATGTTCTATACCATTTTGAAGATCGCCTACAGTGTGAACCGACCCTAAATCTATCCCCAGTGTAACCATGGTCAAGGCGATCTCCGGAGATATTCCCGAAACCACCACCTCTGCCCCCATTAGCCGGGCGGCCTCAACTGTCTGGACAAGATGATTGGCTACCCGCGAATCGACGGTAGCGACACCGGTAATATCTATAACAATAACCCTGGCTCTATTAGCACGAATCGACTCCAGCAGATGTTCTGTCAGTTGCCTTGCCCGCTGTGAATCGATCTGACCGATTATAGGCAGAAGGAGCATTCCTTCGCGAAACGGCAGGACTGGTGTGGAAAGCTCCCGGATTGCCTCCTGCTGGAGAGATTTAATAGTTCTCTCGCGGGAATCAATATAAGTATCAATCGTTAATGATATATCAAGAAAGACAAGTTTCATCAGGGAAAAAAACATCGCCATAGCCTCGTCGGGATGAGTTTTGTCCGCTTCGCTAATATGCTTCCATGCCTCTCGCAAATAAAAGCTATACATGCCGAGATAGGATTTTACAGGAAGATCTATCTGCTCATGCACTGAACCGATTTTTAATCTCTCCTCCACATAGTCGAGATCGTAATTGCCCTGAGTCAGTCGAATAAAGTACGCTTTCTGCTTTGCTTTAACCCGGGCAAGTGAAGCTTTATCGGGAAAGAAGGCTCTCATTTCCTCAAATTTCAGCAAATGCTCATAAAAAGCTTCGATGACTTCTTCAGCATAATTCATGGAGAGCGGCGCCAGTTTGTTTAAACGCTTCTCGTCTTCGAGATCGAATTCAAGAAATTCTTTACGCCGTGCGAGTTCCCGGTCACCGATATTCATCATTTCGGCCAGGGTTAAAAATTTTTCGGGCAGCTGTGTTCTGGATTGCGACATCAGGGAACCTCCCTTCCATAAAAGACAAAATCGACATTTAACTGAATCCATAATCATTGTCGATTTTGAAATACTTGAAGTTGTTGTGGCGATTATCCGATATAGAAGTCAGATGAAATCATAATATTAAAAGATACGGCGGACGCTCATTGAAATATATGCAGTGAGACCTCTACATGCAAAAAAAACACAAAAACTTTGGCATATGCATACTATCGTTCATTGCCACAATATCCTGTGTATCCATTAAGAGAAATTGGATTTCTTCATAGGATAAAAAAATGCTATGATCAAACAATGCACCCTTAATTATTTTGTCCGGCAATACACCCTTTGAGAGCTGAAGGGAAACTATACGAAGCTATTTAAAATTCAATATGAAGTTACGCAGATCGATTTTCCTCCTTGTAGTTGTTTCTTTCGGATTACTTATAGCGGTTCTGTTCATGACGACACGGAATCTGACCGATAAAAAGTTTATTGATCTGGAAGAGAACCTCATCAACTCCAACCTGAGACGAAGCTTAAACGCCGTCGCCGCTATTACATCAAGCCTTGATTTCCTGGTTACGGATTGGGCAAATTGGGATGATACATATCGTTTTTTACAGGATGGAAACCAGGAATATATTGCATCTAATCTGCCGGTTGAAACCTACATCACTCAGCAAAACAACATAATAGCCCTGCTGGATATCAACAAAAAGCTTATCTGGGGTAAATATCTTCCTTCAGGAGAAGAGAAGCTCAGGCCTCTCCTACCTGAAACAACAATTCTTTTTGCTTCTCTGATTGAAAATAATGCTCTTAATATAGATGGAAAAGGATTCAGTGGAATCGTTTCGCTCCATGACCATCCTTTTATTCTCTCCTGTAAGCCCGTCCTGACCAGTAATCTTGCCGGTCCGTCTACAGGGTGGATTATCATGGCAAAAGCGATTGATGCAAATACCGTCGTAGAACTGCAGTTACGCACTGAACTCAATCTTCAATTGATTAACGCCGGCTCACCATCATTGCCTGATAATCTAAATACGATGAAAGGCGATCCAGCCAACTTCCCCTTGATTGAAAGGACTGGCGATAGTATCCGATGCACCGGGCAACTCTATGACCTGAAAGGAGATATCGTCTCGTTCATGATCGTTACCTCACCTCGAAATATTTACAATTCCGGAATGGAAGTCTTGCAGACTCTTCTGGTGGTCATATTGTCAACAGGTGCTCTTACCGGGCTATTGCTTCTCTTATTTCTCGAAAACAAAGTTCTTAAAAGAATTGCCTACCTTAATGAGCAGGTTGACTCCGTTCAAAATGCAGATTCCTCCAACTATACTGTTTTGAAAGATAATGACGAAATTGGAAATTTATCCCAAAGCATCCTGAAGATGCTGCTCATTCTGCGGAAGAATTTTTCTGAACTTCAGAAAATGCAGCTGTTCCTGTCCGCTTCTGAAGAAAGATACAAGACACTGTTTATGAATACAGGTAATCCCTGTGTGGTTGTCGCTGAAGATAAAACTATTCAGTTAGCCAACCAGGAGTTTTACAAGGTAATGGAAATCCCTAAGGGAGAGGACATTGAAGGTCGATCATTTACAGCTTTTATTCATCCGGAAGAACTTGAACAAATGAATAAATGGCATCATTTAAGACGCCTCAAAGAGACACTGGCACCAAGATCGTATGAAACCCGTTATTTGGACAACAATGGCCAGACCCGTTATGCTGTTCTGACGGTGGCTTTAATTCCCGGAACATCCAACAGTTCATGTTCTCTTTTGGATATTACTGATCAAAAAAATGCCGAAGAAGAACTCAGAAAAAAAGCTTTTACTGATTCCCTGACAGGTTTGCCCAATAGACAGCTTTTCAATGATCGCCTGAAGCACGCGATTAACAATGCACATCGAAACAATTCCATCTTAGGTGTTTTGCTCCTTGATATTGATGAGTTCAAAGATGTGAATGATAGCCTTGGGCATCAAGCGGGTGATCAAATCTTGCAGTTTGTTGCTGAGAGAATAAGCAAAAGAATTCGTAAATCGGATACATTGGCTAGACTTGGCGGCGATGAATTTGTCATCATTGTTGAAGCTCCACAGGATATAAATCGTCTTTGCATTATTGCGGACGAAATAATAGCTGATTTTATGACTCCGTATGCTCTTGAAGGCGCAGAATTTCATTTAGGTGTCAGCATCGGAATTTCCATCTACCCTGAGACAGGCAAGACAGCTGAGATTCTTCTGAAAAATGCAGATCTTGCAATGTACGAATCAAAGCAACAAGGTAAAAACAGATATAATCTTTACACCCATGTCCTCAATGAACAGGCTCAACGTCGATTGATCCTCGACAGGGATCTTCGTCAGGCGATCGCCACAGATAATTTTGAAGTTTTTTATCAGCCCAAAGTGATTCTTGATAATGAAAGGATTTATGGAATGGAGGCACTGGTTCGTGGGAAAAATGCTGATGGCGGCATAATAGCACCTGGTGAATTCATTCCTTTTGCCGAAGCAAATGGGCTGATTATCCCTATTGACCTTTTTGTTCTCAAAAAAGCCTGCAGTCAAACAGCACAATGGCTTAAAGATGGCCTGGGACCGCTGGTTATTTCAGTAAATATCTCTACCAAACATTTCCGCAGTGGTGATTTTGTTGCACAGGTAGAAGAAATTTTGAATGAAACGGGGCTACCGTCATCATGCCTTGAGCTTGAGGTAACAGAAACTGCTATGATGAAGGATTTTGATCAAGCCACCTCTTCACTTGCGAGGTTGAGGGAATTAGGTGTTGCCATATCTTTAGATGATTTTGGAACGGGCTATTCTTCTTTGAATTACCTCCATAGCTTACCAATACAGACTTTAAAAATTGATAAAAGTTTTATCGATCACATCTGTGATGAGAACTCCAGCACCCTTGAGCTGGTCAAGATAATTATCTCGATTGCTTGTGCGATGAAAATCAAAGTCGTGGCTGAGGGAGTTGAAACCAAAGACCAGCAACAAACATTACATGAAATCGGCTGTACTAAAGCTCAGGGATACCTCTTTGCCAAACCTCTTCCTTCCGGTGATTTCCATGAAATGCTGCTGGCAGACAAAAAGAAACTGCCAGCAATAGTACAAAATTAAAATAAACAGTGATTTACCCACGGCCACGGTAATTTGCTACTCCCTGTTCAGGGAGCCAAAGACCTTGCGGCGGTTCTCCGGTCTGGTAAAAAATATCGATTGGCATCCCGCCCCGTGGGTACCAGTAACCGCCTATTCGCAACCACTGTGGCTGGATGAATTCAATCAGACGACGTGCAATGGAAATTGTACAATCTTCATGAAAAGAACCATGATTGCGAAAGGAACCAAGATAAAGCTTCAATGACTTACTCTCCACTAGCCAGTCTCCCGGCAAATAATCGATCATGATATGAGCAAAATCCGGTTGACCGGTTATTGGACAGAGGGAGGTAAACTCCGGAGCTGTAAAGCGAACCAGATAGGGGATTCCTTTTTGGGGGTTGGGCACCCTCTCCAAAACCGCTTTTTCCGGACTTTCCGGCAAGGAGGTTTTGGCGCCAAGCTGGGTAAGATTATTATATATTGTCTCTGCACTCATTACTGCTCTCCCATTTTGCAACTTCCTTGCATTCTTATGAGTATTCGTTGATGGCGTCGCACCATTGCCTTATACACCCCGTTTTTGTCCCCATAACAGTACATGGAGTTGAGGCAAAACACTTGCTTTATACCATTGGGCTTCAAGCACCTTATCAACAAGCCAGCGAAGCTGAAGAGTCATCGACTGAAAATCGACCTCGACATCACCTTCTGATGACGGAACGGGATTACAGGGTTGCAGATAAACCGGAAAATTCGGGAAACGTTCAGCTACCTGTTGAGCATAGCTAAAATCCGCCTCGTCAAGAACCACCAATTTCAGGACAACAGTTGTTTTTTGAGCTGCATCTATACACTCCTGCAACCTCTGCCAGTTTGTGCGCATGCCGCTTGATGGAGGTTTGGGGCTCAATGTAAGGAGGTCCAGTTCGGCAAACCAGTCTTTGGCAATACTTCCCTGGGTTTCCAGTCCGAAGGTATATCCTTCCATTTTGCCAAGTGCAATCAAACTTCCAAGAGGCTGAATTGCAGGATTACCGCCGGAAAGCGAAATCATCAAAGGATGACCACCCGATAAGACAACAACGTGCTTAAAAACTTCCTCCGCCGTCATCTCCTGCCAATTTTTTCGGTAAGCTCCCTCAACAGCATGCAGAGTGTCACACCACGAACAATGATAATCGCATCCGCCCGTGCGAACGAACACCGTCGGCTGTCCGATAAGAGCGCCTTCACCCTGGATTGTCGGACCAAAGATTTCACTGATGCAGATCATGCGGGGATCGTTCATGGCCGATATTCCGCCCAGGACCTGGAAGACTCGCTGACTCGTACCGCACTTACTTCAGGCCAAAGCGCCCTGCACCAGTCATAGAATTGCTTTGCCAGATATTCGGCAGTAACCGAATCATTATCAAAAAAATCATTTAAATGCTGATGGTCGATATTCTCATCGAGGTATTTCTTAAACATACTCAGGTCACGATAATCGCGAACAAAACCATGGGGGTTGAGTTGTTCCGCTGTCAGTTCAATTTCAACTGAATAATTGTGACCATGGAGTCGTGAACAAGGGTGCTCGGCAGGTAAACTCAGCAATTGATGAGAGGCCGAAAAGGAAAACTCCTTAGCAATTCTATACATTTTAATTCTCTTTATTGATTAGCGTTATTGACGGCTGTTTTCCAAAAATTGCGATCCGCATATTCGGTCGGGTCGGCGACACTGGCAACAGCGAAAGCCTCAAGACGCTCAACACAAGTTCCGCATCGACCGCAGTGCAGCTCTCCACCTTTATAACATGACCAGGTCGAAGCAAATGGCACGGCCAGCTTGTGGCCTGTTGCAACAATATCTGCTTTGGCAACATTCAAAAAGGGTGTATAAAGTTCAATATTCGCCAGATCTTCCAGGGCACAATTTTGCATTATTTGAAATGCGTCGATAAAAGCTGGACGACAATCGGGATAAATAAAATGGTCGCCGCCATGTACCGCCGCAGCAACTGCATCAGCCCCGCGTGCAGATGCGATACCATAGGCTATGGCAAGCATAATGGCATTACGGTTCGGTACCACTGTAACTTTCATGGTTTCTTCCGCATAATGACCATCGGGAACATCTATTTCATCTGTGAGAGCAGATCCGCTGAGTAATGCACCTATATGGGATATATCGATAACCAGATGTTTGGTTGCGAGATTTTTTGCACATATTTCGGCAAAGGTGATTTCTTTTTTATGACGTTGGCCGTAATCAAAGGAAATGAGGGCTATCAGCTCATTTTCGGCAGCAACTTTATAGGCGAGAGTGACGGAGTCCAGTCCGCCGGAACAGATAACTACAGTTTTCATATTTATTGTCCTTGTTTTAGTAACCCGGGTAGGTCTGCGACCGGTGCCCTGCCTAAGCAGGTGGCAATGCTATAGCAGTTTTGCTTCTAAAAAGTAAGTTTTTTTTATCCTTTTCATGCAATTTCAGTCAATGTTCAACCGGGAATAATGTCCGCATAACTCCTGACCTGTAAACATTTAACAGTGTTCTAGAAGCGCACAAGCAGGCGGACGGGCAGGTAAGCACAGACTCCGATAGTGAGCTTATGCCCGGCCGTCTGATCGTGCACATGGGAGATACCGTTGAACGTTTCTGTCGATTTACCCGGTAAATTCAATCAGCGTGTCGCAATAAGATTCCAACGCTTTTTTCATCGCTTCCTGATCCTCATCGGTGGGAGCCCCCTGCCATTCATAATGACCGAGAATGTCCCATCCTGATTTTTCAGTTTTAGCCTCAAAATCCCTCTGCGCACCGCCTACCCATCCGTAAGACCCGAAACGAAACACTTTTCTGTTGGTGACTTTTTTGACCATCAGCTCCTCGATGGTGTGAGCCATCGGAGGAAACATTTTGTATTCATAGGTAGGCATACCGAATATCAAACCTGCTGATTTCCAGGCACTGGCCAAAACAGAGCCGATTTCGTCACCAGGCACCTGGAAGACATGGACTTGAATATCCCGTTTCCGCAAGACTTCGACGACCATATTCAAAACCTGCTTGGTATTACCGTACATACTGCTCCAAACAACAGTTACTTCACGTTCTGCCGGACCTTTGCTATATTCGGCATAACGCTTGTAGTGCTCTATAATTACGGCGGGATTATCGCGCCAGATAATACCGTGGGAGGGACATATCATCTTGACATCCAACCCTTTCAGCTTCTCAAGGCCTTTGAGGACAAAAGCGGAAAAAGTGGCCACGATGTTCGCATAATAACGAAGGGCTTCCTGCTCAAAAAACTGGTGTTTTTCCTGGGAGATCTGGTCGTCAAAAATAGCGTCCTCATCAATGCTGCCGTATGAACCAAAGGCATCGCAGGAAAAGAGAATGCCTCGTTTACGTTCATAGGTCATCATAGTCTCGGGCCAGTGGAGATTCGGAGTATCAAAGAATTGCAGCTCATAATCTCCTACTTCAAGTACCATGCCGTCGGTAATGGCGATCGCCCTTTCAGGAGGCACTCCAGCAAAAGCCTCCAGCAACGGGATTGCCTTTTTGGTGCAGTAAATAACCGCCTTACTGTTTTTGTTGCAGAACTCCCGAAGCCAGCCGGTATGATCGGGCTCCATATGGTTTAATACAATTATGTCGATATCCTCAACACCCAGCGTAACCCCCTCCATCTGATGGGTAATTTCCTTTGGGAAATTAAAAATATCCTGGGTTAGATCAATGATGACATTTTTTTCTCCCTTGATCAGGTAGCCGTTAATGGAAATGCCATGGGGAATTGGCCAGATACCTTCAAACAGATAATTTTTGTCTTCAATATTTACAGAAAGACGATAAATATCGTCCACCACTTTTTTAATATTCATAGTTCTTTAATACTCCAATCTCAAAAGTTGGCAAAATGCCCTTTTCAATAATTATTCAAAAAATTAACCAAATAAAGCCCGTTGTTACTGGATCATCAAGGATGATCATAACATACGTCTGCTGAAGTAAAATTTCCATACGAAATTTATAATCAACATACGTAAACAAGAAATATAGCCATGCAACGGCTAACACAATAAATGCAATTTTAAGCTGTTCAAACCGAGACCGTTGATTAAATTTTCGTATTGATTTTAAGTGGTTTAAAATAATTATAGTTCTTTGGCATATTACCGGAATCCTCTTTGAAAAAACCGATGCTCGCAGAAGAAAGAACCACCAGGACCGAACCGATATTATGTACGACCGCACCCATAATGGGCGTTATCATTCCGCTTGCCCCAGCCAGAACTGCGACCAAATTGAAAATAAGGCCGAATGCAATATTGAGCTTAATGATAAAGAGCATCCTCCGCCCCAGAGAAATTAAAAAAGGCAGTTTTCCGATGTCATCACCCATCAAGGCTATATCGGCAGTTTCAAGAGCTACCTCGGTACCCTTGCCTCCCATGGCTATTCCGGTATCGGCAATAGCTAGAGCCGGAGCATCATTTATACCGTCGCCAACAAAGATAACCCTGGCCTTCTTTTGTTGCATCTCCTGAATAATCCGCAACTTATCATCCGGCTTAAGTCCTGACCACAGTCGGGTAATACCTACCTGCCGACCAACCAGTTCGACCGATTTGTCGTGGTCACCCGAGAGAATACCAATATCCTTGAGACCCAGTTCTTTCAGGCCTTCAATTGTTTTTCCCGCCCCGCTCCTCACCCGGTCGGAAACGCTTAAAAAACCAAGAGGTTGTTTGTCACGGTAGACCATAAGCGGAGTAGCACCCTGTTCTTTAATTTCATTGAGACGGGGCTGGAGGGACAAAGGGACACCGACTATTCCGCCATAAAGATATACACTGCCTACCTCAATGAGGTTACCATTGACGCTGCCACGGATTCCAAGACCAATTTCAGTGAACAAGTCGAGTGCGGCATCAACTGTTATTTTTGCATAGAGTGCTGCCTGAATAACAGCACGGGCAAGTGGATGAGTAGAGTTGTACTCAACACTCGCGGCTTGACGCAGAAGATCATCTCCGGCAACTCCTTCAGCAGGAATGATCTCATTGACGCGAGGGTTGCCCTCGGTCAGGGTGCCGGTTTTATCAAACAAAATGGTATCTGCAAGGGCAACGTTTTCAATATGCTGCCCTCCTTTGACTAAAATCCCGGCGCGTGCCGCTCGACCAATTGCGGCGACAGTAGCAGTAGGAACGGCAAGAATAAGGGCGCAGGGACAACCGACAATCAACACGGCGACAGCTCTGCTAAAATCGCCGGAAATTAGCCAGGCGACCAGGGCACATCCCAGAATAAGAGGCGTGAAATATTTGGCGAATCTATCGATAAAGGCGGTGGTTTTCGGTTTATGGGCTTCAGCCTCGGAAACTAACCTGATGACCTGCCCCAGGGTGGTGTTTTCCCCGACTCTTTCAGCATTGATGCGGAGTAGTCCATTATGATTGAGGGTTCCGGCATACACTTGATCGCCGGTGTTTTTTTCCCTCGGCATAGCCTCGCCGGTAATTGCAGATTCATCGAGCGAGGAACTTCCTTCCATCACGATTCCATCTACAGGAACCTGTTCACCCGGCTTAACGATGAGAGTATCGCCAACTCGCACATCTTCAACCAGAACCGTTTTGGCTTCACCATTGACAAGGACAACAGCTTGTTTTGGTGAAATTTTGATAAGAGTCTGAATTGATTTACGCGCAGATTCGGCAGTTGCTTCCTCAATGAGTGCCCCAAGCACCATAATAGAACTGACCACGGCAGCAGTGAGAAATTCACCATTGATAAGACATGCTATAATTGCAAGAGCGAGCAACTCATCGACGTTGACTCTCCTCTCCAATATTCCCCTAACAGCTCCAATAATAACCGGCAGACCGTTGATGGCAACCGAGGCTAAAATCAGCGTGTGGCTGACAATTATCAATTCTGGTGATGTAAGTTTTCCTACCAGAAATCCGACAACAGCTAATGATGCTCCGAAACCGACTTTGACAAAATCCCGACTTTGCAACAACTCTTCATACACACCGAGTTTGGAAAAACGACCTATCATGTTTTCATTCTCCTGTTTGAAAGAATACCGGTTCTACCGACTCCCCCTGTATTTCCTTATTCCTAAATCCCTGCCCGCTTGCGATATTTGCTACATTTACCTGCAGCTAGCGTATTTTTTGCAGATGGTCCATCAGCTCTTCGATCAGCTTCTCGTCATGATCGATCATTGATTTTGCAATGCAACCGCGAAGATGATCACCGATGACCTGCGTCCAGACTCCACGCAAAGCGCCGGTTACCGAGTTTATCTGCCGCAGTACTTCGATGCAGTCCTTATCCTGTTCCACCATTGTAGATAAACCGCGCACCTGTCCTTCGATTCTCCGCAATCTTTTTATAATCCGTTCCTTATCCTGATCTGTTCCACAAAGACTCATCAGATTTCCTCCTGAAATCAATTCCAATTCACTACCGAAAATAGGCAATAGGGGTATACCCTATACAACAAAGTTGTTTAGAACTTTTGTGTATAAAAAGCAATACCAAAATTTACTGTTGTAATCGTTTCATCACTCCCCACAACCGGGATGATATGAGCTTGAATTAAAATAGTGCAGGCGGGAAGTTATTACTGCAAAAGTTAGAGATCCAGTGACAGTAGAGGCGTGGTTCGGCCTGGAATGCTTGAAGGGTATTCCCGTTGATACATACACCCCATTTTTTTATAGAAGCCTATGGAATGAGGATCCGCCAATATTTTCAATTCAGCAATTTCCCTCATTTCGCACCAGTTCCGCAAATGACCAAAGAGACTCGTACCAATGCCGCGCCCAAGATATATGGGGAGGAGAAACATATGCTCAAGCCAATATCCCTTTTCAATTATAATCCCGGCAAATTTAACATCATCTTTGAGTTTTGTTATTGAATAATAACCAATAATTTTATTTTCTTCTTCCCAAACAAATACCTCATTTATTTTGATGTATTCAGAGGTTATGGTCAACTCAGTTTTCCATATTTCAAAATATTCTTTGGGATACCCCCAATGTCCTTTGGATTCAAACGAGACAGCAGTTAATGTCGGTGCATCATTTTTTGATGCAGGTCTTACAGGCATGATTCATCTACATTATATGGTATTTAAAGCTTATTCCATGCTGGATAAAGCCAAGAGATTTGTTTAAATCCAGTAAAGAGAGCAGGCATTTAAAAAAGGATGCAGTGAAAGGACAAAAAAAGCGCCTACTGAAAACAATCGATAGGTATCTTAACATTCATCGAGTGAGAGATTGCGGTATCTCAAGTCTCAACGGCAGTAAGATTTGATTATTAAAAAGATCCCGCACATAATCATCGGATTCATGTCCGACATATTGCGAAATTGTTTTTATCTTTTCGGCATACTGTAAAATATTGTCTCTGCATATGCTTCTGGCCTGCTCGATCCCCTGCCAATTCCGATCAATCTGAAATTTTTCCAGGGCATAATTTATCTCAGGAAAAAGCTCTTTACGCAAACCATCAAGGAAACCAACATAGAAGCTTAATGAAGTCTCCAGTTTCTCGCTGATGAGATGAGAAAGCAGTCCTCCCGGGTGGGTATCAGCTAGGATGTCTTTAATAGAGCGACTGACCAGCTCATATATCGAACCTGGAAACCGACTAATTATTACCTGCAATGTCGAACTGTCAAAGGTTGTTTGCAGTACTTCTCCAACTTCGTGATAGATAAAAAGGTCGAGCTCAGCTTCAACGATGTTATCGAGAGTATCCTTAAACTTTTGCTGATTTAATTGTCCATCTTGCAATAACCCATACAGTTGAAGTGCGTGGCGAAAGGAGTTGCGACAGGAAGACCGTAATTCCTGAATATAGTCCCACAGAAAAAAACGAAGTGATTCTTTTCTGATGAAGATCACACCGTCCTGTGCCATAGCAAAGGGACTGGCCATTTCCCTTGCTCTTTCTTTTCCCAAAATCAACACAGGGATACCAGCTACAGTGCGCTGTTCAATTTTTTCAGCAAGGAAGTAAACAGCCTTCATCGATCTGCCGTACCCGGCACCGTACACCATCTGTTTATCGCTGAAGTATGCATTTATAGAAGATGAATCGTCCGGCGAGAATGAGTATCCGTTTAAATCAAGCTGATGGTATGGTTCTTCTGCTATCCTTTCCCAGTAGTTTTCTTTGGCTTCGATCCAATCCAAAAGATCAACAGGTTCCGGCTCTTGCCACGGTTCCAAACCATTTTCCCACTTGTATAGATTGCGAAGCTTCAACACCATAGTGCACATGGTATAGATTCCATGATCCCTGGCGTCTGAGATATTACAGTTGTCTTGTATATCTTCAATTATTGCGTTGTCCTGATTTGATGCGGTCATACTCCCCTCTGTGCTAAGGATTTTCTTCCTGGCTAGATCATGAAACCAAATGGCATCGATTGGCAGATTATGGTTCAATAACCCGTTACTCTTTTCTTATTGTAACCATTCCGGAGCAATAAGCCCCCTTCACGTAGAGACATAACGGTGGGTTTCAATTCAGACAGATATCAGACTCGGAATATGAATACAGAGCTACGATACAAGATTATCATCTAAACAGCGGTGGCATAACTCATGGGGAATTCATTATGACGTTGATGGATTCCGGTTTGGGAACTTCCGTTTACCAATCACTTGGGGGAGGCAAAAAAATCTGTGAGCTGGGGAGGACTGACAACCCTTTTTAAAATGCCGAGAAGGTGTTCCCTCTCGGCATTTTAAAACTGAAAGCCTTATGGATTACTTTTTGCCGTCCAGGATTTCCTCGATTTTGAGATAACCATCATCTATGGATTTTTTAAAATCATTTCGAAATTTCTTAGCCATATCAAGTGATGTCTGCAGTGATTTTTTGCCATCTGCAGTAACCCATGGCATTTGATCGAAATAACTGTTGACCATTTTCTCTGTCTGATCCTGAACCGTGTTCATGACGTTGAAGCTGTTTTCAAGGATGGTCTTTTGGAATCCCAGGGTCTGTTTGGCAAATTGTGTTGTTTCCATTTTTTATTGCTCCTTTGTTGTGGATTAGTCCCCCATACGAGGGGATGAGAAATTTTATGTACTGAAGAAAATTTTTGTATCCATTCTGTTTGCTGTTGCGTCGCAGCACCGTCTGCCTCTTTCTGGTTGCAGAGCTGTCGCCACACTATTTATTCGATTTATTTACATCAGGTTTATCCTGGATGACCGTTTTTTCAACGTTTGCATCCTGAGGAGCTGGTTTTTCAGCGGATGCATCCTGAGGAGCTGGCTTCTCAGCGGATGCATTCCGGGAAGCTGGTTTTTCAGCGGATGCATCCTTGGAAGCTGGTTTTTCAGCGGATGCATTCTTGGGAGCTGGCTTCTCAGCGGATGCATTCTTGGGAGCTGGCTTCGCAGCGGATGCATTCCTGGGAGTTGGCTTTTCAGCTGGTACATTCTGGGAAACCGACTTTTTTTCAGGCAACGTTTTGGCAACCGAGGTCTCTTTTGCGCTTACTTTTTTATCTCTGACGGCGGGACGTTTTTTGGCAGGAAGAGGAGTTGAACTTTTTTCGGTGGCTATTGCTTGCGGCGATGCTTCTTCCACCAGCTTCAACAGTGGTAAGGAAATTCGTTCCATCTCCTCAAAGCTCTGATCAGCCATAGATTGGAGACTATTTAAATATTTTGAATAGAAATCGAACCAATAGAGACAGGCGTCCTTACTGCTCCCAGGCAGCCAGGGACTTTGTTCCAGTGTTGTTTTAAAAAGACTCTCTCCTTGCTGCTGCATAGTGGAGAAAATTGCCAGGGTATTGGTAAATGCAGTCTTATTTAACCCTAGAGATTTTGAGATTATTGTTTGATTATCCATCATTTTCTACCCCTTCCGTGCAGTTTTGTCTTCTTTTCATTTTTTCCTCCAGACCCTTGAATGTAAAAGAGAGCCATAATAAGCTACAGCCAGTGGTAAAAATATATATGCTGTTGCTTTGTTGTGCCTCTGCAAGAGGTGCCTTTGACACAACAGTTCACACGCTTCGGTACAATCTTGTTCGAAAAAAACAATTGCAGTCAGCAAATCGTTATTTTTCCATAGAGGACATACTTTTTTCCACTAGTCGGTATCCCTCATCGGTCATTCTTTTAAGTTCATCACAACCTTTACGGTATGTCTGTAACCACTCCTCAATGGCGCTTTTTGTTTCGGCCGGTATACCTTCCATTGATTGATTTAAAAACATATGAAACATGACTTTGTTTTGTTCATAAGCACCCATCATCATAGTGTAGTTGTAATCAAAAGCCATTTTGTTGGTTTGCATAATTTGCTTGAGGGCCTGCATCTTGTCTTTGTCCATTTCTTGCTCCTTTTAATGCTTCATATTGGTAGTACACATTTATCCGGGTTACGCGACATGCTAAAAATAGAGTCGATGACTCCAAACATCTTCTTCCAGACTTTTCTTATCTTCTTTGAGGGCCAGATACATTGAAGCATTCTGAATCGCCAGTGCGCCTATATGACCAATAGCTTCTATAGCCATAAGGAAATCTTGATTATATTTACGAGTGCATGACGAATAAAGACACATTACACCGATAATCTTTTCCTTGGATCGTATTGGGACGCAAACCACGGAATTAATCCCTTCCGCTGATGTTTCCTTGGGATCCTCCAGATGCCTGGTCAGATCCTCAATAACGACAGTTTTACCGTGCAGTGCTTCGGAAACGCTCTTTTCCGATGAACTGTATCCGTTGTTTATAAAGGTTTCGCTCAAACCGTAACTGGCCACGATTTCCAAAGAGTTGGAATCTTCATTAAGAAGGCTGATGACGACACCTTTCATGCCAAATGCATTGCTGAACTTTTCGGACATGCTGTGGAGTATATCTTTAATATCAAGGCTTGAATTTATAGCAGAGACGACTTCCAGGAAAAGCGTTGAAGTTTTCTCAATTCGTTCGAGTAAGCGGGCTTTTTTAAGAGCAATGCCACCATTGGCCGCTAATGCCTTAATAAAAATAGTTTCTTCATCTGTGAACATGTGTCGATCGGCCATGTAGATAGACAGTATGCCAATGAGGCGCCCGCCCGTCATTACAGCGACCGTAAGAATGGAAGCGATCCCTTCCTCTTTTTTGACTTCATGGTTCTCAAGTCTTGGGTCGGCGGTGGCGTCTTCAAATATTAAGAAACCGGTTTCTCGAAGAGCCCCAATCAGCTTTCTCGCTTTTATCGGATTGGCGTGTATGTACTTATCGGATAATCCGAATCTGACTTTGGGAACAAATACATCCTGCTTTTGATCCGCCAAAAACAGGCAGGCTCCCTTGGCATTCATGGTTTCTGTTGCGCTTTGCACAATCAAGTGCAAGAGTTCATCGACAGTGGCTACTGTACCGAATGTCTGACTGATATTGCAAAACGTTTGAAAATAATTTTTCTCTGTTGTCATCAGTTTCCTCCTGATTCTGACGAGTAAGCCGTTCTTTTGAGTGCCTTACAGATTATTTGCGTTCACAAAAAACAAGGCAAAAGTCTGTAAGGCACTTATCCCCCTGAAGGGAGCACTTAACGGAGTCCCCCCTTGTTGGGTGTTAGCCCGGATTTCTCACCAGTCGAGGTTGCCGTGAGATAAGCGAGCATAGCGAGACTTCGATCCGAGAAGTGACGCAATGAACTATAGTCGCCTATGTTCATTGCTTCAACGACGAAAGAGACGCGGTGAGATCGGCTGGCCTTTGGTGAACATTGTGAAAATTTCAGTTTTAAAAAAGTGGAACGTAGCATATTGAAATTTCGACATCATAGTGAAATTTATACAATGTTCATGAGAAACCCGGGTTAGTTCTTTGCAGCCTTGGCCGTTCGCTGTTTTGGGGTTTTGGACGGAAAAGTACCAACCACGCCTCTCGATTTCTTCGCCGTCTGCTTGTCTCGTTCCATGAGCCACTGGGTAATTTTGGGCGTTAATTCCCGCTGACATTTGGAACTCACATAGATGCCTATATGACCTGTTTGCAGACACATATCTTCCGTGTCTTTACTCCCCACCTTCCCTGTGAGTTGGTCACACGCTTCCGGGGGGACGAGATGGTCGAATTTTCCATAGATATTGAGCAATGGCATGGTCAGTTTTTTTAAATCTACCCGTTTGCCCCCCACCACCATCTTATTTTGGATCAGCAGATTCTCCTGGAAGCAGTCCTTGATGAATTCACGAAAGGTTTCACCAGGGATATCCGGACTGTCAAAGATCCACTTTTCCATGCGAATGAAATTTTCAACAAACTCTTTGTCATCAAGACATTCAAAGAATCCGACATACTTGTCTATCATAAGTCTCGCAGGGTTAAGTAGCAAGAAACCAAAATTCAACATATCCCCGGGGATGTTGCCGAAGTTGTCCGTAATCTGGTCGGCGGGTACCTTGCGCATCCATATATTCAGCAGGCCGGTATCTATATCAAAGGAGGTAGGTGTAACCGTGGTGATCAAGTTTTGTATCTTTTCCGGATGCAGGGCGGAATAGATGACACTGAAAGTTCCGCCCATACATATCCCCATGAGGTTGATCTTGGCCACCTTCTCGCGCTCACGAATAAAATCGACGATATCGTTGATGTAAACATTTACATGATCATCAATCCCGAGATAACGGTCTTTGCGGGTTGGATAACCCCAGTCAACCATATATAATTCGACGCCTTGCTGTAAAAATTTTTCTACCACACTGCGCCCCGGCGAAAGATCCAGCATGGTCTCCCGGTTAATTAAAGCATAAATAAGCAACAGGGGTGTTTGGACTTTTTTCTTTTTGATTGGTTTGTAGTGCTTAAGTTTAACCCGGTCCTGTTGGTATACAATCTCATATGGTGTGGTGGCAATATCGGTCTTCAGATCACCCAGGAGTACATCCGCAGCTTTGTCCATCCTCTTTTGAACGGATTCAGTCTCCTTGGCTAAATTTTTCATGATCAAATCAACCGGTATTTTAGGCTGTGTCATGCTGCCATCCCCTTTAAAATTGTTGAGTTACAATTTGAAGATATCATCCCTTTATCTTTAAAAACGTCGTTATAAAGTATCTTGTTCAATGTTTTGGGTCTTTTTTTCTAATAAACGCACACGTTTTTTAAGAAGGTAAATTTCTTTGGAAAGTTCATCCAAATCAAGATTACTGGGAATATTTACCTGTTTTAAGTGATCGTTAATTACGGTCTGTCGAGCACCGACATAATCATTTAGGGCACTAAGGGTTTTATTCATGGTCTCGGCATATTCAGGCTGTTTGAACAGTTCCATGTAATGGCCTTCTAATAGCTTAATCCATAACTTATAGTATGTTTTGGAATTTTCATCTAATGGACCTGCTTCGGCCATTTCCACCATTTTTTGCTGCAGACTGTTGAGCGACTTCTCGATGGGCCGGTAGAGGATATGTTGAAATTCCGATAACTTCAATTGTAAGGAATTCTGTTTATCGATGGCAAGCAGGATGCGCTCCTGATAGAAACGGTTCAGTCCGATCTGGGGAATCTTCAGGAATCGACTCAATTCTTTATCGTAGGATTCAGTCAAATTTTTGATCAATTCGCTATCCAGTTCCTGTATGTCAGCTGAAGTGAGGGCAGCACCCCGCTTCTTAATCCATTCACCGGCCTGGCCCTGCAGTTTGGCAATGCCCTGAAAACACATTTGAGTCAAATCAAGGCTAAAATTCGGCATCATCCCTGCGGCTTTTTGGAAGTTTTCCAGCGCTGATGGTTCACCCATCGCTTCAATAGTGGTCTGCCACATTTTGGCAGTAGCTTGCAACGATTCATCTAACCGCCCTTTGGGTTGTAATGGATCGTTGTTCTCTGGAGGTTGAAGCATTTCTGTCCATGATTTGAATAGAGGGTTTAAATACTCGAACATTGACTTTTGCCACTCCGTGGAAGAAGCACCTTGATCTGTGGCTGTTTCGTTTTTATCCATTATGACATACCTCGTTCATGGGTGGATGAAGAAAATACAAAATGCTCATATATATCGGATAGATATTCAACAATCCTGAATACACCTACCCCTTTGCACCCCAACCGCAGGCGCCGTAAATATAAGAATATATTGCTCTGGAAATATTAAGCATTCAAGAGTGCACCTTCAATGCAGGGCACAAACTCCGGCTTCAAAATCTGCGGCGACGGTCGTCGTTGCTGAAGATAAAATATTCCTGATTGTGCGTTGGAGAGCAAATCCCAAATGGAAGGTTAAAAAGGAAACATTCACCACTTTCAAGAACAAAGGATATGCTCGACTCAAACGAAGAATTGCGGCATTTCTCAGCATTTTTCTATGGATAACCTGCTCGTAGCTTGATTTAATCTCTTAAATGAACGAATTGAGGAATAGACATCATCGATCACATAAGCTGCTATTCTGGCATTATTATTGAGATTTATCTAGGGCATAAAATCGGGGATAAAATGGTTAGCTGTAGTACCTACTGCCCGCTGGTGTTGTTGTACTTTTTCTCGACTATACATCCGACCGAATGAGTCGGCGCAAATCAACAAAACCCCGTATGTGATTCTTTTTTCAGGAATTAGACATTTTTATTGAAAGAATAAAAAAGCGTTGCATAAGATCACTTTCAGGGCTTCTTAATTTTTTCCGGAAATGAGTGTTATAGTAACTATCGTGATCTATTTTGGATCCCCGATTTTTGCCTCAGGAGTTCGCTTCAACAATGATTGAAAAAAAGGAGAAATGACATGATGCGTTCTATGAAATGTACCGCTGCACTTTTGGCTCTGCTGATGATTGTCCTGATGTCACTACAATCTCATGCTGCTGATCATGAAACTAAAGGTCTTTTTGTTATTGTCACAACACCTGACGCACAGACGCAGATGATGGCAATGGTCTTGTCAACCCAGACTATTAGTCAGGGAAAGAGTATCCATATGCTCCTCTGCGGCCCTGCTGGAGAACTGGCCATAAAAAACAGTGAGCAGACTATGCTTAAACCGCTCAACAAGTCTCCTCAGATGCTTCTTCTGGGGTTGATTAAGAGTGGCGCCAGTATAGAGGTGTGTCCGCTTTTTCTTCCAAACAAAGGCACAGAAGATGCCGTTCTTATTGATGGTGTAAGCATTGCTAAACCTCCAGTTGTTGCCCAAAACCTTCGTGAAGAAGGCATGAAGCTCCTGACGTTTTGAGTTGCTCGATTCTCTTCCCACTGCTACGCCAGCTTGTCATCAGGCCTGCGTACCGGTATAGAGTGCTCATCAGCATTTCCAGCAACTCCCCCTGGCCTGAGTAGCAGGAGAAAAGAAACAATGATTTCATTCGTCGGGTTGAGGTGTTTGACGTGAAGGCAGGCTTTGGAGAATATAGATGGAAAAGACAGAACAACCACTTATTATTTTTGACGGTGTCTGCAATCTCTGTGAGTATTCTGTAAAATTTATCATCAAAAATGACCGCCATGCGAGATTTAAATTTGTATCTGCCCAATCAGTTAGAGGGAAGGACGTTCAGCGCCTGCATCGTTTCGATACTTTCAAAGATGGTACCGTCATCCTGCTTAAAAAAGACCAAGTGTATGTCAAGAGCGATGCTGCTGTGGAAATAGCGAAGGATCTCGATGGCCTGTGGAGATTCCTGCATGTTTTAAAATTTATCCCAAAGCCTGTCAGAAATTTAGTCTATTCAATAATTTCAAAAAACAGGTATCGGTGGTTTGGCAAAAAAAACGAGTGCCTACTTCCTGATAAAAATATAAAGGATAGATTTTTATGATTTTTTACTGTCATGAATTCATTAAACAAGCGGTACTTGGGTTGCCAAACAGGAGGTGTTGGCGGCCCGCATTTTTGCTCTTGTCCCCGCCACAAACCGAGAAAGGGACAGATAACAGAATTGAAAAAAGATAAGTCAAGTAGGGATTCTGTAACAGTCTGAGACATCATCAGAATTTTGGATATATCAATCAACTAGCTGTTAGCTCCAAGAGCTATAAACCTGGCCTTGAAGACCAATGTTTACACAGGGATTCAGAACGAGTTGTTTCTCTGTCCCTTGAATTTGTCGCTTAATTCCATATTCTTGCAGGGCATGCTTACATATAAGAAAAACAATGCATGAGTGATAATCCCAAGAGAAAGAAAGCATCAATAGTCCCATAGATAAATAGAAAACAAGCAACATGACCAGCAATTGTGCCCCTTCCCTGTAGTCAGCCTCTCCCTCTCTCCGAAGAACAATGTAAGGCCGTTCTACTATTCATAACCTCCATCAACTGTACACAAACAGCGATAATCTGGAGAAATTCCTATCTGTCACCGCTTCTTCCGGTTATGATCTATTGGAAATATATGGACTCTTGAACACCAATAGAAAAATGACATCTCATGACCAGCACGCTTATATTTGAGCGAAAGGCAAAAAC
>JBARUR010000158.1:0-10310 GCA_049645845.1 Desulforhopalus sp. | reverse complement strand
TAATAATATGGAAAAAATCCCGTGGACAACGACCAGGTTATAAGAATGGCAATAAAAATCCAGCTGATATTGATGCGGATATTGAAACCAAAAACACTAAACAATGTGATGTTATTGGTAAACACATTCTCCTCCGTTTTACCGCTCAGGCAAGTCATATGGCCTGCGGTGGCTTACTCGCTTTTCGATGATTACAATTTTATGCACAAAAGAGGCCACCTTCAAGGAAGGACCTGCATGTTTCCTCGGCCTCTGAGACGAATAGTTCAAAATCAATTCCTGTAATGTGGCATAAGAATTGATAGAAATAATAATAAAGCATCAAACAGAAGGACAAACCTGCTCTTTAGCCATATTGCTACTGAAATGAAAAGGAGACGACATGTTCCCTGTAAATAAAATTCTATGGCCATCCGATGCCAGTGAATCTGCCAACCAAGCTCTTGAAGCGGCCATTGAAGTGGCTAAAGAATTTAACGCAAAGCTCTATGGGCTGCAGGTAGTAACTGAGGTACCGACTCTTACCGACACTGGTCCGCCAATGTCCGGCCTGGATATTCCAAAATATGAGGACGAGCTCAAAAAAGGGGCGCAGGAGGCATTAGAAGAGCTGGTTAAAAGTAAAGTGCCGGATAATATTGAGGTTGAGACCTTTATCAAAATGGGTAAAGCCGCGGAGGTGATTATTACCTTCGCAAAAGAAAACGAGGTTGATCTGATTGTCATGGCAACTCATGGACGATCAGGTTTGTCGCATTTATTGTTAGGATCAGTGGCTGAAAATGTCATCCGGCATTCTCCGATACCAACACTTATTATTCCGATCAAAAATCGAGAGAAATAGTTAATCCAAAAGTTGTCGTGTTCTAAGCAACCGGGCACGACAGGTTGTGCTTTCTTAAGAGACACAGCCAGGGCAGCGTGTTTTCTACACATATATGCAACTTTTGCAAGGAGGACAAAATGGAAATCAAAGACTACTGCCGGAACGTCGATATGGAATTAACCTTATGGAAGTCAAAGCTTTATGATGTTATCCGCAAGATGGACAAGGCACCCACCGGTGACAAACAAAAGATGTATGAGGAAATCAACGGCCTGCATATCCTGTTGACCGAACTCGAAGATCGACTCGATGGTTTGCGTACCTCATGCCCAACAGAGTGGAGCCCCGAGAGAGAAGAAATCAAAGGCAAGCTGGGGAGTCTGGAAGATCGTTACAAAGAGACAACAAATGTACTCTTTGACTACGACTTCGGAGGTTAAGCCGTATTCCGGCAACGCTCAATAAAGCCTCACAGCCTGTCCTGTTTTTCGGGATGTGTCCTGTTTGACAGGATACACTGTGGGGCTTTTTATTGTTGATCGGAATCTAGAATACAAGGACTATCTTCTCTTTTCTCAAGCTGGATGGTCGAATGTTCGATGCTGAACCGGTCATGTAATGTTTGTTGTATTTTTGATAGAAAATCCTTCTCCAATGGAACATCATTTATCACCAGATGAACAGACAACGCTGTTGCTGTTGTACTCAACGGCCAGACATGCAGATCATGAATCTCGCAAACGTTTTCAATACTCACCAGATAGTTCCTGACTCCTGCTATATCGATATTTTCCGGAACCGAGTCAATAGCAAGATTGAAGGAATCGCGAAGAAGAGACCATGTGCCGATCAGAACGACGGCCACAATAAAAAGACTGATGAGAGGATCAATAAACAACCACCCTGTCTGCAGGATAAGAATACCGGCCACAACCACACCAAAAGAGACACCTGCATCCGCTACCATATGCAAAAATGCCCCTTTGATATTCAGATCATATTTTTGCCCGGAGACAAAAAGCAAGGCGGTAAGAGCGTTGATAACAACCCCTATAGCTGCAACCACAATTACCGTCATTCCTGCAACCGGTTGTGGATCAAATAACCGGCCAAAAGCTTCCCAGGTAATTCCTCCGAGAGCAATGAGGAGCATAATGGCACTGGCCAATGAAGCCATTATTGTTATTTTCCTAAAACCGTAGGTCTTCTTCTCCGTTGCAGGTTTAGTTGCCAGATATGCAGCCCCCCATGCGAGCAACAGGCTGAAGACATCACTCAAGTTGTGACCGGCATCTGCTATAAGTGCCATGGATTTTGCAGAGATCCCATAGCCTGCTTCGATAACAACAAAAAGTACATTGAGCAGGACGCCTATGCCGAAGGATTGATTGTAATTTATTGTCTGTTTTGGGTTGTTTCCTGATTGATGGGTGTGATTGAGTGACATCTTGGTTTGCGGGATGATTAAGAGAAAGGGCGGTTTTAGAACCCGCCCCTACGGAACTTCGAAAATAATATGGGACAGTGGTTTTGTCGGATAGTGGATTCTATTCCAATCGTTCATCTTTTTCTGCAACTTCTTTATACCAGAGATCTGCGTGTTGCTTAGCCCAGGCCGCATCGACCCGACCTCGCCACATTCCCACAAAACCTCCTTCCGACCCCAGGGTTCCCATATAGATATGACCAAAAGAAGCTGTAACAAAAAGTACTCCCACTATCGCATGAATGGCAAGGGAAAGCTGCATGGTAAACCGGGTCTGTTCCCAGAGAGGGAAATCGAGCAACAGACCGGTAACTCCTACTCCGGCACCAAAAATGGTCATCAACCAGAACCAGGCTTTTTCGCCGCCATTGACTTTCCCGGAATGGGGACGGGGGCTGCTTCCAACCATTCCACCGAGGTTTTTGAACCATCTCAGGTCAAGCATGCGGATGAGATTGTCACGAAACCAGATCACCACCTCAATAAGGAGTCCGACCAGAAAAAATGGCCCGCTCACATTATGAACAATCTTAGCTGCACTGAGATAAGTTGAGAAAGCTGCATGTCCCACCAGAGGAATCAAACCCGCACGGCCAAGCAGAATACTCAAGCCGGTAATGGCCAATATTATGAAGAGGATAGCGGTATACCAGTGCAATAATCGTTCGGCAAGACTGTAACGCTTGATCATTATTCCGGTGCGGGGTTCCTCAAGTTTATCACCACCGACGATCAGGTGAAATATTACAATGACTGCCAAAACCCCTCCCATTAACCACGGCGTGATGTTGATAATGAGCAGGTTGCGTATTTCCCGCCAGTTTTCACCCCCATTATGAATCAGGACCGAATGGCCTTCCGACGAAACGGCGGTGTACCCCGAAATGCCGTCCCGAACCAGCCGCCAGAAGTCGGCCCGGGGATTGACCGCATCGGCACCGATTGCCAGCAGCAAAAAGACGCCGCCCAGCAGAAAGAAAAGCAAGGTACTCATAAACAGAAACCCGTTCAGCCGGTTTTTGTTGAGCATTTTCATAGCTCCCTCCTCAGGTTAACCTGCAAACAATTCAGCGATCGGTTTGCACCTTCATAAAGCGATCCTTCAGTTCCTGATGCGTCCCTTCGGCAAGCAGAGGATCTTCTATGCCTTTATACTCCCCCGGTTCATGTATGCTGAATTCTCTGGGATCATCGGAACAGGCAGTAATCCCGATGAAAATGAGCAGCAAAACCACTGCGCTTATGTATTTTCTCATAGAATTTACTCCTTCTCGAAATCATAGGCGGTATTCCAACCCCAGACAGCATCAGGCCTGCCTCCGCGTCTGACTATCCGTTCCCGGTATATGTCCGAGACGATGGTGCCATCTCCGCCCAGCAATGCCTTGGTGGCACACATTTCGGCACATAGCGGCAGCTTACCTTCGGCAATGCGGTTGCGGCCATACTGCTGGTATTCTTCCACCGAATTATCCGCAGGCGGTCCACCGGCACAGAAGGTGCACTTATCCATCTTGGTACGGACTCCAAAGGCTTTTTGTTCCTGGAACTGAGGCGCTCCGAATGGACAGGCGTAAAAACAATAGCCGCAGCCAATGCACAGCTCCTTGTCATGCAGCACAATTCCGTCCGGGGTAGTGTAGAAACAGTCAACCGGACAGACGGCAGCACACGGTGCATCGGTACAGTGCATACAGGCAACGGACATGGATTTTTCACCGCCCTCGCCATCCTGCAGGGTTACCACATGCCTTCGGTTTATTCCTTCAGGGACATCATGTTCATTATTGCAGGCCGTGACACAACCATTGCATTCAATGCAGCGTTCCGTGTCGCAGAGGAATTTCATTCGTGCCATGATTTTTCTCCTTTCACACCGGGCTGATACGGCACAGCGTGGATTTGGTTTCCTGCATCTGGGTCACTGAATCGTAGCCATAGGTGGTGGCGGTATTACAGGCTTCTCCGCGAACATACGGCGCAGTGCCTTCCGGATAACGATCATGAAGATCCTTTCCCTGAAACCAGCCGCCAAAATGAAAGGGAGTCCAAACGACCCCCGGACCAACCCGGGGGGTGATCATCGCCCGCACCTTGATCCTTCCTCCTTCAGCTCCTTCCAGCCAGATATACTGCCAGTGAGAGATACCGGCATCGTTGGCATCCTTGGGATTGATCTCGGCAAACATCTCCGGCTGCAGTTTGGCCAGCCATATATTTGAACGTGTTTCCGCCCCGCCTCCCTCATATTCGACAAGCCGTCCGCTGGTAAAAACCAGGGGATATTTTTGGCTGTGATCCTCTGCCTGGATCGAATTATAACGGGTTGGCAATCTCCAGAATGCCTTGCGGTCAGCATATGTCGGATATTGGGAAACGAGATCGAATCGCGGGGTATAGAGCGGTTCACGATGAATGGGCACCGGGTCCGGATACTCCCAGACAACACACCTGGCCTTGGCGTTGCCAAAAGGTGCACAGCCGTGTTTGATGGCAACCCGCTGAATGCCGCCGGAAAGATCTGTTTTCCAGTTCTTTCCTTCTGCCGCCTGCTGTTCTTCCGCAGAAAGATCATTCCACCAGTTTAATTGTTTCAGCAGCTCATGGGAAAATTCAGGATACCCGCCGGTAATTTCCGATCCAACTGAATAAACACCCTCAGCCAGCAGATTATCCCCGTCACGCTCCGTACCGAACCGCGCCCTGAAAGTTAAACCTCCTTCCGCGACCGACTTGCTGGGGTCATACAAAATCGGCGTGCCGGGATGCTTTAAGTCGGGTGTGCCCCAACACGGCCAGGGAAGACCGTAATAATCGCCGTCGCATGGTCCCCCTTCTGCAAGGAGAGTCGTAGTATTAAAAGTCCTCCGGTTTAAGGCGTGCAGCTTGAGTCTTTCGGGACTCTGTCCGGTATAACCGATTGTCCAGGTTCCCCTGTTTATCTCACGCAGAACGTCTTCGATCAGCGGTTCCCCGTCTTTTACCTGGATATTTTTGAACATTTCGTCGGCAAAACCCAGTTTTTTAGCCATCAGATAGAGAATGACATGGTCTGGTTTTGATTCGTAAAGCGGTTCGATAACTTTTTCCCGCCATTGCAGGGAGCGATTTGAGGCGGTAACTGAGCCATAACTTTCAAACTGGGTGGAAGTCGGCAGCAGATAGGTATTATTTTTTCGATCACTCATCACCGCCATATGGGTGGGATACGGATCTGAGATCACCACCATTTCCAGCTTTTCGAGAGCATTTTTCATCTCGGGCCCGCGGGTCTGGCTGTTGCAGGCATGTCCCTGAAAAAAGACTGCTCTAAAATTGTCGCGCTGGGATAAGTTTTCCTTATCTTCAAGAACCCCATCGATCCAGCGAGATACGGGAATACCGGAGATATTCATGGACCACTGCATATCTCCGTCACCGGCATCATACTGATTGCTCCTGTCGAACCGGTTTTGAAGCCATTCATAATCGACATCCCACACCCGGGCCCAATGCTTCCAGGCACCCTCGACCAGACCATAATAACCCGGAAGAGTATGACTGTTTGGTCCGACATCGGTTGCGCCCTGCACGTTATCATGACCGCGGAAAATATTCGTTCCCCCACCTGATTTCCCTATATTACCTAAAGCAAGCTGCAATACACAATAAATCCTGGTGATATTGTTGCCGATATGGTGCTGCGTACCGCCCATGCACCAGACAATGGTGCCGGGACGATTCTCGGCCATGGTTTTGGCAATCTCATAGACTTTTGCTTCAGGCATACCGGTGACATCTTCGACCTTATCCGGAGGCCAATTTTCCGCTTCGGCCCGGATGTCATCCATGGCCCACACCTTGCTGGCTATATATTCTTTATCCTCCCAGCCGTTTTTAAAGATATGCCAGAGCAGACCATATATGAAAGGCACATCGGTTCCGGGACGCAGGCGGGCAAAAATATCGGCATGAGCGGCAGTACGGGTATAGCGCGGATCGACGACGATCATTTTAGCGCCGTTTTCTTTTCCTCTCAATATGTGCTGCATGGCAACCGGATGCGCTTCAGCCGCATTACTGCCGACAAACAGCATCGCCTTGGACTGGTGCATATCGTTATAGGAATTGGTCATCGCGCCGTAGCCCCAGGTGCTGGCAACTCCGGCAACCGTTGTGGAATGGCAGATGCGGGCCTGATGATCAATATTGTTCGTCCCCCAGAAGGCAGCAAACTTCCGCTGCAGGTAGGCTCCCTCATTACTTGCCTTGGAAGAGCCGCACCAGAAAACCGAATCCGGTCCGGAGGTTTTACGGATTTCAAGCAGTTTATTGCCTATTTCATCAATAGCCTCCTGCCAGCTAAGCCGCTGCCAGGAGCCATTCACCAATTTCATGGGAAATTTCAGTCGTCGGCTGCCGATGCCATGGTGCCTGACCGATGCCCCTTTAGCGCAATGTGCGCCAAGATTGATCGGTGATTCAAAATCCGGTTCCTGCCCCGTCCAGACACCATTCTGCACTTCGGCAATAACGCCGCATCCCACCGAACAATGGGTACATATTGTTCGTCTTATTTCGATTGGAGTTTCAGGCTGAGGAACGTTTAGTTTCTCCTGAGCCGATGCCCTCCGCACAACGGATAACGGCAAAAGCCCCATTAAAGCTCCGCTTCCCAATACAGCACTGCCGCGGCGCAGGAAGGTTCTGCGGTCAATGCTCTTGTCTTTGGGCAGGTTTTGGTCTTCGATCCGCTTAAGCCATTTTTTCCCAAAATGTTTCATTTCCACCTCTCCATTAGTCCCGAGTTGTTATGCTTTCGGGGTTATTCATCAAATTCTAGCGGATTGGTAATATTTTTTGATATGATCGGTCTCTCTATAACCATCTGATGACTTTTCCAGGGAAGGCATCCGTTTCCCGTCCGCAACCACTTCCGTTGCTCCTGAAAGGGAAGCTACTGCTCCACCTATAATCACCATGGTTTTTAGAAATTTTCGCCTTTCAATGGAATATTGAGCAGTCATAGTGCGTTCCTCCCTTTGGGTTGTCAGGACAGACATGGCGAATCAATACATGATGGCGTTGCAAGAATCAGCCATCTGAAATTTCAGGTAATACGAGTTTATCAACACATGACAGGTACTGCAGATATTCGATTTCACCTTCGATGAAGCAACGACCGAACTCTCCGACCACACGATAAAATTGACTTTTTTTCACGGTCTGAAGATCCATAAAAAACTGAGGCATCCAAGTGCTGAGATGTTGATTAAAAAATGCCGCCTGTTCATGGTCAGATATTTCATTTCCCGGATAACTGAGCAGGGCCATAATCTCACACAGGGCGCCGGCATGGTCTTCCGGTTCGTAGCTGTCAGTTTGGCGAACGATCCCCTGCCGCGTAAGATCCTTACGAATGGCGGCAAGCGGAGTTGACTGGATCATTTTTTCCAGGTACCACGATCCGTAAGGGAGCAGCTCTCCATGCCCTAACCCCACAAAGAGCCGATGATATTCCTCGGCAATGGTGTTAAGTGAACAAGAGGTTCCGGCATGGTTGAGCGCGGCCAATGCCTGATTCATTCTTTCTGGAAGATCTTCACCCCACCCCAGATTCTGCACCAGTTCTATCACGTTTTCGGAGGGTGTATCTGTCAGCAAAGCCGCCAGCAGTACGTAACTGTCCGTACGAATATAAGCGTGCGGGGCATACCAATTGGATTGATTCTGAGCGACCACTGACTGTTTCATGAGTAAAATCTCCTGCTGTGAGTTGCCTGAAAGATTATTCTCTCTCCCAAGGTATCCCGACTAATTTTTCGTCAGGGTCAATGCATCACGGGTACGGCAGGTTCGGCACATCTGCAGCCGTTTTACCTGCTGATTACTTTGGTACATCCAGTGTCCGTGCAGTTTTTCCTGCATACGGCTGATCATGGATTTTGAAGCAAAGGGCTCACCACATACAATACATTTAAATGATTCAACCTTCCTTAACAGGACCTTAGTATCCGCAGCTTCAATATTGCAAAGAAGACGGGGCAGCAGTCGAAGAGCATTTTCCGGGCAGACCTCAACACAAAAACCGCATTGATGGCAACGCGATTCCACCAGGGAAAGACTTGGTTCATCACCTCCTGCAACAAGGGCACTGGAAGGACAGATACCAGCGCAGGCCATGCAGAGGCTGCAGGACTCATCAATTTCGACTACACCAAACGGAGCACCGGCCCGTAACGAAATGACAGGCTCCGCTATTCCGTGTGCACTGAAAAGATGCTCGGCTGCAAGGCGGATTAATGTTCTTTTATCATGATCAAAGGAAAAGTCTGCTTGGGCTATTGACCTGCGCGAAGCGGCTCTTGGAAAATTGTTTACATATTGTACGGAGGTTTCTGCTTCTGAAGCATTCGGCCGGGAAGATTGCGACCAAAGGACAAAATTGATACAGTCAACCGGCATGTTCAGCCCTTGAAGAATTTCTCTTCCTTGCTCTACCTGCTGTTTCAAAGCCTCTCTGACATCAACAGGGCTCTGCATGTCGCAGACCAGGGTAACCTTTCCCGCTCCATAGGCCAGAACGACCAGCATCACCTCAAGTCCGATACGTCCGATTTCTTCGACCTCTACATAAATACTATAATCGGCGGTGCTTCCTCCCAGGCTCTTGAGTAAGTCACCGTCGATATTTTGATCATACAAAAAAATATCCGGCAGGACATTTCCACAACCACTAGAAGAAACAGTTGGTTCGGACAAAAGCCGGCTCAGTTCATCCAGCAAACTTTTCTGGGGGGGGTTCAATAATTTTATGGCATCCGACGGGCAGACCAAAGCACATGCGCAACATGCCTGGCATAAATATTGATCAATAACAAGCCGCCTGTTTTTCACCCTGATGGCCCCAACAGGGCAGACATTCATACATTGCAGACATTCTTTAAATCGTGATCGCCCATGCAGGCAGCGATCTTCCCGCAATTCCGTCAGTTGCGGTTTTGTGAAACTTCCCTTCATCTCCGGGAGCTCGAGCAGTGCTGCATCCAGCCGGATTTTATCTTCCCCCGGAGCATAATATCCCACCGGCAAAAGCTTGCCGGTAAATGATGACATTGATTGCAGGTCGAGGACAAGATCGAAAAACCCTGGCTTATGTCCTGCTCCACAGGACGATTGTCCGATCAAAGCGGATATATTTTCCAGAGTGCCGTCCGTTCCTGTCACTGTTGCGGAAAAACCTCCAAAGCTTCCATTGGTAAAAACAGAATCGGCTTTAACCAATGGAAAAGAACCGGCCAGCGAGACTGAGAGGACATTTTCGCCGCAGTCTGGAACACATAGGGTACAGGTTAATCCGTTATCGCTCAGAAATTCAGCACAATAAACTGCCCGCTCCATATTTTTATCAATAATCAACAGAAAGCCTCGGGAGACTATCGTCAAAGGCAAAAGTGCCCTTTCCTTCAAGGGTTCTTCAAGGTCTTGGGATTCCACCTCTTCTGCCTCTGGTATCTCGGCGATACTGTCGCCATGTACCTTCGGCTCTTTACGTTTCTGGTGATGCTTCATATCGGAAGTAATAACTCCTTCCAGCGACTGAAAAGACTTATAATTTCCTCTATTATCATCGAGTTCGTCGATATTGTTAAAATCTGCGGAGAAAAAATCAAGCTGAATGGAGGGGAAGGTGTTTTCTTGAGGAGATTCTGAGAATTGATCAGGAGGTTCGGCAATTATTGCAGATACTGATGTATTCTTTCTTTGCATGGCAGCCCCTTGTTTTTCGTCGGGAAAGGAAACGGACCTGGCAGTTTCCCGGTGCATACATCATGTAAGATTTCGATTACACAGAAACTATAAAGCTTTAACCCGCATTTCTCATGAACATTGTGTTGATTTTCAGAATGTATTTGTTTTTTCAAGAGGTTCGACATTTTTTCAATTTTCCTCTTAATCAACACAATGTTCACCATAGGTCAGTCCATGCGGCGCCATCTTCGTCAGTATTTTGCCAGT
>JBARUR010000157.1:0-5977 GCA_049645845.1 Desulforhopalus sp. | reverse complement strand
GGAACTTGAAGTAACCTCCAAGGCACTTATACCCCCTTGTGGGGTGTTAGCTTCTACAAGCTGCCAGTTCAATTGTCGGCAGCATCACGGAATTTTTGCACTTGGAAGTTTTTCTACCCAATTTCGAATGCTACCTGGATCAGTGTATACCAATCCAGGTATTGCATTATCGCCCCTCTCGGTTTGCTGATTCAATATTGCAATCACCACTTTTGCTTTGGATATTTCTGAGTACTTCAGCCTAGTTTAATTGGCCATTTCTCGTCAATATTCAGGACTATTGGGATCTAAAAAAGGAAGCTGTTTCCTCACTTAAGGATAAATAGATTTTCCAGAACCGCTCTAGTAAAATCTGTAGTTCATCTCTACTTTCCTTTTTATGCAGCATCTTTTGTGCCACAAAGTGGTTCTTTGTCTAGTGTCTTGAAATCAATATAATAATTTATTGAAACTATACAGATAATATGTAGGCCTTTCAGATAGTTTGTACAATTTTTTGTATAGTATTTCCGAATTTATGAAATGATTCTGTCTGACAGCATGTCCGAAAATGGAGTAACTTTTTCAGGGGGTAGGATTTAAAAATTACAGGAAACACCTCAAGGTGAGGAGATTTGCTACCCTTTAATGTTTCCCCTACGAACCTATACTTCTGGATCGATAAACCCCAACTGTTTGACAGCCCATGAGTGCATCATCTCTAAAATGGGAAATGCGCTTTGACCAAGTTCGGTCAAATTATATTCAACCCGTGGTGGTACTTCCGGATAGACAGTGCGTGATATCAGTCCGTCTTTTTCCAACTCTTTTAGTTGTTGAGTCAGCATTTTCTGACTGACTCCCGGCACTATTTTCTCCAACTCGTTGTAACGTTTAGTCCCTTCATTCAAATGCCAAAGCATCAGGCACTTCCATTTTCCACTCAGTAGAGCCATGGAAACTTCAACCGGGCAGTGGTACTGCTTTTCGTTCCAGCTAATCATAATATCGTGTAACCCTCAAAAAAAGATTGATCCTAGAACCGGCTAATCCAGACAATTCGAACCAATTGGTTCGTGTCGAACAAAATTGTGCCTTCTTGTTACTCTATTTCTTATAGCTATAGTGTTCACTGTACCAACGATAATCTCTGAATAACAACAAAATATATAGGAGCACTAAAATGACATATCCAAGAACTTTTTCTCATATCGGATTATCTGTGACTGACCTTGACAAAGCGGTAGATTTCTACACCAAGGTACTTGGTTGGTACGTAATTATGCCTCCAACTGAGATAGCATCAGATGACTCTGCAATTGGGATAATGTGCGATGACGTTTTCGGTAAAGGCTGGGGCAGCTTTAAGATTGCTCACCTTTCAACCGGAGATAAGATCGGAGTTGAAATTTTTGAATTCAAAAACGCAGAACAACGAGAAAACAACTTTGAATATTGGAAAACTGGTGTGTTTCACTTCTGTGTACAAGATCCTGATGTTGAAGGTCTGGCTGCTAAAATTGTAGAAAATGGCGGCAAACAGAGAATGCCGGTAAGGGAGTATTACCCGGGGGAAAAGCCTTACCGGATGGTATATTGTGAAGACCCTTTCGGGAATCTTATCGAGATTTACTCCCACAGTTATGAATTGACCTATTCCGCAGGAGCATATCAAGACAAGTTGTAAATGTTACAGCCATCAGGTTGGCAATCGACCTTCATCTCAAAAACAGTCGTAAAGGATGCTAATGTATATCCTTTTTAAAGGGTTAGTGGAGCCAGCACTACTATCAAGAAAAATAAAATGAACCCTTTAACCGCCTGAATTGCATCCATAATAAATGGGTGGAAGTGTAATAATTACCAAATTGACCTAGACGACCGGTCTATTACGTATTACCGTTTTTCCCCTGAAGAAAGATACCAAAGAAACGCGTCAGCACATTTTGGATAGCGGCTATAAGCTCATTGTTAGCAAAGGTTTCTCTAGCGTGGGATTGACAGAAATTCTCCAATCTGCAGGAGTACCTAAGGGCTCTTTTTATTATTATTTTAAGTCAAAAGAACAGTTTGGTGAAGAAATTATTAGTAATTACTTCAGAGAATATCTTGGTGCTCTTGATAATATTTTTCAACTACGAGGCAGTTCTGCCTACAATCGTCTGATGGAATATTGGCAACGCTGGATTGAAACGCAATCTGATTCGTGTGTTGACCAAAAGTGTTTGGTTGTCAAATTGAGTGCCGAGGTGGCCGATCTTTCTGAACCAATGCGTATCGCTTTGCTGAACGGATCTTCAGAGGTCGTTCAAAGAATAGCACGGTGCATTGAAGCAGGCATTGATGATGGATCAATAGTAAAGAGCAATGCAGCCGTAACTGCGGAATTTATCTATAACATGTGGCTAGGGGCAACGCTGATGAGCAAATTGCAGCGTAACGCCGATGGTCTGCAACAGGCTATGCGAATAACCACATCAATTTTGACTAACAATACAGTGACATAAATCGTAACCAGCTATCTTTATGGTAGATTATCTTTGCGAGTCTTACTAGACGACTGGTCGACTATTAAAGACGAGGAAATGAATCAAACCGATTAATAATACCGACTACCTCATACAAAAACATACAATTTCAAAAAGGTGAAAAGACTATGGGACAAAATAAAAATATAAATCGACGCATTGTGCTTGCTTCCCGCCCGAAAGGTGCACCATCTCAAGACAATTTTCGGTTAGAAGAAATTGCAATGCCAGTGACGGGAGAAGGAGAGGTCTTGTTGCGAAGTATCTACCTGTCACTTGATCCTTATATGCGCGGCCGGATGAGTGATGCACCATCTTACGCTCCCCCTGTGGACGTTGATGATGTAATGGTCGGTGCTACTGTCTGTCAAGTTGAAGATTCCCGAAACCCCAAGTTTGAGAGAGGCGAATGGGTTTTGGCCTACAGCGGTTGGCAGCTCTATTCAGTGTCGGATGGTTCTGGTCTTACTAAGTTGGGTAAAAATCCCGAAAAGCCATCGTTTGCTCTAGGCATTTTGGGAATGCCTGGGTTTACAGCTTATATGGGGTTGTTAGACATTGGTAAACCAAAGCCAGGTGACACCCTGGTGGTAGCTGCAGCGACTGGTCCGGTTGGTGCAACTGTCGGACAGATAGGCAAGTTAAAAGGTTGTCGTGTGGTTGGCGTTGCCGGTGGGCCTGAAAAATGCCGCTATGCCAAAGAAACGCTTGGTTTTGACGAGTGTCTTGATCACAAAGATCCAGATTTTGCCGATATGCTGAAACAGGCTTGCCCCGATGGCATTGACATCTATTATGAGAATGTTGGTGGAAAAGTATTTGATGGGGTTTTGCCATTACTTAATGTTGGCGCCAGGATTCCGGTGTGCGGTCTTGTTTCAAGGTATAATGCAACCAAGCTCCCGGATGGCCCTGATCGTTTATCGGTTCTCATGGGGACAATTTTAGTCAAACGCATCAAAGTACAGGGATTTATCATCTTTGACGATTATGGCCATCGTTACGATGAATTCGCACGAGACATGACAGAAATGCTGGGAACCGGGAAAATACATTACCGGGAACAGATTGTTGAAGGCTTAGAGAGTGCTCCGCAAGCATTTATGGGCCTGCTGGAAGGTAAAAATTTTGGCAAACTTGTGATCAAAGTTAATAACGAGCTGTAAAAAATACAATAAGGTGAATTGATGAAAATTTTAATGGTTCTTACATCACATGATAAACTTGGCGATACAGGTTTAAAGACCGGTTTCTGGTTAGAAGAATTTGCTTCACCATACTTCGTCTTTAAAGACCAGTCTTTTGAAGTTACATTGGCATCCCCACAAGGAGGACAGCCCCCGCTCGATCCCAAAAGTGATGAGCCTGATTTCCAGACAGAGGCTACCGCCCGTTTCCGAAAAGATGAGCAGGCCCAAAAGACGCTTGCCAATACAATTCGTTTAGATTCGATCAAACCAGAAGACTATGATGCCGTTTTTTACCCTGGTGGTCACGGGCCGCTTTGGGATTTAGCTGAAGATAAGCATTCTATTTCTCTGATTGAGGAGTTTCACCAGAAAGGCAAACCGCTGGGACTTGTCTGTCATGCCCCCGGAGTTCTACGGCATACTAAAAATGCCCAAAAAGAACCTTTAGTTAAAGGGAAAAAGGTAACCGGTTTCACCAATACTGAAGAAGAAGCTGTTCAGCTTACCAAAGTTGTTCCTTTTCTAGTGGAAGACATGCTGAAACAAAATGAGGGCGTGTATTGTAAAGGTGAGGATTGGGGAAGTTATGTGGCCATAGACGGAAACCTGGTAACTGGCCAGAACCCAGCATCTTCAGAAGCTGCTGCTTTAGCTATTGTGGAACTTCTCCGCCGTTAACAGTTTTACTGTGGAGCTATTAATAAGGAGGATATGGTTACCATGACTTCCTCCTTAATGTATCGTTTCAAAAATATCTTGGAACATTAACTGACCCTATGAAGTCTTCATCATGCTCGATGTTAACTTTGTAAACCTGACGCAACTACTTTTTGTAAAAGGAAGAAAATGAACGGACTCTTTGAAACCACAGAACTCAACGGAATGAAGATTAAAAACCGTTTTGTAAGATCTGCAACCTACGAAGCAATGGCGGGACTGGACGGAACGGTGCAAGATCAGCTATGTGACTATATGAATGAACTCAGCCGTGGTGAAGTCGGCCTTATCATTACTGGTCACGCCCACGTAACAAGGGAAGGACAAGCAGGTCCAAGGCAGATGGGTATCTATTCCGATGCAATGGTTGACGGCCTAAGACGGATTACGTCGATCGTTCACGAAAATGGCGGAGCTATTGCCGTGCAGCTTGCCCATGCTGGAAAAAATGGCATAGGAACAGATAATTATGCAGCACTTGGACCTTCAGATGTATTTAAAGATGGTGTTAAAAAAGCTACCGCGATGACAGCTGATGACATCAAAAGAACGGTAATTGCTTTTGGTGATGCTGCTGAAAGAGCTGTGAAATCAGGATTTGATGGAATTCAGATCCACGCAGCGCACGGTTACTTACTGAGTCAGTTTCTGTCTCCCCATTACAATAAAAGAACTGACAGTTACGGTGGAAATCTTGAGAATCGGGCAAGATTGCTTCTCCAAGTGTACAATGAAATCAGGCAAAGGGTTGGCACGTCATTTACGGTAATGGTCAAAATCAATTCGGAGGATTTTGTTGAAAACGGAATTACCGTTAAAGAAACCATCAAGGTGGCCCATATGCTTGAAGATTGTGGGATGGACGCCATCGAAATGAGTGGTGGGACCTTTGAATCTGGGAAGCTAATTCCATCCAGGGTCGGCACCTCAAAGTCAGAAGGACGGGAAGTATATTACAGAGAGGCTGCCGAAACCTTCAAAAAAGAGATAGGTATTCCTCTTATTCTTGTTGGAGGATTTCTGTCATTTAACGTTGTGCAAGATGTCGTGGCTTCAGGACTTGCCGACTACGTTGCCCTTTCACGTCCTCTAATAAGGGAGCCAAACCTTATTAGCAGATGGGCAGGCGGAGACAGGACTAAGGCGGCATGTATTTCTTGCAATAAATGTTTCTCAACTTTATCCACGGAAGAAGCTTTACACTGTGCCGTTGAAAAAAAGAGTAAGGAGTAAAAAATTGTTTGCGGCTTACTTGACCACATCACTTTATGAAAGTGGCGTCCCCACATTATGTGGTTCAATTTTCAATTTGGCCATAATTGTACGACCTGTTCTTCGTAAATTATGACTTGTCGACACATTCAGCATGGATGCCCAGTCAAAGGTCTATGGATACTAGATTACAAAAATATAACTGAAGGTAGAATATGCAAAATTTTAGTTTTTACAATCCAACAAACATTGTTTTCGGTGAAGGTCAATTAAGTGAATTAGATAGCCTAGTTCCGAAAAATGCTAAAGTATTAGTAACATATGGTGGAGGCAGTGCTAAAAGCACAGGAT
>JBARUR010000156.1:0-75677 GCA_049645845.1 Desulforhopalus sp. | reverse complement strand
CAATGGGCTTGAATATCTTTTAGAGCCACTGTTCTATCGCGAGGGCGGGGATGATACACTAGAACTATGTTTTAGATCTGTAATTAAACAATATTTTTATGCGTCTAGAGCCTGAAATTTATAAAATACTGTCACATTCAGTCAAATATTTTTCCCTATTGCCCTGCTAATGGTTTTTCGGTAAAATTACCGATAACAACACCATGATACATATACACTTGTCGAGAATCGGTAACATTTTGCTATACTTTAGAGGTATTCGCCTTCACCCTGGAATCCTGCGCCGGTATTCATCTATTTTTTCCTGAGCGGATCAAACAGATACTCCAGGCCATTGACTTTAATCTCGTAGACAATGGCCAGCATCACCCCAAGTTTTCCTTTGGGAAAACCTTTCTGGGCGAACCAGACTACATAAGGCTCCGGCAGATCGATAAGAAGTCGCCCTGCATACTTGCCAAAGGGCATTTTCATTTCTGCCAACTCAAGGATCTGTTCATGATCAAAGTCAACACTGCTCAATTTCTTCCCCTCGTCAAGATGTTGCCAGCCGACAAACTGCTTTTATAAATAAAATAGCATTATTGCAATTCCATCTTCCTTTCGCAATGCTTCTCCGCCGTCTCCCGCATCGTCTAGCTGTGATCTCGAGACAAGTACTCCACCATTTATTTCCACCGTTAGTTCTTTTTGCGGCACTGGCTGTGGTCAGGCACTGAGCAGATGAAGGTGGTCTGCCGAAGAGCTATCAAATCCTGGTGAGAATAATCACGACGATTATTACCAGAGCTGCCCCAACTGTTTGAACCACTCCAAGAATCTCGTTCGGGAAGAAATATGCGAGCAGCAGAGTTACTGCCGGCTCAAGAGTGGAAATGGTTGTGGCATCATTTGCCCCGATACGACGCATCCCGCACTGATAGCTCCGGTACGGGAGGTAACTTTTTCACCCACCAGAATATAAATAGTATATATCAGCGCGGCCCCAATTCCCACGGTTATCCCCTTCGGTGTCCCGGTAAGACCGCCGTAAACCGTCAGAAGAATCCCCAACAATGTGACACAAGGGCAAGCAGTACCTTGACAAACGTCAGTTTCCGGCGACCAGTTGCTAGCAGAACCTATAATGACCAGAGAAGGATGAAGGTAGAGTAGCAGGCCGGACAATCCGGCTGTTGCATAGTGAAACGCTGAAAAGAAACAGAAAAATCAACCGACATAACCAAGCCCTCCCATGGCGATGACAACATAGAGGTCTCTTCTATTCGGCCATGGTAATCGTGAAACAGACATCAAGACAACCATCAACGAACCGGCGCAGACAAAACGTAACAAAAGCACAGTGCCCGTTGATGCCCCAGCAGCAAAAGCCGCCTTGCCCAAAAACAGCCATCGCCCCAAAGCCAGTTGCCGATACTAAGACGAAAAGAGCTCCGCTCACACGTGTTGATGTCATATCTGTTTTCCCTGTTGTTGATCAGGGCAGACGGCCATCTTTTACCCTCCGCAAAATGTCGCCACACAACAAAATTTTCTGACTTGCCTCTGTGCAGATTTTGCACTCCTCACACTTCTGTGTGAAAATTTTGTCGCAGCTCTCTGACGAGATCTATAAACATTTTCAGATGGTTACAGGTCTTTTCCGTGTTACTGCGCCACGTCTTCGGCGTCAATATTCATCTCACTGAATCTCCGTCGTTATTCATACCCACCATTGTATCCTGCTGGGATTAAAAAGCGATCCCTGCACTGCAGCAGTATCTGCTCAATGAAAAGCAGGTTCAGCCAGAGCAGCCTTTTCCTGCGATCCTAACCTTTCCATGCGTGATTGAGATAATTAGTTAAATAATTACAAATAGATAAAAGTTGAACACGAACCAGAGAGTTCATTTTTCAACTCCCCGTCCGCCGAAACAATTCCTGTCATTACGCACGGCCGAATCAAAGTTAATACAAAAACAAAACGTTACCCTGCTACCACGCCGTGGCACATTAATTGCAAAACCGTCGAAGTGTTACGTTGTGGCACCACATGTGATTCAGATTTTTTTGGGAATTAACGCCCCATATGGAATGTACATCATCACATATTTACCGCTGTAAATCATTACCAGGAACGAAGGAGACAAGATAATGGCAAGTCGTCCAGTATATTCGAGACGTGAGGTAGCGCGGGAAATTTCCTTTTGTGCCCTTGCACTTATATTTACAATTATTTTTCCGTACAGTATGCGTGCCGCCGACCTTGAAGAGTCAGCTTTTTCAGATATGGAAAAACCGGATGATCATATTGCCACAGCGTTATCTTGTGATCAATGCCACCTCAATCCAGCAAATGACAATTTCGAGTTCGTTCACGGCCCCTCCTCTCTGGATCAATGCTATCGTTGCCACAATGGTTCCATCGCCACCGGAAAACCCGCTGCACATCTCCCAACGACTGCCAATTGCGGATCCTGCCACCAAAAGCCGGGAGGCAAATGGTCCGCAGTATCCCTGGATCATGGTACGGTATCGACTAACTGTATATCCTGCCATAACGGACAAAAAGCTGTAGGGAAACCTGTCGACCATATCCAGGCTCCAAACACCTGTGACAGCTGTCACTCGACAAATGGCTGGATGCCTGCAAAGGTAGACCACAGTACCCTTAATGCCAGTTGTTTCAGCTGCCATAACGGTAACAGTAAAGCCCCGGGAAAACCTGCCAACCACATCCAGGCACCAAACACCTGTGACAGCTGTCATACAACCAAGAGTTTTACTCCAGCCAGGCTGGACCACAGCACAGTCAGTGGTTCATGCGCCACATGCCATAACGGCAGCACAGCTCCAGGAAAGCCCGCCAACCATATCCAGGCTCCGAACACCTGCGAAAGCTGTCATACAACTAAAAGTTTCAAGGGGGCGCGGATGGACCACAGCAACATCAGCAACTCATGTTTTACCTGTCATAACGGCAGCACGGCGCCAGGTAAACCCGCCAACCATATCCAGGCGCCGAACACCTGCGAAAGCTGTCATACAACCAAAGGTTTCAAGGGGGCGCGGATGGACCACAGCAACATCAGCAACTCATGTTTTACCTGTCATAACGGCAGCACGGCGCCAGGAAAGCCCGCCAACCATATCCAGGCGCCGAACACCTGTGAAAGCTGTCATACAACCAATGGTTTCAGGGGGGCGCGGATGGACCACAGCACAGTCAGCACTTCATGTGCCACATGTCATAACGGCGGTACTGCCCCGGGAAAAACAGCCAACCATATTCTAGCGCCAAACACCTGTGAACAATGTCATACAACCAGAGGGTGGACTCCGGCAGTCATGGACCACAGCAGTGTTTCAGCCTCCTGTATCACCTGCCACAATGGCAGCACGGCGCCAGGAAAGCCTGCAAACCATATCCAAGGTATTAATACTTGCGACAGTTGTCATCGCAATACCTCAAACTGGAAAAGCGTCAGCATGGACCATAATGCAGTGACTGGTTCCTGTGTTGTCTGTCACAACGGTGTCGTTGCCAAAGGCAAGCCGAAAGATCATCCGAATGCCAATAATTCCTGCGAAAGTTGCCATTCTACGAGAACCTTCGATCGATAGCGTAGAGTAATAATTATCACAGGGAGAAATTGACTATCATGAAAAAATTAGCACTCATTCAAGCCCTTATTTTTGTGGCAACCCTTTGGGGATGGGATCCCTCGCCGGCCAATGCTCTCTCGATCCGGGACCGGATCCTCAATGAGATATCCGTCAGGAGTGTGGACGATTATTCAGTTATTAAGATTGGGTTTAACTTTCCTGTGCGGTATGTCCGACACTATCCCGTGAATTACGGCAAAGAAGTACGTATCGAATTCGAACCAATTGTTGCCAGCCGGGAGGACAGGGAAGGACTTCAGAAACGTGAATCACTCTTTCCACCAGCGAACAATCCTGTTGGGGTGGCCCGGGTAGAGTATGAGGGCCGTAACCAGATTCAACCGACTCTCACGGTTATTTTTAATCAACCGACGTCCTTCGAAGCCAAACAAGGTGAAGATTTTCGGAGCCTTATTGTGCTGGTGCCCCTGAAAAAAACCGACAGCTCCCAGAAACCTGCTGCCGGCCCAACGAAAGAGGCAGCTGCCGCCGCCACGCAAAAAACCGAAAAGACAGCAGCTCCATCATCTGCGCCTGGTACGTTAACACCTGAAAGACAGGAGAGCCTGCAGAAAGAGGGGGTTGAGGTGATGGCGTCTAAAAACTACTCCCGTGCCATACAGATATATACCAAACTGCTGGAATCAGTTGATCCGGAGGTTCAGGAACAGGCTCAGTTCCAACTGGCTTTAGCCCGTGAATACAATGGTCACCTGGCCCATGCTAAAGCAGAGTACAGGAATTACCTGACCAATTACCCGGAAGGTCCCAACACAGAAATGGCGCACGACCGCCTCAAGGCATTGCTCAGCGCCCGCCCTCTCGGAGCTACCAGCACCCTGGCATCGCAAGAGAGCCTGTGGGAAAATGAGTTGTACGGCAGTCTCTCCCAATTTTTCGATTGGGATGAGAGTTTTTCAGACGAGGATGATGACGATGACGAAACTGTTAATATCTCATCGATGACTACGAGTTTTGATGCAACCTGGCACCTGCGTAACGAAAGATTTCAGCTGGAAACAGTCATTATCGGCAGTCAGGAACTTGACTTACAGAACGAACGCGGTGACGAAACCCGTCTGAGCGCCCTTTACCTGGACTTTGAGGATGCGGCTCGCACAATTACAACCCGCTGGGGACGCCAATCCGGAAACAGCGGTGGAGTGCTCGGGCGTTTTGATGGTGGGCGTTTCGGTTATCTTCTGACTGAAAAGGTTCGCATGAATCTCGTCGCCGGTTTCCCAGTGAACCTCTCCTCCGACGGACTGGAAACAGACAGATATTTTTACGGTATTAACTTCGATTTAGGTCGATTCGCTGAACATTGGGATTTCAACGTCTATGCCATTAATCAGATTGCAGATGGGATAACTGACCGTCGTGCCATCGGCGGTGAGGTTCGGTACCTTGGCAGCCGGGGTAGTTTTTTCACCCTGCTGGACTATGACATCCTTTTTAAGGAGTTAAATATATTATTGTTTACCGGTAACTGGTTGACACCTAACAACAAGACACAACTGACTTTCTCGGCCGATTTCCGTAAAAGTCCGATTCTCAGCACCAGTAACGGCTTGATTGGGCAGGTTTCCCCTTCCCTGGAAATACTCAGAGACTCCATCGGGGAGAGCAGCCTTCGAAAACTTGCGCAAGACAGAACCCTGGACAGCAGCTTTGTGACCATCGGCGCTTCCCACCCCCTCTCGGAAAATCTTCAAATCGCAGGTGACATTTCCTGGTCGAAACTGGACGGAGGCGCTGCTTCCGGAGGCGTAGACGAGATAGAATCCACCGGAAACGAATTTTTTTATTCCGCCCAGTTAATTGGCAACAGTTTACTCAAACAGGGAGATATTTCGAGTATTGGTTTACGTTATGCCGACACAAAACAACGAGACACATATACATTGAATCTCAATACACGCTATCCGGTCAACGAAGCTTTGCGGGTTAACCCGAAATTGCAGATCGATTACCGGGTTAACAAGGAACAGTCCGGCGACCAGTGGCGATTCCGCCCCTCGGTACTTGTTGACTATGTCATTCACGACAGTTGGCGTTTAGAATTCGAAAGCGGATTCAGCTATGCAAATGATGAACTCGGGGGAGTAGCTGAAGACACTTTCGGGTATTTCGTCTCCGTTGGTCTTCGCTGGGACTTCTAAATTCATGTAAGCCCGGGGACTGGCTTTGCTGAACTCCGTGCACCACTCCAAAGCCCATATCGATTCAACAATTATTCCACACACATTTTCAAAAAAAGGCAGTGATTGCGCTATGCGATCACTGCCTCTTTTTTGTTTCAGAACGCCGAAGTCCCGTACCCTGCTTTCTGGTTTTTTTTAACAAGAATGTACTGCCAGAACTCCTCTAACAAGAGGTAATCCTAAGGATTCCCAACAAACAACATAACCTGCAAGTGCAAGAAGAGCTGGATTCAAGTAATAAGTGCCAGACAACCCATTTTTACCAAAAAAGAGATCTTTTTGCCTATGAATTACTCTACCGGGGCGCAGACCTGTTAAGTCTGGCCCATGTCGGTGGAAACCGTGCGACAAGCTCCCTCATTACCAGTTCATTTCTGACAGAGGGCCTTGAGAAAATCAGCGGTAACAAGCCCTGTTTTGTTAATTTCACGGAAGATTTGTTGTTGCTTGGGAACATTGTTGAGAACTTTCCCAACGATAAATTTGTCGTCGAAATTCTCGAAGATGTGCAACCGAGCAAAGAGGTGATCGATGCCTGTTGGGATCTGAAAAAGCTGGGGTATACCCTTGCCCTCGATGATTTTGTTTTTGATAAAGAGCTCTCTCCTCTAGTCGAAGTGGCCGATATTATTAAATTCGATTTCAGACTCTCTCCGGTTGAGCAGATAATCGAATCTCTGGACGCTCTATCGAAATACAATGTAGACTTTCTTGCTGAAAAAGTGGAGACATACGAAGAGTTTAAAGAGGGGCAGAAACTTGGATTCAGCTATTTCCAGGGGTACTTTTTCGCAAAACCAGAGGTCATGAAAATAAAGGAATTGACCACATCTCCCCTCACTCTCCTCAACCTTCTCTCCGAAATCAATAAAAAATCTATCTCGCCCAAAAAGATGACGGAGATCATTTCCACTGACGTCTCCCTATCTTACAGGCTGCTGCGATTTATCAATTCAGCCTATTTTTCTCTCATCAAAGAAATTCAATCCATCGCCCAAGCAGTAACCTACCTTGGAGAAAACAAGATAAAGAGCTTTGCCACCCTGGCGATTATCTCGGAGATATCTTCCAAAAAACCTGCGGAACTTGTACGGTTGGCGGCGGTACGGGCAAAATTCTGTGAAAAGCTGGGGCAGGCGAGCTCGATAAAAACCAACTCAAATGAACTTTTCATGCTTGGCCTTTTCTCTCTGTTCCATGCGATGCTGGACGCCCCGATTACTGATATATTAAGTAAACTCCCGGTCTCCAATGATATCAAGCAAGCGCTCACCGATCAGAGCGGCCCTCTCTCTGTCTTTTTAGAAACAGTTATTGTATATGAAAGAGGCAACACCAAAGAATGTTTTAATGGACTGAAAACCATTCGCGTTCCTGAAGACTCATTATATTCAATCTATATCTCTTCGTTAGAGTTTGCCGATGTTTTTGTCAGCCTGTAGCTGAGGTTACTGTTTTTGACCATATCAAACCGGGGCAGGTTTTTATATCTTAAATTTTTCTATAAGAGTCTTTAGAGACTGAGACAGCAGGCGCAATTCATCAGCATTTCGGCGCACTTCACTGGTATCGGAAGATATTTCACTGACGGCCTTATTCACCTCAGAGATATCTGCGGAAATCTGCTGGGAGACGGCTGAACTCTGCGCTACATTTTCCGACACCTCACTGATCCCCTCACCCGCCTGGACAATATTGTCAGTCAACTCCGTCATCGTTGCACTCTGTTCGTCAAGGGAAACAGCAATTCCCGAAACAATTGTATCGATCTCTGTAATGATATCGGAAATTTTCTTGATCCCTGTCACCGTAACATTGGTGGAAGTCTGAATACCTTCGATGCGTCCTTTGATCTCTCCGGTTGCTACCGCCGTCTGCTTGGCGAGATCTTTAATTTCATTGGCCACGACAGCAAACCCCTTCCCGGCTTCTCCGGCGCGGGCAGCCTCAATGGTGGCATTCAGCGCCAGCAGATTGGTCTGGGCGGAGATATCAGCTATAGTTTCCGTTACCTTGCCGATATCGGATGCGGCATTACCCAGCTCATCGACCTTCTCGGAGATATCAGCCGCCTGTATCACCGCATCTCCGGTTATTTCTTTGGCACTCATCGTTGAACGCTGGATATCACCGACACTGGTACTGATTTCCTCGGTTGCGGTAGTCATCACGTTAACATTTGCTGCTGCCTGCTCAGTGGCTGCGGCGACAGAGCTCATATTCGAGCTCATCTCTTCTGTGGCCGCAGCGACGCCATCGGCTCGCAATGCAGAGTCCGTTGAACCTGCATCGATTTTTTCTGAAATTCCCGCCAGCGCAAGCGAAGAATTGTTGAGGTTGGTACAGTTATTATTGACATCTCTAATGAGAGTCCTCACATTTGCGATAAAAGAGTGCATATAGGCACTCAGTTCAGAGAACTCATCTTGCACGGCAACCCGGAATACTCCCTTGCATTCGCTGCAGGAAGAATATTCGCCGGTGATAATTTTAGGACACTGTACATTTGCAGCAGCCGAACCGGCTTCCTCCCAGCAATAACCTTCTTTGCCGAACATAGAGCAGTCTTGTTTATTGCATTGCATTTTTTCTGAACAATTTATCGGCAGAATGGAACTGGTGTCCACCTCTTGCGAGAGGTCACCGCTGCTTGCCGATTCGAGAAGGCCGGTAAAACTTTTGATGGGCCGGTCAATCAATCTTGTAAAAAGGAAATAGACAAAAAACTGGATGACAACAAGAGCAAACAAGCCGATACCAAGCGAGGTCAAGGCTGCCTTTTTGGCAGCCGTCAGAACAGCACCAATGTCTCTTGGTATCGCGAGGATTCCTACACCGTTGCCGGAATAATCGCGAATCGACATATACGCCGTCATAAGTTCACGGCCATTTTTCGTTACCCTTTTCACCGTGATATCGTCAGCCGCCATAACCTTTTTTAAAAAAGGATATTTCTTTTCAGGAATGGTCATATCGTGGGTTTTGGCCTGATATTTAAAACCATCTCCGTCCGGCACAATCACCGACAGGTCATCATGGATACTCGTCTTAATATCCTCAAGAAACCTATCATTTATCGGCGCACCGAATTCAACCGATCCGGCATGTTTTTTATTGAGATACAAGACAGGAACAACTGCGCGGATTGATAGCCCGGCAACCCCGGCCTCGATCCCCACAGCATCCTGCTGATTTTCATTGACCTGCACCACCGTCTTTCTAAAGCCGGAAAGATCGTCGCCGAATTTTTCCGGCTTTTGCAAGCGCAAAAAAGAGGTGGCCGGGGGAAGATGAAAATGAAAAACGTTGAGGTCTATTATCTTTTTCAATCCTTCATAGAGCGGTGCAGCAACATCCTGAAGATCCTCTCTCCCCTGAAACATGACATTGTCCTGGATTGATGGCATGCCGGCCACGGTATGGGCGAGAAGCCTTAACTGTTCGGCTTTTTCAGTATCGATGGTATCTCGGGCCTGAATGATGGTGGCCTTTAGTTCCTCTTCCAGATTCAACGCCGCATTGTTAAGGGTGGTTCTGTACGAGAGAATGCTTGGAACTGCGACCATCAGCGTAATAAGCACCCCTAGTGTCGTCAGCAGCTTTGTCTTTACTTTAGAGGGAATAATTTTTTTAACTAACGATACCATTCACTTTCTCCTGTTGATCCACCATCAGATAATGAACAAATTCTTAACCTTGTGCACAATCCTATCACAAAATCTTAACGGAATTAAATTATTTCTTCATCTCCGCCCACACCCAACATATTGATACAGCAATATTTTTCAGCTTATCACGCACATTCAACTGCTATTACGAGACAGGCTGATATTCATAGTATAACCGGAAGAATGAGGTGGCACAGGCGTCAACGGATGGTATCAGATAGTGGAGGGCAAAAAATTATTCTCTTTAGGAGATACTGAAGTATTTATTAGGAAAACAGGCAACTATTTTTGTGGTTTTTTCGACACAGATCTTAACGCCGCGCCATACGCTTTCTGTGCCCAAATTTTCATTTTTTCATTCTCCTCCAACGTTTCCTCAGGAGCCTGATAATAAGACATTTTGAACTCTTTCCCTTTCTTGTTGTACGTAAACGGTAAAAGTCCCTGAGTTTTGAACTCTTCCTCGGTTTCAGTATCGACCTTTAAATAGAGCACATTGTCGGCAACCAGCCCAAACATCAATCCCTGGAAAAAAATTCCATGCCCACCAAACATGCTCTTTGCATACACTGGCCCAAGCGACTGCATGAGATCAACCACATGTGCAACGAACTCTTTGTCACTGTTTGGTGCTGTCATGCCGATCTCCAGGTAGAGTTTATGACCGACTACCGTCTAACTCTTGAAGAATAACAGGTATAGCCGGTGGTATGCGATCACTGTTTTTTATGAGATTTCGGATGATGGAAACGTGGGACCCCTGTACCTGCCGGAGCGGTATGCCTGCCATACGTGCTGAATCCAGCGACACAAGCCCATCACCTATATCGTAAATCATCTGTTCCATAAGCGGTTGCATCTGTATAAAAGCAGCCCGAACCGATTCCGGAAAAGAGCGTATAATTTCTTCAATACTTTTTTCGATATCCTGCTGATCCAAGGGACTCATGAGCCCGGCGATAATAAGTATATTATCCACATCGGGTGGGGGTCGGTCATTCAATTTCTGAAGAAAATCTGATCCGGGGTACAGATCAATTCCAGCCTCCCCCATCCCGTCAAAAACAGATCGGAGCCAATGATATTCGTCGTTTCCGGCACTCACCAGCTGATCACGAATTTCGGAAAATAATCGAAAACGACTGAAAATGGAACCATGGTTAGGTGTACCGACCATGATAAGATGCGTCAATGCCGGTACACTCCCTGCATTACTTCCTGTTTCATAGCCGATGTCGGGGTTTGTCAGCATCTCCCTGGCCACCAGCCCACCCATGCTATGACAGATAACTGCTACCGGATTTACCCCATGTTCTGTAGCAAAAAGTTCCATCTGCTTTCCGAAAAAGACAGCGGAATCTCGTATCGGCTGGTCATTTGGATAGCTCATGATCCACACCCGGTATCCACTTTCTGCAAGAGCCGGGGCTAGATTTCGCCAGATAATGCCCGGATCATCCAACCCATGGACGAGAATAACATTTTTGCCATTTCCGGCATCTTCGTTTCGGAACAGAGAACCCGAATATGGTTGTATCCCATAGGATGCTTTTGTTATTTCAAACGCAACAGGGAACTGCTGCTGTGCCGACTCCCGTAAATTGATCCTCAGGTTCTTTTCCTTATCTTGCCAATACCCCCTGATAAGTTGCACAACAATGAGCACTATCAGCAGGAAACCAAGCACCCAGACCAACCTGTTTTTCATGAACATGAACATCCGGCACAACTCCATGGCATTCTATATTTTTCAGCAAATAGTCACAGACTTTCAATGTGTTATTGAAATATCCACCTATATGCGTTACCTCTATCTGTGAGTTATCAACTTCAGGTTATTGTAGTGAGGTCAGGCTGTCAAAAATTCACTGCGACGCGCAACGCCCAACAATCGGAAAGATCATATGGCCAAATCACAAGTATTCCGAGTGGTAAGTGGAAGGATACATTTCAAATGTAGTGCATGCCAGGGAAAACGAATGGTATCTATTCCCCCCGAAGTACGAAAAAGATCCATCCGCTGCCACCGATGCGGAGAAATTACCCGCTGCGATTTCAACCGTCGTTTGATCCAGAGAGAACAGCAAAAAGGCAGAATTTTGATGACAACCAGTGAAGGATGGGACATTGAGGTTGATCTTTATGACATTTCCGTCAATGGAATCGGCTTTGATGTTGCTCCCAGAGATATAAGAAAAATTTCTGTAGGCAGAGAAGTTCGATTCAGATGTACCTGGAATCCGCGACTCGTCAACCAAGGCCGCTATGTGGTCCGTTCCATCAAAGGGCGGCGGATCGGCGCACAGCGTAATCAACGGTAAGAAGCCAAGAGAGTTCCCACAGTCTTCTCACCGTTATTCTTCGCCTTTAATCCTCTTGTTGGTAAAGGCAAAACTGATAAACGATGACAGGTTACGAAGGAAACGAAGCCAGCTGTCGGGGGATTTCCAGACCATGGTAATATAACCCCAGATAACTCGCGGACGCTGAAAATGCGATCTGTAAAAATCGGTGAACAGCTCTTCCATTTTCTCCAGCTCAATGTCGTGTGGCACGAACTGGAACTGCATACAGTCCATTTTTTCCCAGTTTTCCTCAAATATTCCAAGAGAAGTGCCCCCATCCTTGATTTGTTTATATACCGGTGAACCCGGAAAAGGAGTGAATTTTGCAAGATTAAAATCATCAATTGGCAAGGAGAAAACATAATTCCGGCTTCGTCTGATACTTTCTTCGGTCTCCCCGGGCAATCCCATCATCAACAACCCTTTAACCCGAATACCCGCTCTTTTTATCAGACCGATTTTCTCCCGCATCATTTGCAGATCGGGATTTTGACGGTGGGCAGCCAGCAATTCTTCATCGCCTGTTTCAATCCCCAGGCTTATCATCCAGCAACCGGCTGCCTTCATCAGTTGCAGCAGTTCAAAATCAAGGTGTTCCGCCCGAGCCGCACAGTTGTAGGTCACACCAAGTGGCCGGGCAATAATCATATTACAAAAATCAACGACCCGCCGGCGATTAAATGTAAACTGATCGTCATAAAAATTCAGGTGTCTTATACCGTAGGTTTCTTGCAGGTACCTCACATGCCTGTACAGGTAATCAGCTGAATTATATCGGAAAGTGCGTCTGAACACCGATCTGTCGCAATAGCTGCATGCATAAGGACAACCGCGGCTGGACAGACAGCTGCCATTGGGCACCTTAGGATAGTTAAAGATAGGCAGGGAATACGCTTCCGGATAGCCGGTGAGTTTGGAATAATCGGGAAAAGGGAGAGTGTCTAACTCCAGAAGTTTTGTTCGCTGCCCGGTAAACCGAACCTCCCCGTCACTCCTGCGTAACACCAGCCCCTCAACCTCTTCAAGCTGATCTTCACGTGTACTCAGCAACTCCCGGACTGTTTCCTCCCCCTCGCCTACCACTACATAATCAATACTCAAAGAGGTAACCAGCACCTCTTTTTTGAGAGCCGAAACATGGACACCTCCAAAGACGACTTTAATTCCAGGCAGAATACTTTTAGCCAGATTCGCCAGCCGTTCGCCGTCAAAAAAACTCGAAGTAGTGCAGGAAAAACCGATAAAGGATGGTTGCTCCATCTGTAGATAGTCAGTGATCAATTCATCGGAGTCCGGGTGGGCATAGCAATCAATAATATCATTTTCAAGACCATTGGCCGTAAGATATGCAGAAATTGAAGCAAGGCCAATCGGCGGCATGATGTTGGCGAGACGGGAAACATCATTTTTCGCGGATTTGGCACTATAGCCAAGAGGATGGACGAGAAGAATTGTCTTGCTTATTTTCATGACAAATTTTTCCGGCAGACACCGTAAATTAACAAACTCAAACAAAGATTATAATTGAGGGTGGCTGAGGCAAACAGCAGCGTTGATGCCTCCAAAACCCGAATTGCAGGAGAGTATCGACGGTGTCAGTAGTGGAAGGGCGTTGTACCCAGAGAGGTTATTTGTACCATCTGCAGGCTCTTCCAGCCCTACCGTCGGTGGCAAAACCATCTCGTGAAGACTCTTTATACTGAGCAGAGTTTCAATCACTCCGGCAGCCCCCAAGGTGTGACCGATGGCACCTTTTACCGAACAAATGGGTATCTGACAACCACATTTTTCCTTAAAAGCCAGCAGTTCCATGGCATCATTGTATACGGTGCCTGTACCATGGGCATTAATGCCTCCCAATTTGCTATTGGAGATATCGGAACTATTGGGAAGACCAATACTCCCAAAAACCTGATCAAGCACCAACTTCAAACCGCCGGCAGAGCGACAAGGCGCGGTAATATGGGTTGCATCACAGGTAATTCCCCACCCTTCCAGACCGGCTAAAACCGGCAACGCTGCCCGTTCTGCAACCTTGGCCGAAGACATGAGGAGCCAGCCTCCGCCATCGCCAAGCGATAAACCGTCTCGATTCCTATCAAAAGGCCTGCCTATGCTGGGAGACAACGCTTTTAAACTGTCAAAGCCTGCGAGGATAAAATCGGCTACCATATCAACCCCTATCACCAGCGCGCTTTCACATCTACCAGCTGATATTGCCATCGCACCCTGAATAACAGCCAGAGTGCCGGAGGCGCAGGCACCGCTCACCGTTGTCGCCGGTCCCCTGAGCTGCAATTTCTCTTTCAGATAATCTGCAAGGTGCCATGGCTGGCCGTTTTGGTCACTCTCTGCAATAAAAAGTTCGTCGACTGCCGCCTTGGTGGTGGCAAGAAAAAGCGAGGTGTTTTCTGGAAGACTGGGTAAGGTTGACAACAGCTGGTCAAGGAGGAATTGTAATCTTATCCAGCTCCCCCCCTGGCCCTGTAAACATTCAATCAATCCCAGCGGATAGGCTGAATACAGAGAGGAAACATTATCCCTGCTGGAAATATTCCGGCGTTTCAAACCACTCTCACCGGCGTTTATCTTCTTCCAGGTGGTCTGTAAATCACCCAGTGCCGTGAGGATGTCTCCTCCGGTTATCACAACTTTTTCCATCATTATTGCAAGGAGCCCTCCCGCCATTTTTCTTTAAATGCCTCTAACCAATCAGGGGCAACCAGCATTATTGCTCCATCAGGTTCCGTCAGCAGCTGGACAGTATAACCACTGGCTGCAATGTCACCTTTCTTAGTAGAAATTGCATAGGAAAAATTGAGTCTGACCGAATCAGACCAGAACAGTGATGTCTCTATCGTTATAATGTCGTCAAATCGAAGAGGCAGTTTATAATCGAGATGCATCTGCACAACCGGCGCCACCGTCTTGTGTTCCATGAATGCCTGGTAGGTGAGACCGAAAGTGTCACCGAAGGCGATACGTCCATCCTCAAAATAGCTGGCATAGCGACCATGCCAAACCATACCAAGAACATCTATCTCTTCGAAACGAACCCGCCGCTGGGTTGTTGCGACAAGTGGCATTGGCTCATTATCCTGCTTTTGAAAATAATTTCGTGGAAATCCCATAATAATCTATCTGTTAACTCTATAAACCGTACTCTGATCAATATCCCCTCGGGCCATTGCAAAGCTCTGAGGAGAGCATGACTTCATCATTTTTTTACTCAGTCACTAAAAAATAGACAAATCCTGTTGCCACAAGTTCCTCTTCCGCCCGTTTCAATGTAAAGGTGCCGTCCCAACCTCTCTCTTTTTCATCAAGATCAATTGAAACGACCACCCTTTCTCCCGGCTGAACCATCCCCCGGAACTTTGTTTTACTCCAACTGAGCGGAACAAGCGGTATACCGAGAACACCTTCACTGAGATACCGCACCATGGCCAGTTGAACGATTGCCGGAAGTACCGGTCGGCCCGGAAAATGTCCGTCAAATCCGATATACGACGCAGGAAATTCAAAATCAGCTGATGCCTGAAATTTTCTGCTGGTCTGCTCGTCGACCCGAAACCGGAGACAGCAGGATGCCAGTTCTCCATATAATGACCTTTCACTATGCTCCATCACCGACACTCACCTGATATGATCAACTTTTTTAAGGAAAATACGAACCCCAAGCCATGGCTGACAGTATGTCACGGTCGTCTCCCCCCCGCCGCCATCCACCTCTTTCTCTGTTGCCTGCCAGAGCCTCACAGGACCCACATAGGCAGATTTCGACCATTTGTTCTCACTATCTTGCAAGCAACATAACCGGAGCAACCAGCTGCGGCTGCATGGCAATTGTTCAGGTAGATACAGATAGAGTCTTGCCAGAGCCTCAGATAAAAATTCATTCAGTCCCGCATCTTTCAAGGCACCACCCGCTCGTATCATAATGTGTTTTCCGTCTGTTTTGGCCAGCCCCTCCAGAAGTTTTACTCCAGTTGCGTCGAGAAGAACATAACGTAAACCATCCTCTTGCTCCTGTAAGGCCAACAGACCCGAGAAACGCAGCTCTTCCCACCGTTCAATGCGAATATTCAACAAGCGGGCACTTTTCCCTTCAGACCTCAGCGGCTCATCCAAAACGGTTGCAATCGGCAGGCTGCACGAGGTGAGGACAAGGCAAAGCAGACTGTACAGGATCAAGGATCTCATGTCACCCTTTCCTCTTGTAAGCCAACAGAACCGGACTGATTAAAAGCGCCGTAGGCCACGCTACACCAATCCCGACAAGAACTGTTATACCCAAGGCGTGGAGTGCCGGATGGTCTGCAAAGGCAAGGACACCGAAACCGATAAGAGAGCTGGCCGCACAGATACTCACCGCCATACTTGACGTCGTCAGATGGTTTGAACGTTTTGCACAGACAATAAAAATACCATAATCGACGCTCAGGCCAATGACCATGATTCCCATTATAAGATGCATCATGTTCAGCTCGCCATTGGTCACATAGCAAAAAACCGACATGGCCGACAATGCCGACAAAACGGGTGCCAATACCGCTATTACTGCCCTGAAATTGCGGAACTGGATACCAACCAGCAAGACGATAGCAGCCCCTGCGGCAAGCGACAAGGTGAGGATATCACGCCGCAGCAGCCGCTCTACCTCCGATCGCCATTTTTTGTTGGCAAGGACCGATACACCTTCGGTTTCACTGTCAAGTTGCAATAAAACAGGCAAGGTTTCATCGCCTGCGGTTACGGTGGTCATGGCCAAAAACTCCTTTGTACCTCCTTGAGCCGAATTCGGGATTTTCAGCATGGAACGAAAGAGCGGCTGTAAGGGGTCTGCGAGAAACTTTTCTGGAGAAAGCTGTTCCGGTGTATCATCAAGCCAAGCGAAAAATGGTTCAAAGGCTTTTTCAGTGAACCCCAGTTCAACTGCTTTGACCATGAACTGTGTATCGAATTCTGGCCGTCTTTCCTTCCAAAACGTATCCCAGCCGGCAAGATTGTCGGCCTGAATGTCGGGCCCCGGCAGGATAGGTGCAAAAGACTGAAATTCAGATATGGAGTTATTTTTAAGGAAGCGATAGACAAGAGAATTTCGATTGAGCACCTCGCTCAGGCTCTTACCACGTGCCACAATAAAAGCCTGCTCTCCATTTTGCCCCCAAGTGTCTGAAAAGTGTTTGTCATCAGCGACAACCTGTCTATCCGGGACATCCAGAACCCGCAGGTCTCCGTTATATTGGAGACGGGGCCAGGTGAAAAGCCCGGCCACCAGCAAAAGCACCCACAAACCGACCAACAATTGAGGATGTTTCAAAGAAGCGGGATCAATGTTCACATTCAGGGCTGAAACGGGAGATTGTTTCTGCCGGAAGCGGGTGATGGTCGGAATGACCAGCCAGGCAAACAGGACAGCCAGCAACACTCCAAAAAGAGCAAGCGTTGCCATCTGTCGATGGGACACAACCTGGGAAAAGAGCAGGACCATGAACACTGCCGAAGTGGTCAAGGTCGCATACAGTAACGGTTTTCGCAAGAGGTTCAGGAGTTCCCGCCTATTGCCGTTCTCTTTTGTCAAGGTTAGATAGAGGTGAATGGAAAAATCAACCGCAATTCCCAATAAAACAATGCCAAATCCTAGAGCCAAAGCGCTGAGATCACCATAGACGAAGCCGGTCAAGCCAATTGCCGCGGGAGCGGCCATGAAAGGTATCCCCAGCACTACAAGTGCGCGGATATTCCTTAAACAGAAGCCCAGCAACAGTGCAAGCAGTATTGTCGCCGCCGGGAGGAGGAGGCGCAGATCGCGCCGAATAATTTTGTTGTTAGCAAGGGTGTGTGGCAGGCTACCGATAATTCTTGCCTCGATACCGCCACCGAGCGAGCTGACATAGGCATCATCCACTGCTTTTTGAACGGTAAAGGCACTATTGGGATCGGTGAGAGAGTGGATACTTTCGGCAACGATCATGCAGCTTCTCCCATCCCGACTCATAAAAAAGCCGTCGTCAATGGTCATGGAAAACTCGGATCGCAGATAATTCAGTTTTTCTGAAACCTGCGGCACCAGCCCCAAAGGGTCCAACTGCACATGTTTTTTCAAGGCAATACCGGCAGGACTGTTCAGCAGGGCAAAGGATTTCTGCAAACCGGCAGTAATTCCTTCAATCGAGGTCTTTGTCTCAAGAGCGTACAGATCTTTAGAATCAAAGAGAAGAGGTAGAGTTGGCAAAAGGGTTGTGAAGAGGCCAATTTCATAGCCTTTGGGCAACCTGGCGAGGACAAAGGAGAACTGTTTACTTTCTTCGAGCTGTTTCCCAAGCAGCACAGCACTCTCCTGTAAAATCCTGGCTCCGACAGCCGGATCTTTCCACAGCCGGTCCGAGACAGTGAGGGTTATAAACAACCGATCAACCAGCCCCATGTCCTGCAACTGCCGAATATCCCCCCTGACCGCCTCACCCGGAAGAAGGTCGAGTGCATTGTCATTGATTGTGAGACGAAGACAGGAAAGAAGACCCAAAACAAAAACAGCCAGAACAAAGGTCCAGCGAAGGAGAACAGTTTTCCTAGTCATTCGTCCCACAATGGCTGAACAATATCTCGGGAATATCGCTGTTCAAGGTGTATGACTGGAAGCTGATTAGAGTGCTGTCTCCACCAGGCTCCAGAATTTCAACTTCTTCCGGCTGTCTGGAACCATCGCTGAAAGTAATGGTAACCGCCCAGATGAATTCTGAGACCGACTCATCTTTGGGAATAATAACCAGGGAGGAGTTTCCTTTTTTTTCGATATGATACAGATCATTTAATTTTAAATAATCGCCGCCCAGCCAAAGCCAGAGCTGCTCGGCTACAGTTCGCATTACCGGGTCTGAATTGAGATCAAACTGAACAGGCGGGGCCTCATCATTACAACGCGTTCCACTATCTCCCCTGAAGATGAGAACAGAAGGAACCGGCGAGGTGAACTCCCAGCGTAACCGGTCCGGCCGGACAACAATCAATTGGCCATGAAAGATAACCGGGCTTGCAAAAAGAGCCAGGTGCCTTTCCTGAATAAAAGGACTGGAAAACGAACGGACTTTATCGGAGGCAAGCTGAATTTCCTGTAAAAAACGGGTCAGATCAGTAGACTGATTCGAATACGCAAAGGGGGGGAAAATACCTATTAACATACTTGCCACAACCATCGTAGCTATAAAGTGGATAATGTAAATATACATGCTATGCTGTCTGATCACTACCGAGATCCTCCCACACCTTGATATCACCGGTCGCCAGAAGTTCTCCACCAGCCAGAACTTCTCCGTGAATGATTGTTACCGCCCCAAACTCAAAAGTCTTCTCAGTCTCAATACGGACAGTTTGACCGGGTTTCACAGCTCCTTGAAAGGAAAAAGAGTCGACACCCACAAGCATACCGTCATTCATCTTTTTGCCTGCACACAGTGCGTCATAACCTTTTGCCATGGCCGTTGCCTGTGCCACAAGTTCAATGAAAAATTCAGGAAGCAGACGACCGCTGCAAAGACATATACCGCTATCAGGCACCTGCGCCAGTGCAGTGGACCTATCGTCATACCGCTCAACAAGGCTTTCGACAAAGAGCATCGGTGGCCGGTGAGGAAGCAACGACAGTGCCGCCATCGGTAATGGTATCGTTGGTGAAGCTGCTGTTTGATTCATCTCCATCCTTTTGTTCTGCTATTATACTTAGCCACCTCCTGATTGAGGTTTTTACGAGTTTATTTTACTTGATGGCGTCGTAAAAACTCCTCACATGTACATACCGCCATTAACACTGATAACCTGGCCGGTGATATAGTCGGCATCCTTACTCAGGAGAAACCGAACAACACCGGCAACCTCCTCGACCTTGCCTACCCGACCAAGAGGAATAAGCGGCAAAATTTTATCCATCGGCAGTTTTTCAATCATCTCGGTGTCGATCAAGCCCGGAGAAACGACATTGACCAGGACATTCCTGCGCCCGAGTTCCCTTGCCAGCGCCTTTGCTGCCCCGATGAGTCCGGCCTTTGCCGCCGAATAATTTACCTGCCCGGCCTGACCGGTTTCGCCAGATATCGAGGCAATAGAGATAATCCGCCCCTGTCGCTTGGAAAGCATCACTTTAGAAAACAATCGTCCCAGTGTAAAAAAACTGTTTAAGTGGACATCTATGACATTGTCCCACTCGTTTCGCTGCATCAATGCCAGGATATTATCTCTGGCAATCCCTGCATTGTGGATAAAACCATAGGGAACAACTTTATCGAGCAAGGGTTCAAGAACTGCGGTCGCTGCCGCCTCGTCGGCAACATCAAAGGGCAGGAGTGTACACTGCCGTCCCATGTTCTCAATTTTCATCTTTATCTGCTCTGCAGCCTCTGCAGAAGAGTGGTAATTGAGCCAGATATCATATCCTCCGGCGGCCAGGTTCAAAGCAATCCCTGCTCCAATACCCCTACTTGCGCCACTTATGAAAACTATCTTGTTGTCATTTTTCATACCCAGTCCACTCTCTCCTTTCTTTGCTTATGTTAACTGGAGTATTACCTCACCCCATGGACCCTGTACTCGACAATCAAGTTCTCCCCGGTTCTGGTCCTGCTGAAATACATCGCTGACCACCATCGCCGCCCCCAGAGGATCGTGTACATGCTTTGTCCGACCGTTTACAATCACCTGCTCGGCACACTGCAACAGGGCGAGTGGTTTATGCCTGGAATCTTTGATTTCGGGACAGTGGAAATGGCGGGTGCCCTCTTCTCTCTTTTCCAGAAGCCAACAGACCCCTCCCGGCTGCCATTCCTGCACCTGAAATGCATGCTTTCCCCTAGCATCCTGCAACAGGCTGCTATAAGTCTCCACCTGGAGCACCAGGCAGCGATCCAGCCGCCCGGACGAGATCGCCAACCAACCTTCCCGAAGTGCTCTGAAAAACGGAAACGAAAAATCAGTTATGGTGAGAGCACATCCCTGTATATTAAAAACGGACGCCATATACCCTGCAGCTGCATTGAAAACCGAGTGGGAAAAGAGGGTTGGAGAAGTCTGCTCCCCTGAGACCACAGTATCAAGCACCTCAAAGTTTGTCTGCATCGTTCCGAAAGCGCTCCCCAGTATCAGACCCATGCTGCCTGGTGACTCGGAGATTTTCTCGTTTTCTGTCTGAAGAGCCTGAAAACCCGCAACAACAGCCAGCCGGATAAAATCATCAGCCCGGCGCAGTTTGCGTGAAAGCTCGGGCGGCGTTGTCATACCCTGCAGCCGGGTCTGATATAACTCTGAAAGGTGCACACTCACACGCCTTCCCCCTGAATAATTAACGCAGCATTACTGCCGCCAAAGGCAAGTGATTGGCTCAGTCCGATCCGACTCTTCAGTCCTGCCTTCCTGCCTTGCTGAAGTACATTATAAGAAAAATCAGGATCAGGATTTTTACAACCGACGGTCCCGGACACCTCACCATGATTGAGTGCCATGAGGGTAAAAACAGCCTCAACTCCACCCGCGGCTCCCAAAGTATGGCCCGTAGCACCCTTGGTGGAAACAACCGGTACCTTGTCTTCATCAAACCCCAGTTCGGCAATTGCGTTGGTTTCCGCCAGGTCATTTGCCGGAGTTCCTGTTCCATGGGCATTAATCATTGCGATATCGCCCGTGCCGATCCCGGCATCCTGCAGGGCTTTGGCCACAGCCAGTTGCAGGCCCTTACCTTCAGGATGAGGCGCTGTCGGATGATGCGCATCGCCGGCTATCCCATAGCCCCGCACCCTGCCCCGGATCTTAGCTTGTCTGGAGGCCACATGCTGATCGCTCTCCATCACAAGGACACCCGCACCTTCTCCAAGGTTCAACCCCTGGCGTGTGTGGTCGAATGGGGTGCAGCTTTTTTCCGAGACCAGCATCAAACTTTTAAAACCATGGCAGGCAATTCTCGACAGTTCATCAGCGCCTCCGGCAATAGCAATATCGCACAGCCCGTATTGCAACCAGGTCCTGGCTACGCCAATGGCATCGGTGCCGGAGGCACAGGCATTGGTAATAACCGCCCGTGGCCCTGTAACCTCGATAATATCCTGAATTCTTGCAGCAAGATTCGATGACAGGTAGGTAAACAGCGGTGCAGGATCAGGTTCTGCCCCCTCCCTCCAGACTTTATAGTATTCCTCATTATGAAAAGTACACCCGACCGTCGTTCCTATTGCGATACCAACTCTTTTTTGCCGAAGCTCAGCAATCGTCATCCCCGTATGAACCAAAGCCTCCTCTATCGCTGTGAGCGCCAACAATATGGTGCGGTTTATCCCAGATAGCGGTAGCTTTATCTCATGTTCCGCGCGCTGGAATGGCTGCAGGCAGTCCTCTTGAATCCGAAAACATGGTGCGACAAACTGTCCCGGGAAATATGCCCCCCCAACATTAATATTTCGGACAACTCCGGCATCAATGTTTGTAAAGGCGGTCGTCGAGTTGATACCGGCAGCCGTTATGCTGCCATAGCCGGTAATGGCTGTATTTGAAGAGGAGTTAGGGGGCATGTTCAGTTATCAGTAATATGAGACAATCTATTTTTTAAGGGTGACAACCGTGCCTTTTAAAGCCACATTGACCATCACCGCACCCGCCAGACAGCTGTAGGTTGTAACGCTGGACTCTTCCTGATTGTTAATATTGGAAACGATATTGATTACGGCATTGCCGCCTTCTCTTTCAGCACGACTCTGCAGAGCTACCAGGGCTGAAGCCATTGCCCATGAGCAGGAATCAGTACGAGACTTGAAGAGGCCATTGGTTCTTTTGCTGGTCTTGAAGCTACCGATTTTTCTTACAATAGGAGGATGGGGCTGCCGGCCCCAATAAAAAGCAATATCGCCGGAAAGCTCTGACTTGACTTTCTCTTTGTCTAGTGATTCTTGGATAGGAATCTCTACCTTGACATCGGCTGCAACCGCGAGAGTGGTACCAAAGGATAAAATAAACGCACAACCTAAACATAATTCTTTGATCATTTTACATCCCCCTTTTTTTTCTCAAGTTAGTTTTCGTGTTCACCATTCCTGGATTAATCTCGATATGTTCCTAAAAAATCTGAACAAATCTCTAAAATGGCTATTTAAAAAGTTTGATATACAAGGCGCAGTTTTTTATGACGCCATCATTTTTTGTGTTCCAGGATATAGACGGCCAGACTTTCAACAGAGACGAAAGCCTTCTTTCCCTCATCCATATCACCAATCTGCACATCAAAATATTTCTGAACCAAAACGACCAATTCAACAGCATCCAAGGAGTCAAGACCGAGACCATCACCAAACAATGGCTCTGTATCACCAATTTCTTCCGGCTTTATTCCCTGAATTTTCAAATCATTGACCAGAATTTCCTTCACCTGCTTTTTGGTTGCTTCCATCTCTTCCTCTAACTTACAATATATAGTGATTACTGCTTCCAGAAATCATAAAAATTATACCATTGATAGGGGTATATCTTCAGGTATTCCTCCACAGCTCTAATAAACCTGGTGCTGCATTCCTGCAACATGCCAGATCGCTCATCCCTTGATTGGAATTCAGGATAAAAATGATCCCACATCTTTAACTGGTACGTTTTTCGCCCTGTTTTTGCAGCCAGCAATATGACGACCGGTGCTTTAGCTGATGCAGCCAGCATATATGCCCCATCTGGTACTCTTACAGAATTACCGAAAAAATCGACGACTGAAGAAGTACCCCTGACATAACGATCACCCATGATAGTGACTATCTCTCCCCGCCCAAGTGCTGCAACCGCATCAACCATTCCACCGAATTGCCCGTCGGCGTCAATGATTTCAAAGGATCGCTGTCCACCCTGAAGGTCAAAAAAGTGCTTCGCCGCAGCCTGCTGATCATATTGCATCAAGGCATTCACCTTCACCGGCAACCCTCCCAGATGAGCAAGTGCCGATTGCCAGTTCCCCACGTGAGCAGTAAGCAACACAACCCCCTGCCGACGATGTATTAATTCGATAAGCGTATCGTATCCATCAACCCATCCTTCAATGGTCGCTTTTTTCTTTACGCCAAGCCAGCCACGGTCCACCAGCACCTGTCCGAAAGAGAAGATATTTTTAAAGGTGTGCAGCCAATTTTGTACTGCTCCATCACCTGGAAACCGATTCGTCAGGTAGGATCGTGTGACCCGATGGATACTCCGTCTACAAAGGACATAAATAAAAATAACCGGTACCAGTAACGCGTATCCACCTCTCTGCCCGAAGAGCTTGAGAGCCACATAAAAAAACCAGTGCCCGAGATGTTCTAATCGGTTCAGGAGATCTCTCTTTAACCATCTTTTCATCCAGAGTGTTTCACCATTTTCATCTGCATGTGTCCTGCCGCCCAATAGACGATAAACGCTCCGATACAGCCGAGCACGGGGCCGATAATAAGGGAACCTAGCAGCCAATCCAATAATCGGTGATGAATTTCAAGTAACCATCTCTCCCAGGACAGATCATAAATAAACTCTCCGTTCCTAAGGAAATACCCTGCCTCAATGCAGAGGGCCGGCATCACCGGTGGCATACAAAATTGGCTGGCGGCAACTGCTGCAATAATATTAAGATGGAGCCGATGTGCGATATATATAATGATCAGGGTATGGCAGGCCAGCAGCGGCAAGGCTCCAAGAACAATCCCGAGCCAGACGGCCACCGCGAGCCAGAAGGGTGAAGCATTTTCCCGACAGAGATTTTTCAGCGTCTGTATCGGGTGCTTCACGACAATCGGTTTTTTTGTCTCCTTTTCATCAACTACCAATCGACGGTGCGGGATGGGCAGGAGCCTGCGAAAGAAAAGAGTCGAATGCAATGCCGAAAGCCGTAAGTTATCGATAAATTTACAAAAATGGCTGACGCGCTCACTTTTAGGTGGATAATGCACGGACACCGGAACGCTTCTGACGGGTACCCCCGCCCAGACACCTCTGACAATAGCATCTATTTCAAAATCATACCGGCTGCTGGAAAGTTTCAATGCAAGTAATTCTCGAACGGGATAGAGCCGCATACCGCTCTGGGTATCGCTCAGTTCAGCACCACATTCTATACGCACCCAAAAATTCGAGAACGCCCTGCCGAAATGGCTCGAACCCGGTACGGTCTCCTGGACCATCTCCCTTGCCCCGATGATCATAGCCGGCCAAGACCCCCGGCCGGCTTCCTGCACCAGCTTTATTGCCTCTTCCGGACTATGCTGTCCATCAGCATCCAGCGTAATGATCGCATCATATCCCAGCTCAGCGGCGACCCGGGCACCAGTGAGGATTGCTGCTCCTTTACCCTGGTTTTCAGGCAACCGAATAAGCTGACAGGCAAGTTTTTCCACCCCCTGATTTCCGCCGTCAGTACTCCCATCGTCGACAACAAGCACGGGAAAGCCGGTATCAATCGCTGCTTTCGTTACCTGCTGCAGGCTCTTGCCATGATTATAGACAGGAATGACCAAGAGAGTTTTGAATATCTGGGCAGTCATCGCCTCGTACGTTTCTTAAGAATGAAATCCCATAACGGGCCAATATGACCGAGTTTATGCAAAGTCTCGATTCGCCCCTCAAACTCGTGGCACGGATAGACACGATCCAACCGATCGGCAAATGATTGTTCTATACTCTCGACTATTTTTTCACGAGATATATGAGGAGAATAATAAAATATCGGGGCAAGTAGCGACTGGTCTCGATTAATGATGCCGTCCGCGACAGCTCTTTCAAAGACCCCTGTATCGGGAAAAATTCGGATGCCGGCAAAAGCGAAAACGACACACTGTTTCAGTCGTTCTATATTTTCCAGCCCTTCTTTCAAGGTCTCTTCATTTTCATCCGGCCCACCAAACATGATAAAATGGGCACAGGAAATTTCTTCATCAATTATCCGTTCATGTACCTGCAGTACCTCATCAAAACTAAAGGTTTTCCTCATCCCTGCAAGGGTGCGATCACATCCAGCATCAGTGCCCATTTCAATGGCGGCAAGCCCTGACCTTTTCAGTAATTTCAGGTCACTGGTTTCAAGATTCTGAGGACGAAAAAAAGCACACCAGGGCAGGGTATTTCCTTTGCGAACAAGAGCCTCTGCAACTTCTAAAAACTTCCCTTCCTGATCATTAAAGAATGAATCGGCAAAAAATATATACTTTGCACCGGAATGGTCTCTCAGGTGGGCGACCTCCTCCGCCACCTCATCGGGGTCGCGGTAGCGAATGGTTTTTCCCTCAACGTTCGGGTAGGAACAGTAGCTGCAATTATAGGGGCATCCCCTCTTAGTCTGAACATTCAGCATCCCGCCATGTTCTATGTAATAACCGGCAGTACTGGGGGTAAGGTCTGAAGGCTGCCATAGGCCTTTGGACGGTTCTGAATAAAAGATTTTTTCCAGGGGGGGGCGGCCACCGGCAATCTCCGATGCCAGCCAAGGCACCAGAACTTCTCCTTCTCCCACTATTCCGTAATCTGCCTGCATCAGTTCCAGAAGGCTCTGCGGCAAGATGGAAAATGCCGGGCCACCAAGAACGATCCGGGTATCAATTTTTTGACGAATGCAATTGACGGTTTCGACGATCTCGGCCAGAAACTGATTAGGTGCAGCACTGTCAACTGTATCAAGATTCCGAATTGAAACCCCAACCAGATCATAGGTTTTCCCAGTCAGGAAATTTTCCAACGCACCCAGCCCGCCATCGGCCAGGATATCAAAGTGGTTCACCCGGTGCCCATGCTTTTTCAAAGCGCCAACAAGACAGGCGGCTCCAAGCGGATATACGGGATACGGCGTGACAACCTGATTGGCTGAAACAATCAGACAATTGGCCGACTGACACCCCTTCAACTGACCGACCATGTGCGTTCTTCCGCGAGTCTTCGCGGTTGGTAGGAGCCATCCGCCATTTCTTTCTTTACAACTTCGGAGAAAAGCCGGGCCATGCGAAGAGACTGAGGCATCTCCTTATAAAAGGTTTCCCAGGCGTAGGTATACATTTCCTGCAAAGTCTCCGGGGTCATATTTTTTGGTTTGTAGACCACCTCTGCTGTAGTGTAACGGCTCCAGTCCTGATGGAGAATACGATCCTCCTGGGTGTATTTTCCCGTCACCGGTGTATGGGGAAATGGTGTCAGAATGGAAAATTCCGACATATCAACATCGATTTCCAGAAGAAAATCCACCAGACGTTTTATATAGTCGGCATCTTGGTTGTCGGTTCCGAGCAGAACGGCAGCCTCAACCCCAATTCCGTGGTCCTTTAATCGTTTCACCCTGTCCCTGATAACATCCGAGGTATCAAAAACGGCCTGGTAGACATACCAGCATCCTGCCTTTGCCGCTTTAGCGATAACCTCCTCATCATCGAGAATCGGGTGACTGATCCACTTCTTTTTCAGCGGTATAAGAGCCTCAAAGAGTCCCATGACCCACTCCTTGCTCTGAGCAAGAGAGTTATCGACAAGAAACAACCTGTTGTTGTCGATACCGTTTATCTCTTCAATAACCCTATCAATGGGTCGTGGCCGAAACTGCTGGCCGCCGAGGTAGGCAGTTGCACAGGGGAAACAGTTGAACCTGCAGCCACGGGAGGCGTGCACAAGATCAACCATTCGAACGCCCCGATAGATGTAACGCTTCTGATTGAGAATTGAACGGCGCGCCGGTCCGACAGTCTCAATAGGAGGAAAATCATGAAAATAGTCGTACTTCGGCTGCAGTCGGCCATCTTCAAGATCCTGCAGGACACTGGCAAGCCGGCCATCCTCCGTCTCACCAAGGAAGACGGAATCGACAAAGGTAGCCACTTCTTCCGCATGCAGCATAGTTGAGATCCCTCCGGAAACGACAGGGACCCCTTGCTCCCTATATCTTGCAGCGATTTCTTTTCCACGCGGGAGCTGGCAGGTGAGCATCATTGAAAGCAGCACTACATCGGTCGATGCCGAAAAATCAATCTCATCGACATTTTCATCGATGAACCGTACTTCATACTGGTCAGGGATTGAAGCCGCCACACAAACCGGACCATGGGGCGGAAGATGAAATTCCGTCTGTTCGGGGATTTTATTCCACTTGGGATAAATCAGAGTAACTGTCTGCATCTTTATCAACTAAAGTTAAGGTTGCGAGTAATTTTTCATCCTGATCCCGGCATGCATAATGGTCAAATTCGCAGGCAATCATCATCGAAAGATCATTTTGATGGAGAAGCAGTTGTCGTGCTTCCCGCACGGCTGCTTCAAAAGGATTTGTTACTTCAAAGAGGGCATAAACAGGGCCAACCAACCCATAATGACTCGCAGCTTCCGCCAGCGGAATATTCGGGAGGGTATAGCCAAAAAGAGCCGGACTGGCTAATCCGGGGCCGTCTTCCATGGTACGGATAAAAGAAAGATCCGTATGCAGCGATCCATTTCTGGTTCCGCCGATCAAACCGACCTGCAGACCACGATCATTGCATCGCTGTCCTGTTTCGAGAATTCCTCTTTTGCACAGTAACCGACCGACTTCAACGATCAACACCCGGCAAAGAGGCGTCATTCGCCCCCAACGACTGGGAATCTGTCCAAGTAAGGCTTTGATATCAGGGCCGACCTGATCACTCAGTGCCCATGCATACCCATTGATGTCTTTTACCGGTTCCATAAAAGCTTGTTATTGTACCTTATCCCGTTTCAGCCAACAGAGTGGATCTTCTGCGAGATAGTCACCGGTCACCTGATAGGCATGCCCGCGGCAGCCATAGCAATGGTCGATCAGTTCACACTCCCGACACTGGCCTTTAACCTGGGTGCGGATGTTCCTCAAATCTTCGATCACTGGGCTCTCCCTGAGGATATCGGCAAGTCCTTTCTCTCTTATATTGCCGACACTGACACTGACACCGGGACAGGGGTTAACTTCGCCAATAGCCGTGACCGTGCAGGAGTATTCATGCCGGGCACACTGGGAGGCAACAAGTGGAGGATGAGGATGCCAGCTGCAGAGGAATTCCTCCCTGTCTATCCTCGATAACTCTTCAAAAAGAGCTTTCACCTCAGCAGCTGACACTTCAAGATCCTGATGTTCGGTTGCCCGTCCCTGCATGGTCATGGCTTCCACATAGGGGACGATGCCTTCTTTTCGCGCCCAACGCCACAGCTCGGGGAGTTCTTCATAGTTCGGCCGACAGATAATGGTTTCCACTCCGAGGGAATGTTCTTCATCGGGATATCCAGCATCCTGCAAAGCGGCAAGCGCCTTATTAATTCCAGCCAGCGTTCCCGCTTTACCACCGAGATAGTCCTGCACCTCAGGTTTTAGGCTGTTCATCTTCAGAACCACACCCACTCCAAGTGCATAGAGTTTTTCAGCAACTTCGCTGGTAAGGGCCAAGCCGTTTGTAAAAAGATCCACGATCAGATTTTTCTCTCTTATGTATTCAATCACCTCCATGATATGCGGGTATACAAGAGGCTCTCCGCCACCCAGAACAATGATCTTTTTGGCCCCAAGACCTCGAGCCTGGTCGATAACATTAAAGATCTCATCAAGGGTCAGCTCATTTTCCAAAGCGACACCCGAAGATGCATAGCAATAGATACAGCGCAGATTGCAAAGTCTTGAAAGTTCCAGCTCCAGGGACAACAGACCGTTATTTTTCCTGGAAACTGCAATTTCTCCAGGGGAAAATTCCATTCCCAGATGGTCACCTAAACATGTCATTACCTACACACTTCCTTCAAAATAGAAAATTGTATCAAACACGGAAATCAAAATATTTTCTTGGCTTTCGTCCATCATCTCCTACCATAACAGCATGTACTTCCGCACTTTTTTTTATTACCAACCGTGGCCGCACCCGAAGATGGGCCTGCAGTCGTTCTTCAATTTTATCCTGATTCGGATATTGTCCATCACAACCGGCGACCACTGTCACATCATCGGTCCCATCTGCCGCCCTTCGTACCTCGACATAGGCGGCTTTAACCTCAAGAAGATTCTGCAAAGCATGGAAAATAGTTTCAGGGTACAGTGTCGTGCCCCGAAATTTCAAGCGCTGAGCGAGTCTCCCTTCAATTGGCCCCAGACGCTTGGTCTGCCAGCCGCAGGAACAGGGTGAGCTATTAAGGCGGGCAATATCGCCGGTCCGAAAGCGGATAAGGGGAAAACCCTCCACCCCAAGGGGGGTCACAACAACCTCTCCGGGCTCACCATCGGGCAGAATATTGCCTTCATCATCGATAACTTCCACCAGCATCAATTCAGGGTGGACATGGCCACCTGAAGACGCTGAGCATTCGCCAAAGGCTGTCTCGAACTCTGTTGCCCCATAGGAGGAAAAAATCTTTGCCCCCCATAATTCCTCCAGCTGCAGCCCTATTTCGGTGAGACGAAAGTCCGGTTTACGTGCCGGCTCACCAATGGTGATGATGGTAGCAACCGAGCTCTTGCCGACATTGATACTGTTTTCTTGTCCCCATTGCCCGAGCTCCAGAAGAAATGACGGGACACCGACAATCACTTTCGGTTGAAGCTTTTTAATTATCTGCCATTGTCTGGCCGGTTGCCCGGGACCGCTCCTGATTGCCGTTGCCCCAAGAAGAGTGACCCCTGAATAATAGGCTAGCCCTGCCACAAAACATCGATCAAGAGTGACGGTAAGGAGAACCCTGTCGCCTCTTCTTACTCCGGCACTGTAGAAGGCGACCGACTCGTTAAAAGCAAGACGATGCAAATCAGCCGCAGTATAGGAAACAATCACCGGCTCCCCGGTTGTCCCGGAAGTAAGGGCGATATCCCTGATTGCTTTTTCGTCCTGCAATCCGAATAACTCGGGATGAAAATCGATATCAGCTCTGGTGGTAAAAGGCAGATTGGAGAGCATAGCCGGGTCGGTTATAACGTTGCCCGAACCCCCGGTTCTGGTGAACATTTCCTTATAAAACGGAATGCGGGCTGCCTGCTGAAGATGCTTTTTAAGGAGGTGGAGCTGGTTGTCTTTTCTAACCTGGCGGGTGGCTGTGCGAAGCCACAGGGCCTGATCAAGGCTGTAGGGGGTATCGGCAGACGGTTCCATAGACGAATCCACTCCCATCAGACCGAAGAACACATGCGGAAATGGTCATTTTCTTCAAGGGTCTTCTCGATGATTTCATGTACCCTACTTCTCAGATGGCTGGCCTCTTCCTGACTGTTTTTCTTGCTGTCCGGATAGATCGGATCGAGCACAAGAAGTTGTACTGTGCCGGGCCCAAGTAAACGCTTCCCAGGTGGCAGCACTGTTCGGGAACCCAGGATGCAGACTGGAATCAGCGGTACGCCTGTCTCAACCGCCAGGTTGAAAGCCCCTTTTTTAAAACGACCGAGCAAGCCGCTTCGTGAACGGTGTCCCTCCGGCCAGATGGTCAGGGAGCTTCCGGATTCAAGTAAAGCTTTGCCCTTTTCCCGGACCTCTTCCCATCCTTTGTCAGCATTCGCATATCCGGCCAAACGCATAAAAATATTGTACACAGGAATCTTAAAGGGCCAAGACGTTACAAAACTGTTTTCAGTTCCGATGGCTCCAAAAAGATAGGGGTCAATTGCCGAATTGTGGTTCGCTACAAAGATTGCCGGGGTGGGCAGTTTGCCGCCCTGGGATACGGGGGAGACGACCCTGACGGGGCCAAAAAACGGTACGAGACGAACAAGGACCCAACCATAAAAACGAATGGCCCTTCTCAGCGCCGAACCTACCTTCCGTGACAGGAAGATAACATTGACCAGAAGAATTACAGGTAGAACAGCCAGTCCAAACATTGAGATGAGGATGAAAACGGGCCAATAATAAATATTTAAAAAAATCTTTTTCAAACCTCTTGCAGCTCCGTCATCCTGTCATTATTCAAGCGAATAAGAAATTGAAAAAGATCCTCCATCGTCCTAATCGAACGCAGGGCTTCTTCATCAGTAAGCTTCATGCCGAAGGTTTTTTCGAGTACTACTACCATATCAACGGCATCAAGGCTGTCCAGTCCAAGATCATCATAAAGTGTTGCTTCCGGCCCCATTTCTTCGGGTTCCAGTTCAAACTCTTCTGCCAATACCTCAGCGACTTTCCGGCGAAGTTCTTCGTCAGAAATCATACCTCTACTCTCCTTATGGCAAGGGAGGTGTTTACCCCCCCGAGCGCAAAATTATTTTTCAACACTGTGTACACACTTGCCGATCTCATTGAGGTTTCCAGCTGTGCCAATGCGCAACGTGGATCAACGTTGTCCAGATTCCTGGTCGGAATAATTTCCTGTCGTTCGAGCATTTCAAGGACTGCAATAAGTTCAAGAGCACCGGCCGCCCCCAGAGTGTGGCTGAGGTGGCCTTTAAAGGAACTGACCGGGGTCAGCGAATTAATGGCCGTGGCAATAGCTGCGGCTTCAGCGATATCACCCAACTCGGTTCCCGTCGCATGGGCATTGACATAGTCAACATCCTCAGCCGTCAAATTGCCTTCAGCCATTGCCTTAGACATTGCCCTGGCCATGGACTCATTGTCGGGATTGGCGATATGTCCACTATCGTTGACATTACCGAACCCAACAATTTCCCCATAGATTTTAGCCCCACGATTTTTTGCCGACTCCAAACTTTCAAGCACAAGTATACCACTCCCGCCACCACATACCACTCCGCTCCGGTTGTTGTCAAATGGTCGGCAGGAATTTTCCGGGTTGTCATTGTCTCTTGATGCAGCTTTCAGGAGATCAAAAACTCCGGTAACCGACGCATGGGCTTCGTCCGCCCCACCGCAGAGCATCACCTGCTGTCTTCCTGTCTGGATCAAGAGATACCCCAAACCGATTGACTGCGAAGAACATGTACAGGCGCTGACCGGCGCCCACTGCTCTCCACATATCCCTAGAGCCAGACAGACATTGGCCGCGCAACTATGGCCCATCATTCTAAAAAATTCTCCGGACTTAATATCTTCCAGCGCCCTTGCCGGCAGATATCTGGAATAGAAATCTTCAAGAGCCGAAGCACTGCCGGTTGTTGAACCGATTGCAACACCCGTTTCACCTGAAACAAGCAGCTCACCGGACAATTTGGCGTCATCGATTGCTTCCTTGGCGGCAAGGGTTGCGTACACGGCCATTGGTCCCATGGTACGGCGAACTGATCGCGGTAACAGCTCTTTCACATTGAACTCAGGTACCGGCGCAGCCATGCGACTGGAAAGCCCCTTTATGGTTGCCCATTCAGGCATGAGCCGAATGGCTGATTTCCCAGCCCAGATACTATCGAGCAGGACGGGAACCCCTAGACCAAAGGGTGATACCGCTCCCCTTCCGGTAATGACGACCCGGTTTACGGTCATTGTTTCACGTCCTCCCAAAGAGATTCAAGTCCAACGACTTCACCGGCTGCAACCAAGCCGGAAATTGATGAACCGACAACGCCGGTCATCAGCGTTGACTGTCCCGAAAGCAGCAGACCGGGCAGACGTGTGCGCACATCGGGATTAAATTGATCCAGACAGTGCATTGCCCCATAGGCACAGCCTTCCGGGGCTGTCAGTTCATCCCGGAAAGTAAGCGGTGTTCCTATGGCGAGCGGTTGAATTGTACCACAGAGATCTCCCCATCTTTGTTCTGCTGTCTGTATCATGTCTGTGGCGATTTCAACCTTATACTCCTGATAACTCGCAGGGCGTCCTCCCGGAGAACTCCCTGCAAACCCCTCGACATCCTGCCAATAACCAAGCCGCAGCAAAATAATACCATTTTGCCCCTGCTGCAATAACTCATGCGGAGCGGTTCTGGTACTCGTCATCATCATGGGCCGCAAGTGATGAGGCGTATCGCTATGGTCTGGAAGAATATCTGTTTTCCCCGGTAAAATATAGTAATTCAAAGGTCCCTGAAGAGTATTCAACTCTCTTTCACACCTGCCATACACTCCAAACATCGACAGACTGCTCTTTAACCCTAACAGACGTTTGCGATAGGCTGGTCGAAACACCTCGGGCGGTACGCGCTCAATGAGGGTTGCCGGGTGACCGGTATAAATGATCTGTTTACATTCAATCGCTTCCCTGCCTTTAATGGCTACTCCCGCAACACTACCGTCCTTAACTAAAACTGACTCCACATGATGATCAGAGAGTAATTTTGCCCCATAGCCGTCCAACACCGAAAGAAAACTATCGACGATGGCCTGCCCTCCTCCCTCCACCGTGTAAGCACCTGAGTAATACCCATGGGCAACCAGCGCATGAATTTCCAGGGAGGCTTGCGCCGCAGGGACTCCGTACAGAAAAGCCGGTGCAGTCAGCACTGCCCTGAGATGCGAATCTGAGGTGATTTTACCAAGGTAACTTGCAAGCGATGAGGGTCTTTTCTTGTAACCGCGCAGAAAAGGGGTCAATGGCAAATCAGTATTGTAAAACGGAACCTCGGAACAAATATCCCGAATGATATCACAATACGCTTCTATTGCACAATGTTCGGTGGGAAAATGTTTTTTTAATTCAACAATCAATTTATCGTAGGAGAAATAACCGCGAACGGGTTCGGGAGAATCATTGAACTCAAAACGATCATACCCATTATTGGTTAAGGGAATGACCGACAACCGGGGGAGCACGTCACAGTATTGCCAGAGCAGGTTGAGGATTTCACCTTGACCGATACAGCCCGTATAATGAAACCCTACATCAAAAGCTATTTTGTTACGCTTGAATTGCCTAAGGGAACCACCAAGTTTCGGCTGCTTTTCAACAACGACAACCTGTTTTCCTTTTTTGGCCAGTATGGCCGCAGCTGTTAAACCGGAAACCCCACTCCCAACTATAACTACATCCGCCTTCACGTACGTTCCCTCGCCGGTTCAATACCCCGGTCAACCATTCATCGTTCAAGAGTTGGAGATAATCCACCAGATTTCAAACCAGCCAAGTTCTCTAAGCTTTTGGGCAGTTAGAACAGCGCTTTCCCTTCTTCTTTTTATATTTTCCACAACATTTCTTTTTCTTTTTTTTCTTTCCCATACCAGACCTCCTAGTCCCGTTGAATATTTCGGGGCTCTTTGTAGTATTATCCCTTTGAGGGGTATAAAATCCATCACTACAGTGAAAGCAGGCTCCCTATGGGAGAAAAATCGAAAAATACCATTTAAGCTTTTAACTAATTTTTGTTTTTTCCTCAATCTCTTTCCATATTTTATCGTATGCACTTTTGGCAAAGTCCTTGCCGGCATAGGTTACAACCGGAGCCCTGTGGATACCCATTTTCTCAATTTCCGTGGAGAAGGGTATGTAATTTTCAAGTAAGCTTTTATACCTTTTCCGTAACGAAATCATAGTCTCATTGTGCAGTTTTTTACTTTTTTGAACCATGGAAAAAAAAGGTAATAATTTTTTTCGCTGATACGCATTATCCTTAAAGAAGACATTAAGCTGCTCCAGTGTCCGCACGGATAAGGTTGTAGGAATGACTGGAACCACAACTTTATCGGCGCTTTTAAATACATTTTCGGAAAGAAGAGATATATTCGGAGGACAGTCGAGGATAACAACATCATAGTCGCTGTTCACCTCCTTCAAAGCCTTTTGCAGGCGAGATCGACTGTTTTTCATCCGCGAAAGAAAGATGTCAAAATCACGGTACGTCAGGTTGGCCGGCAGCAGATCGAGCCCTTCATAATCGCTCGCCCTGATAGCATCCATAAAACCTTGTACATCCTTGAAAAATGATTTGTTCCGGAGTTTTTTCGAAGGCTTGATCCGAAAATAAAAACCGGAAGCACCCTGGGGATCAAGATCACAGAGCAGGGTTTTCCTTCCTTGCATAGCACTGGCATATGCCAGATTAACGGAAGTTGCGGTTTTCCCAACGCCTCCCTTATTACTGTAACAGGCTATTATCTTCATCAATATTTTCCTTCACTTGGAAGAGTTTTATAAGGGTCGCGCGAGTTTCCGGACTGTCGAAACGGGCGAAATTTTTCATCACCTCCTGCCTTTCTTTCTTTTGCAGCCGGTTGAGCATGGCGGTCAACGCGCCGACACTCTCAGCTACCTTCAGTTTCAACTCGCCGAAGCTTGCCATTTTCTCATTTAGTACCTGCCTGAGAAATAATTGTTGCACCGAATAATCGTTGAAATCCCCAAGATTAGTCTGCAAAATCTTGAGCGATTTAACGAGTGATTTAATTTCATTTTCAGGAAAAAGCGGCGTAAAGAACTCCATCAGATAACGCAGCTTTTTACAATTGATCCGGAGCTTATGAATGACCTCGTCCTTTGTTTCGCTGTCAATACTGCGGGCAATTTTGCACACTTTTTCATATCGTTTCTTAACCAGGCTGCAAGCAAACAGGAGGGAATTTTCCTCCCCTCTTGGACCAGCGGCCAGATTCGATTCATCGGCGAACAATCTGACAAGCCTCTCGATCTCTTTCCGGTAAGTACTACTTCGAAGGGTTTTGCTGACGATTTTCTGCTGCTTTTTTCTCTCTGTCGCCAAAAAAACGAATAAAACATCCAGGCCTTCATGGGTGTCTGTCGGCACTAATCCAAAATACTTATCCCTGTTTAACAGATAGACATCAAGGTCGCGCAAGGTATTGGTTTTTTGCATCAGCGCGGCAAAATCCTGTTTCAGCCGGACGGTCTCATCTTGTCCGAACGCGCCTTTAAAAAGGCTCAACACTGATCTGACCTTACGTAAACTGACCCGGTAATCATGGAGAAATTCCGTATCATAGTCAGCAATAACACCGCTTTCATTACGACGTGCAACCCCTACAAAAGCGTTAATAATTGTCCTGGCGCTCTCCTTTACAGGTGCATCAGGGTTGAGTCGAACCACCGGTTTTGCGGTGTACTGTTCTCGCTTGATGCCCAGGTATTTGAATACAGGTTCCAGATCGTGGCAGCAGTCTGCTCCTGTTTTTTCCAAGGCTTGGCGCAGATCCGCATGGGCCTGACCATACCCTCGCAAGTACTGAGTGCTGCCTACTCCCATAGATTTTCTTCCGCGGCTCATGGTCATATGATGGAATCGGGTTCGGGTTTTCCTTTCATCATCCAGGAGAAGTCCCTGGCCGAAAGTGAGATGAACCTTTGCTACCGGAAGAAACGCCCTGAGCTTCGAAACACGTCGTACATGCGATGCCACGGGACCATCCGGCAGATCGTCGGCAAGAGACCAGCCATCGTCTGAAACCTGTTCAAGCAGGTTTCCTGTTTGCAGTTCAAAAAGAAAAATTTTCCCCACAACCTGAAACAGTATTTTACCTGCCTGGGACATCTCCGCATCAAATGTATCAAGCAGCACCCCTTCCCAGGACTCGCCGTTTTCAAAGGAGAGCAAATATGGTGGGGTTTTAGGCAGTTTCTTCAGCACTTTTTTCCGGCTCAGCGCTCCCGGGAGTTGATAGATAAAAGGATCCATTTTGGTCATCGCTTTGTTTTGTGTCGTTTGATATATTCAGCTACCAATGATTCAACTATTGCCTGCATACTGGTGTCCTGCTCTACGGCAAGAAATTTTGAGATCTTTCAACACCTTTGGATCGAGACGGAGTGAGGGATTTTTTTTCTTCTCTTTCACCATACAGTACTCCTCTTCTATGATGAAAATGATGTCATGACGTCACCTTAGCACGAGAGAACGTATCTGGCAATTCGGCTTGGCTGGATAAACCGACATGGAGCAATACACTCCATCATTTTGCTGCATTCATCTGTCAACAGCACCTTTTTTAGCGCAGCAGGCCGATGTTTCTTTTCCAGCACAGATCTGCTACCATACAATAAACAATAGAGGGGCAGAAACAACTCGCAACTTTCGCCGAAAATTCGACTGGACAGTGATACGATGAAATCGACAACGACGGAAAAGAAGATGACAGCGGCAAAAATCTCCGAGAGTAAGGAAACAGAAGAAACTTCGACGGATTTTAATCTACTGTCGTCCGAATGGTACCTGAACAGGGAACTGACGTGGCTGGAGTTCAATAAACGAGTGTTGCACGAGGGACAGGATCCGCGTAACCCTCTTCTGGAAAGAGTCTTTTTCCTCGCAGTCGTTGGTTCGAACCTGGACGAGTTTTTTATGAAAAGAATTGGCGGCCTGAAACAGATGGTCGGGGCCAGTGTCAAGACCCCTTCCATAGATGGCCGGCTGCCCCAGGAACAGATCGACCTCTGCCACGAGGTTGTCAAAGAAATCTTTGAGCAGCAGCTGCTCCTTGAAAATGAGCTTCAACGGCTTTTGTCCCGTAAAGGTATTAAAATAAAAAAATACCACGATCTCAGTAAGGACAATAAAGAGTCCATAGACAGGTATTTTCGAAATCAAATATACCCGCTGCTCACCCCTCAGGGGATGGACCCCGCTCATCCCTTCCCTTTCATCTCGAATTTATCGATCAACCTGCTGGTCAGTGTCCGTTACCCGGACAGTGATCACAGCTATCTCAATCGCATAAAGATTCCCACAAGCTCTGATCTGCCGAGGTTTATCAAAATCGGTCAGGAGCATGTTTACATTCTTCTTGAAGACCTGGTCGCCAACAACCTGCAGCTCCTTTTGCCGGGTATGGAAGTTGAGAGCTGCGAGACCTTCAGGGTTACCCGAAATGCCATTACAGAAAAACACGAGGAACAGGCCAACGATTTATTGCAGGTGATCGAATCGGCCCTCCGGGACAGGAAATTTGCCGAAATCGTCCGTCTGGAGGTAGGGAGCGGGATGCTCGACCTGCACAAAGGAAAACTGGCTGCGGAACTGCGAGTTGATGAAACAAAAGATGTGTATGAAGTGGACGGTATACTCGGCCTGCGGGATATGTTTCAAATTGCAGCGATAGACAGATCGGACCTGCACTTTAGGCAGCATCATCCGGTGGACAACCCCGAGCTTCTTGGTGACGACCCCAATATTTTTCACACCATAAGAGAACACGGGGATGTCCTGTTACAACATCCCTACGAGTCCTTTGACACATCTGTTGAGCGCTTCCTTCGAGAAGCGAGTCAGGATCCAAAGGTACTGGCTGTTAAAATGACCTTGTATCGAACCGCCAAGGATTCCAAAATTATCCAGTACCTGATTGATGCTGCCCAAAATGGAAAGCAGGTTGCCGTGGTGGTCGAACTCATGGCCAGATTTGACGAGTCGGCCAATATCAGGTGGGCAGGTTTTCTGGAAGAAGCCGGGATCCATGTCACCTATGGTGTGGTGGGCCTGAAAACTCACTCCAAGCTGATTTTTGTCATCCGTAAAGATTATAATGGCCTGCGCAGATATGCTCATATAGGCACAGGTAATTATCACGCCGGAACCGCCAGAGGCTATGTCGATCTGGGTCTTCTTACCTGCGACCCTGACATAGGGGCCGATCTGACCGAACTCTTTAATTACCTCACCAGCGGTTACACCCCGATGCGGCGTTACACCAAACTGCTGCCTTCACCAAAATTATTAAAAAAAGCCCTGCTAAATAAAATTGACAGAGAGATAGACCATCAAAAACGGGGAAAGAAAGGGCTCATTCAGTTTAAGACAAATGCTCTGGTGGACAGGGATATCGTCGAAGCCCTATACCGTGCCTCGCAGGCCGGAGTCAAGGCTGATTTGATTGTCCGTGACTCGTGTCGCCTGCGGCCCGGAATCAAGGGGCTTTCTGAAAATATCAGGGTTGTATCGCTGGTCGGCAGATTTCTTGAACATACCCGAATTTTTTACTTTAAGAACAATGGCGACGAGGAATATCATATAGGCTCCGCTGACCTCATGAAACGCAACCTGGAGAGCCGGGTTGAAGTCTGCACTCCCATTACCGCCGATCAACATAAGATTCTGCTCCGGGAACTGCTTGACCTGCAACTGACAAATACCAGAAATGTATGGGAGATGCAAAGCGACGGCTCGTATATCCAGGTTCGCTCCGAGAGCGAAAAAGGTAATATCTGCATCCACAACCATCTTATTACAAAAGCGGAAAAACGCGCAGCTGCCGGACGACTTGCGCTCGCTAAGAAAAGAAGCAAGAAGAAGTTACCCAACAGATACAATCCCAACAAGATGATTGAGTAACTCGTGCCCGAAGCGGCAGTCTTCGCTGATGACGGCGCATATCATCTCTATTTTTCCTTGCATTTTCATAGAGTTTATTTGTAGTCTGCCCAGTTGAATACAATACCGACAACAGGAAACTGTTTTGAAATTGTTGGGAAATTTCACTACTGAATTAATGTGTTTTAGAAGGGAGAGGCAATGAAAAGACTTGTGATAGGACTCCTGGGTATTGGCATGATGCTGTCAACACTCAGTTATGGGGCAGAGCCTGTAAAAATAGGCATGATTACCACCTTATCAACCAAAGCCGGTTATCTTGGAGAAGACATTCGGGACGGTTTCAGGCTGGCCATTGATCAGGAGGAAGGGAAATTAGGTGGTATACCGGTGGAACTGATGGTCGAAGACGATGAACGTAAACCGGAAAAGGGCAAACGGATAGCTGAAAGGTACAGCAAAAAGGACAATGTAAAGATCATGACCGGCATTGTTTTTTCCAACGTGGCCATGGCTGTAGTGCCGAAGGTCGTGAGAGATGATGTAATATATCTCAGCACCAACGCGGCCCCGTCAAAACTTGCCGGCAAAGGATGTAACCCAAACTATTTCAGCGTCTCCTACCAAAACGATAACCTTGATGAAGTTGTCGGCCAGTATGTTACCGAAGCGGGACACAAAAGCGTGTACCTGATCGCTCCGAACTATCCTGCCGGAAAGGACCATCTGGCAGGCTTTAAAAGGTATTACACAGGCGCTGTTGTCGGTGAGGTCTACACAAAACTTGGCCAGTCCGATTATGCTGCCGAACTAGCCGCGTTACGGGCAACAGGGCCGGAGGCGGTGTTCTTTTTTCTGCCGGGCGGGATGGGTATAAACTTTTTGAAGCAATATGCCCAGGCGGGATTGAATGAAAGTATCCCTGTATATGGTCCTGCATTTTCCTTCGACGAGAGGATTCTCGGAGCAGTCGGCAGTGCCGCGCTCGGTGTCAAAAACGGTTCACAATGGACACATGACCTTGATAACCAGGCCAACAAGGAATTTGTTGCCGCCTACCGGAAAGCCTATGGCAGAATGCCTACCCTCTATGCCAGCCAGGGGTATGATACCGCCCGATTAATCGGTTCGGCGCTGCAGGCAACCGGCGGTGTTGATGATATCGATGCTTTCAGGGCGGCATTGAAAAAGGCTGATTTCGCCTCTGTCCGGGGCAATTTTTCATTTGGTAATAACCAGCACCCGGTGCAGGACATTTATATTCGCGAAGTCATTGAGACAGAAAGCGGCTTTACCAACAAGACGATCAAGAAAGTGTTCACCAATCATATCGATGCTTACGCAGAAGAATGTACAATGTGATGCTGGAGTCTAATAAACCATAATGCTATAAGAACACCCCATCAAATTGTAGCTTTTTCCGGGTCCTGAACAGGACCCTTTATTATGCTCCTAATTATTGAACAAGTACTGAACGGATTGCAGCTCGGGATCACCCTTTTTTTGATGTCGGCAGGCCTTACGCTGGTTTTTGGTATCATGCAGGTCATCAACCTGGCCCATGGCTCGTTTTATATGATCGGGGCCTATGTCGGGGCTACCGTTGCAGCTGAGACCGGCTCTTTTTTATTGGCCATCCCTGCCGCACTCGGTGCTGCGGCGCTGGTGGGAGCGATTGTTGAAATAGTCATCCTCCGCCACCTGTACAAAAGAGAGCACCTTGATCAGGTTTTAGCCACCTTTGGGCTGATCATGTTTTTCAACGAACTGACCCGTATGATCTGGGGAAGACAACCTCTCTTTATGGATGTTCCCGCCTCGCTGGCAAGGAGCGTAGAAATTCTGCCCGGCCTGCCCTACCCCACTTATCGTTTGGCAGTCATCGGGGTAGGTTTGTTTGTCGCCGCTTCGCTCTGGCTGCTTTTTGCTAAAACCAGAACTGGTATGAAAATCAGGGCAGGTGCATCAAACCGGGACATGGTCGGTGCACTTGGAGTCAATATCAACCTGCTCTACACCCTGGTTTTCAGCCTGGGTGCGCTTCTTGCCGGCCTTGCAGGGGTTATGGCTGGTCCGATTTTGGCTGTAGAATCAGGTATGGGGGAGGGCATCCTTATCCTTACCTTTGTGGTTATTGTCATCGGCGGTATCGGATCTATACGGGGAGCAGTTGCAGGAGCCCTTTTAGTCGGCATGGTAGACACCCTTGGCCGCGCTTTCCTCCCTTCCATCCTCAAGATGGTCCTCGAATCATCGATTGCGGATAGCATTGCCGCCTCTCTTTCTTCGATGGCAATATATATTCTCATGGCTGCCGTCCTCATATGGAAACCCCGCGGTCTCTTTCCCGCCCACGCATGATTCCCATGTTTAAAAGAAAAAATATTATAATAAGCTGCGGCACACTCGTTCTCTTTCTTCTGCCGCTGGCGGCAGAGCTTACAGACGAACCGTACCTCATCTCTTTTGGCAGCAGACTACTCATTTACGCCCTGGCTGCCGTGAGTCTTGACCTGCTCCTCGGATACGGCAGGATGATCAGTCTCGGCCATGCAGCTTTCGTAGGTATCGGCGCTTACGTGATCGGCATTTTTCATTTTCACAGCTTTGAAGCAACCCCGGTATTTTCCTCTCCCTTTCTTCTTTCCGGCAGTGAGAACGGCTTGCTGGTCCTGCCGCTGGCAATACTCGCAGCATCTTTTGGTGCGCTCATCATCGGGGCGCTCAGCCTGCGGACTACGGGTATGCATTTTATCATGATCACCCTGGCTTTTGCCCAGATGCTCTACTATTTTTTTGTCTCGCTGGAAAAATACGGCGGCGATGACGGGTTGTCTCTTTATTCAAGAAACAGTCTCCCCCTTTTGGATCTCGGCAATGACCTCCACTTCTATTATCTTTGTCTCGCTTCACTTTGCCTGTTTCTCTTTTTTACCTGCAGACTGGTCAACTCAAGATTTGGTCTTATACTCCGGGGCGCGGGCACCAATGACAGAAGGATTAAAGGACTGGGCATTCATGCAAACAGCTACAAGCTGGTTACTTTTATGATTGCCGGTGGTGGTGCCGGACTGGCCGGTGCTCTGCTTGCCAACCAAACAGAATATGTCAGTCCCGGTCTGATGCACTGGACGCTCTCCGGTGAGTTGATGGTCATGGTTCTGCTGGGCGGTCTCGGAACACTCTTTGGCCCGGTTCTTGGTGCAGCAGTTTTCCTGCTGCTGGAAGAAGGGCTGGCCATGTATACGGAACACTGGATGGTCTATATGGGACCTCTGCTGGTACTGACGGTTATTTTCGCAAAACGCGGTCTCTTCGGACAACTGGCCGGAAGAGAGAGTAGAGATGACTGAAAAACTGCTGCAGGTTACAGATCTCTGCAAATCTTTTGGCGCAGTACAGGCCACAAGCAATCTCTCTTTCGCTATCAGCAAAAACCATCTCCACGCCATCATCGGCCCAAATGGTGCAGGCAAGACAACCATCGTCAACCAGCTGAGCGGTGACATCTTCCCGGATTCCGGCAAGATCTTTTTCAACGGATGCGACATTACCAGGCAAGAGCCATACCGGCGGGCCCGGATGGGAATCGGCAGATCATTCCAGATCACCCATATTTTCGAGAATCTTACAGTTGCAGAAAATATGAGCCTTGCCATCTGTGCCCTCGCAGGTCACAATTTCAGTTTTTTCCGCCATTGGAAACGGTCGCAACCGGTGCTGAGTGAACTGCCTGCAGCCCTGGAACGGGTTGACCTCAGCCACCGATCCGACCTGCCGGCCCTGCACCTGTCCCACGGAGAAAAAAGGCAGCTGGAGGTCGGGATGGCGATGGTCGGCAATCCAAAACTGCTGATTCTGGACGAACCGATGGCCGGAATGGGGCCGGGTGGCACCAGGGAACTGAGCAAACTTATAAAAAGGCTTAAAGGCCAGGTCACCATTCTCCTGGTCGAACATGACATGGATGTTGTTTTCTCCCTGGCAGACCAGGTAACGGTTCTGGTCTATGGCGAAAACATTGCCACCGGTACACCTGAGGAAATACGCCGTAATGCTAAAGTCCGGACCGCTTACCTTGGGGAGGAAAATTGATGCTCAGGGTGAACAATATCACAACCTATTATGGCGCAAGTCAGGCACTTTTCGGCGTCTCTCTGCAGATCGATACTTCAGCCGTCGTGACGCTTCTCGGTCGTAACGGTATGGGGAAAAGTACCACCATCCGCTCAATAATGGGGCTCACCCCGATTCATTCCGGTACTATCCATTTTACCGGCATGGAGACACACCGGCTTCCAAGCTATAGAATTGCCCGTCTGGGAATTGGTCTTGTCCCTGAAGGAAGACAGATTTTCCCGAACCTTACCGTCCGTGAAAATCTCATCGCCACGGCTGCCAATTACCGGCAATCACCAAAACCGTATACCCTGGAAGATATCCTGACCATCTTTCCACGACTGGCGGACAGACTGGCAAACTACGGCAACCAGCTTTCCGGCGGCGAACAGCAGATGCTGGCGGTGGGCAGGGCACTGATGATTAACCCGAGACTGCTGATTCTGGATGAAGCGACCGAAGGACTGGCTCCATTGATCCGCAAGGAAATCTGGCGAGGCCTCCACATACTTAAAGGCAAAGGACTGGCTATTCTCATTGTCGATAAAAATATTGATTCGTTAATGGCGATTTCCGATCACCACTATATCATGGAAAAAGGAAAAATTGCCTGGCACGGTACCACCGAAGAATTGGGTTCGAACCCTCAATTACGATCCAGATATCTTGGGGTGTAATGACAATTAAGCGAACAACCTCTCCCGAGCCCAGGCGGGCAGGTCCTGTTGTTTTCGAACACCGGTCCGAATACCCATGCCCTGCGGAAGAACTCTACAATTGGCACGGCCGGCCGGGCGCACTGGAGCGACTCCTGCCGCCCTGGCAAGATACTTCTGTACTCTCCAGGCAGGGCAACATTGAACCGGGCACCACAGTTGAGCTGAAAATGCACGCAGGTCCCTTTCCCTTTCGGTTCAGGGCACGACATATTGAAAATCTGCCGGGGAAAATGTTCAGGGACATCCAGGAGAAGGGTCCCTTCGCCCACTGGTCGCATAGCCACTACTTTTCCGACACCAGTAACGGCGCCCTGTTAAAGGACGAGATAGAATATTCCCTGCCTGCCCACCGCCTTCTTCCCTCTTTTATTACAAATCATGTAACAAAGAGTCTGCAACAGCTTTTTCAGCACAGGCAAGCACTGCTCCGCGCAGATATCGACCTGCATCAGAAAAGCAGCAGGGTTCCTCTCAGAATCCTTGTAAGCGGTGCAAGCGGAGTCATCGGCCGCGACCTTCTTCCCCTGTTAACTACCGGAGGCCATCAGGTCTTCACGCTGGTGCGTCGGCGCCCTGATCCCGACAAAGGAGAAATCTACTGGGATCCGGCAAAAGGTATCCTGAATACAGACGATCTCCCCGAGGTTGATGCAGTTATCCACCTGGCCGGCGAATATATCGGTCTCTCCAGATGGAAAGAAGAAAAGAAACGCCGGGTGATTGACAGCCGGATCAAAGGAACCAGACTCCTCGCTGAAATACTCGCAGCCAGAACCAGCCCACCGAAGGTTTTTCTCTGTGCTTCGGCTATCGGATACTACGGTGATTGTCAGGAGAGAATTATCGATGAGACGCACCCGCCTGGAGACGATTTCATTTCAGAGGTATGCAGGCTCTGGGAAAAAGGGACAGAACCGGCAAAAGATGCCGGGATTCGCACGGTTTTTATGCGACTGGGGATCGGCCTCACTCCAAGAGGTGGTGCACTCCAGCGTATTCTCACAACCTCTCCCTTTGGTTTTATTCGCCGCTTCGGCACAGGAAATCAATATATCAGCTGGATCAGCAGGGATGATATGGTCTCAGCAATGCTCCATACGCTCAGTTGTGAGGCGCTTGAGGGCCCCTTAAATATCGCAGCACCTGAACCGGTGACAAACGCGGAATTTATGTTGATGCTGGCGCGTGTCACAGGGCGTCCACTGCTTTTTCCCCTGCCGGGCTGGTTTTTAACGATGATCTATGGACAGATGGCTTCGGAAATATTACTGTCGGGGTGTCGTGTTTCAACACAAAAACTGCAGGATTCGGGCTTTAAATTTCGGCATCCTACTCTGGAAATGGCACTAAGAAGTTTACTCGGCAAAGAATAAACGCAGCAAATGCAATGCGTCCTTATTCCTTTGAATACGTCACAAGAAGGAAGAGTCTGGTAAGCTCTTGTTGAATTATCACGTACTCATCACCAGGGCACTTATTCCTCTTAAACGGGTGTCTGCGAATACAACAGTATAGGATGCAGAGACATTGAATCGAAAGTTTAAAATAACCTTATGGCTGATAATGACCACAGCCATGACCTGTGGTTTTCTTCATCATGTTATTGCGCCGGACGTGCTGAATTTTGAAAGGCTGCATATTTTCCTCTTTAATCTGTGCAGCGGAGGCACCCTGCTCGTCTATTTCACCGAAGATACTCGGCGACTGAGCCTCAGGGCGCTCACATTTTTACTGCTGGCCATGACCTTCGCACTCTGCGCCTTTATGGGCTGGTATATATCTGCTCTAATAATTCCACTGGTTCTGGCTCTTGTTGTCGAAAGTGTCCGTATCGATCATTTCGGCAGCCTCATTCCGGTGGCCCTGTTTTCCAGCGTGACCAGCACATCCAAAAAATTTCATCAGGCCTCATTGCTTTGCCTTTCCCTGGCATTGTTTATGTCCAGCTTCGCCATTCTCAATAGTCAGTTTGGCCACTGGTTTGCCCTGGAAAAACTGACGCTCGATACCTTTTTCCTTGGTTTTTCATTTCCGGTTTCGCTGATTAGCATGTCGGTGATCTTTGCTCTCATGAAAAATAATAACAGACAACCAACTCACCTCCTCAAGGAATTGTCATTCTGGGTGATCAACCTGGGTGTGATTATCTTTTTCCTGTTCATCCTGGCAAACTGGTTTCTTCCTCAGGTAGCCATCGCTTCCATTCTCTTTCTGACGGTTTCCCTTGTGCTCTACCTGTACTGGCATCAGGGGATTCGCATGCAGCAAAAAGCATTTCTTACCTCCGGCATTCTCTTTTTGCTGGTGACGTCCATAACCGGAATTCTTTACATTCTCCTGGCTTTTTCCGACTCGTACAATCCACAGGACACCCTGCCTCTTCTCCGGATGCACGCCTTTACCGCCCTCTACGGCTGGAACCTCAGCGGACTTGCAGTGATCAGCAGACATGGCGACTTTCCCATCGAGCTCCATTCGCAGAATGTCATACTGCTCCATTGGCTGACGGTCCTCTTCCTCTGTCCACTGGGATACTTTTATCCCGTTGCGGCGATCCTGGCTGTATGCTGCTACGGATGGCTGCTTTTCATACTGCTTTTCAACCATGGTCAGATTGACACAGGGGTCGTCGAGGCAGAAGATAAGGTGTTGGCGTTAAACGGATTTCTGGAAAAACAATAGAGTTTTGTACAAACTGTATGGTTGATAGAAGCCCTCTCTCTATAAATGATGGCAGGGTAATCTCCCGACCAGGGTTTTGGGCCATTGCCGAAGAAAGGAGACCATTTGATTGTGTTATCGCACTCGGCGGTAAATCTTTTATAACCATCCGCTACGCTGAAGCCTCCCCTCACCCAGAAGGCTGCGAACGGTTTCCGCTCTTCGTTAACGAAGGGGACCTTGGCAGAAGCTGCCCTACCAGACTGTCCGGGGTGGGTGATATATAGTTTTCCCTCAGAAAACTTAACAAATCACTCCAAGAAATAGGGGGCTGGCTATCGCTATCCAGAGACCAAATCTGACAGACATCATATAAGGACAGAATAATGTAAAAGTCTTTTCTCAGGAGGCAGGAGGATTGCGCGTTTTGTTGGCGCAGATACAGCCAGACAGATTCACCGGTGACCATCATCGCCAGCCGATTGGCTGGTACCCCTTGTCCCGCAGACATTGATCGACAAATCGCATATAGACCGGGGTAGGCTCCGCAGTCCTAAAGGCACCTCCGACCAGAGTTGCCGTTGCCGCCCCGGCACTCCCGATAGCGGCGCCTCGACCGGTACTGCCACTTGAAGAAACAGCACCGACGACGGCACCGGTGGCTCCTCCGACGGCACCGGCTTTAGCGGTATTTTTGACAAGCTCTCCCCCCTTGCCCTCGTTGGCGCCGCTTGCCTCAGCGGCCTGCATGCAGGCCTTGATGTCGGCATCCGCCTGATATTGACCGACTGCATTCAGATGTTGATTGGGATAGAGCACGGGTTTTTTTGAGCCGGCGCAACCGATAAGAACCAGCATTGCCAAAAGTATCAGAATAGTAAAAATTACCTTCACTGTTGTTCCTCCACAGTTTAATCCCTGCCGGCCCAGCTTTTACCTTTTTCAGCCTTAACCTAATTCGGCGTCGATTTCGTCGATTTTTTCCTGGGCAGTCTCCCATTTGTCATACCAGCGCTCAAGACGACGTTTGCACTCCTCATATTCCTTACTTGCCTTTAGCCAGCCGCTTTCGTCAGAATAGAGCTCGGGGCCTGCCATGATAGTTTCCAGCTTTTCTTTCTGCTGTTCAAAATGCTCCACCTGCTTCTCTGCTTCTGCCAGCTGTTTAAGCCAGGGACCGGCACGCCTGCTACGCTCTTGACGCAGCTGGGCCTCAATTCGTTTTTTCTCTTTTCGGCTTTCCTGGGTATCCTGTGATTTTTTTGTTGGATCTTCGCCGCCCTGTCTGTCATGTGTCACCTGGTCTTTTTCCTGTTCCCGCAGCTGTTCCTGCTTAACCAGATAGTCGGCGACGCCCCCCTCATAGAGGGTTATATTGCCATCCTTTACCTCCAGGACCTTATTGACAAACCCTTCCAGAAAATAGCGATTATGGGAGACGACAACTATTGTCCCGTCATATTGGGCCATCGCTTCCTGCAGAACATCCTGAGAACTCATGTCCAGATGGTTGGTCGGCTCATCGAGCAACATACAGTTGGCGGGTTTGGCTATCATTTTCGCAAGAGCCAGCCTGCTTTTTTCACCGCCGGAGAGCACGGAGACTTTCTTCTCGACATCCTCTCCACGAAACAGAAACGCTCCAAGCAGCGAACGGGTTCGGGTGATAGTCATTTCCTCCCCGGAAAGTGCCATGGTATCGAGCACCGTCAGTTGTGGGGAAAGCTCCTGGGCCTGATGTTGGCCAAAATAGGAAAGTCTGACGTTTGAACCCAAACGAACCTCTCCGGAATCATGTTCGATCTGCCCCGCCAGGATTTTCAAAAAAGTCGATTTTCCGGCACCATTGACTCCGACCACCGCCACCTTATCGCCGCGGTTGAGTAACAGGTCCACCGCACTGAAGACCCTGCTGCCGTTAAAACTTTTACTGACACCGACTGCGGTCAGTACATCCCGCCCGGATGGCGGGGCCGGGGGGAAAGCGAACCTGATCTCACGCTCTTCTTCGCTCAGCTCGATACGTTCAAGTTTCTCCAGCTGTTTGACCCTGCTTTGCACCTGCCTGGCCTTGGTCGCCTTGGCCCTGAACTTATCGACAAAGCGCATGGTCTGTTTGATTTTGGCCTGCTGATTATCATAGGCACCTTTTTCTATGGCCCGTCGCTCTGCTCTCTCTTGCAGGAAATAACTGTAATTCCCTTTATAAACGTCAATACGGCCAAAACTCAGTTCCCAGGTTCTCTCGGTGACTTTGTCGAGAAAAGTACGATCATGGGAGATAATGACCATGGATCCATTATAATTTTTCAGAAACTGCTCAACCCAGGTCAGCGAATCAAGGTCGAGATGGTTGGTCGGCTCATCAAGCAGCAGCAGCGATGGAGCCTCGAGCAGCATCTTGGCAAGCTTGAGTCGCATCTGCCATCCACCGGAAAAGGCGTTTACCGGTTTTTCCATGTCTTCCCGACGAAAGCCGAGGCCTAAAAGAATTTTTTCAATTTTGCCGGCAATGGCATAGACCTCACTGGCATCCAACTGATGTTGAATCTCTCCCTGGCGAAGCAGAATCGCCTCAAATTCATCACCGTGCGGATCCATTTTCCGCATCTGCTCGTGGAGTTCTGCTGCCTCCGCCTGAAGAGCCAGAAGCGGAGCAAAGGCCGTCTCCGCTTCGTCATAGAGAGACCGCTCGGAAAACAATTCCGATGATTCCTGAGGCAGATAGCCGATGGTGAAGTGTTTCGCCTTGCTGACCACCCCATCATCGGTATCTGATATCCCGGCCATGATTTTCAATAAAGTCGTTTTCCCGGCCCCGTTCACCCCGACCAATCCGACGCGATTTCCACCATGGACCTGGATCGAAACATCCTTGAACAGATGTTTCTCTCCATATCGTATATCTAAGTGATTAACAGACAGCATAACGTATACTTCCCCGTGCCATATTCTTATCCGGCACAATAGTAAAGCAACCGGAATAACCAAGTGTACCCAGTCTTTTAATATTCTGTTTCTTCATGCCGACAACCGCCGACACATCCCTGTGGGAGATATGAATAAGCAGCTGCTCCTCTGGGCGAAGAAGGGCAAGTCTTGCCCGTATTCTCTTCAACCACAGTCGTGATTGCACCAACTCTCCAAAGGCGGGATGGTACGGCCCCGCCACAACATTTTTCTCGAGTGACGGCGAGGGTTGAAGTCCCATACGCACAACCTCTATTCCGGCCCTGGTCAATTTATCGTAACATCTGGCTGTGAGCACAGTGGCTTTCTTGAGCGAAAGCGGTCGATATTTCTTCGCATTGTACATCTGCTCAAGCCCCGATTCTTTGACCACTATTACCGGATACAGCCGAACAAATGAGGGGTTGAGATCAATCACCTCATCTATTCCTCTCAGAAACGATGCACTGGTTTCTCCCGGCAATCCCGGCATGAGTTGAACTCCCACCTGCATTCCCGCCTCCGTAAGCAGTCGAAAAGCCCTGCGGGATTGCCCGGCTGTATGTCCACGCAGTGATTGTTGCAGCACCCTATCTGTCAATGACTGCACCCCAAGCTCGACGACCCCGACATTATGTTCTTTCAACAGTTTGCAAACATCCGAATCAATGCAGTCCGGCCGGGTTGAAAGACGGATGGTATCTATTTTTTTTCCAGTGATATAAGGCTGAACCACCGATAACAGTTCCACCTGTTCTTGCTTCGGCAGACAGGTAAAGGAGCCACCGAAAAAAGCCACCTGGACCTGATTGCGGTTCTTGTTCCGCGCCAGCCACTGATCAATGTTCGCCATTATATTTATCGGGACGGCTTTCTCTTTTCTGCCTTTTCCGGTAATTTTCTGTTGGTTGCAGAACAGACAGTCGTGTGAACAACCATAGTGCGGAATAAATATTGGAATGACCAGTATATTATTCATCAACCCGTAATTACATCTAAATTCAGAAGAGCGGCAGTGGCTGCCCGCTGTTCCGCTTCCTTTTTGGATCCGGCCTGGCCAGTTCCAAGTACCTGGTCACGGAAACAGACCGCAATGGTGAACAGTTTCTGGTGGGACGGCCCTTCTTCGGCATCCATCCGATAGGTCGGGGCTTCATTGAATTTTTCCTGCAAGGCTTCCTGCAGTCGACTCTTGGCGTCGGCCAGCAACAGTTCCTCCTTTTTTCCTTCTATTTCCGGAAGGAAAAATCGTTCAACAATCTCACGTACCGTCTGATAGCCGCCGTCCTCAAAAACGGCACCGATGACCGCTTCATAGGCGCAGGACAAAATCGAAGATTTGGTCCGCCCGTGGGAGGCATCCTCTCCCTTGCCGAGAGCCAGATAACTCCCTAATTCTATTGCTCTGGCCATCTTGGCCAGATGCTGTTCATTTACCAGAGAAGAACGTAGTCTGGTCAGGTCTCCCTCACGCATTTCGAGATATCGATGAAAAAGAATATGCCCGATAACCAGATCAAGAACTGCATCGCCCAGAAACTCCAAATTCTCGTTATTGTTCCCTCCCTGTCCCTGCTCAAAAGCGTAAGACGAGTGGATGAGCGCCTTCTGTAAAAGACGCAGATCAGTAAACCGGTAGCCGAGTGTTTTCTCCAGGGTGCTCAGCTGTTCCTTGTTGATTCTCACCAGCGAATCAATATCCATGCCCATTAAAATATTTTCCTTGTTAAAAAATTCTGCTATGGTATAAAGATGTCCTTCAAAAGGATGGCGGCGTAGCCAAGTGGCTAAGGCAGTGGTCTGCAAAACCATTATTCATCGGTTCGACTCCGATCGCCGCCTCCAGCAATTTCAAAGGGATTACAGATGAGACTCATCTGTAATCCCTTTTTTCTTTTCCCCCACCATGTTACAGCATCTACCGTCGCGGCACCGCCGAAAACCGGCAATGAAGGAGATTGAATTTCTCACGGTGCCATCAATCCTGGAATGTAGATACTCGATATTGACATCAAGGTCAAGCCGGCCGAGAGCAATCACAGGTGATCATTTGTTCATCACTCACCAACCGGAATAGACCAGATTTCTTCGGAATACTGTTTGATGGTTCGATCCGAAGAAAATTTACCCATTCTGGCAACATTAAGAATGGCGGTTCGCGCCCAGTTTTCGGCATCTAGAAAGGCATCGTTCACCCTGTCCTGACATGCAATGTACGACTCAAGATCAAGTAAAAGCAGATAAGGGTCATGCTTGTCCATCAAACTGTCAACGAGGGGTTTAAAAAGTTCTGTATCACCGTTACTGAATGAACCGTCGCGTATTGATTCAATCACGTTGTTAATATTCTCATTTTGCTTGCATACCTGCCACGGCGTGCGACTGACATTTTTCCTTTCAAACTCGGCTTGTTCAGCGGTCATGCCGAAGATGAAAATATTATCCTCTCCAACCTCTTCGAGAATCTCAATATTTGCGCCATCGAGAGTACCAATGGTCAGTGCCCCGTTCAGCGAAAATTTCATGTTACCCGTTCCTGATGCCTCGGTGCCGGCGGTAGAGATCTGCTCGGAGAGATCAGCCGCAGGCATGATTATTTCAGCCTGGGAAACATTGTAGTTTGGCAAAAAAACCACCTTCAACCGGTCTTTTACCCGCGGATCGCTGTTCACCACGTCACCGATAGAGGTGATGAGTTTGATAATCAACTTCGCCCGCCAGTAAGAAGGTGCCGCCTTTCCTGCAAAGACAGCTACCCTTGGGGCCAGGTTATCTTCCTCGCCATGAATAATTCGATGATAAAGAGAAATAAGATGCAGGGCATTAAGAAGTTGCCGTTTATACTCATGAATTCTTTTAACCTGGATATCAAACATGGAGCTGGGAGAAACCGTGACCTTACATTTCTTTTTAATATAGTCCACCAGCCGCATCTTATTGTTCAATTTGATCCTGCGCCATTCGGCAAGAAATTCAGCATCATCGACATAGGGTTCAAGGCCATGCAATTGATCGAGATCAGTAATCCAGCCAGGTCCTATCTTGGATGAGATAAGAAGAGCCAGCTCAGGATTAACATCGAGGAGCCAGCGGCGCGGGGTAATTCCGTTTGTTTTCGAATTAAATCTTCCAGGGAAAAATTCATGAAAGCCGGGAAAGATACGCTCTTTAAGCAGCTGGGAGTGTAGCTCCGCCACACCGTTGACGCTATGGCTGCCGATGATTGCCAGGTGCGCCATGCGAACCATCTTCACGGGACTCTCCTCAATGATTGACAAATCCCGTAACTTTCGCTCGTTACCGGGGAATTCCTGTGCAACTTCATCGAGAAATCTTCTGTTGATTTCAAAGATAATCTGCATGTGCCGTGGCAGCACCCTGCTCATCATATCCACCGTCCATCGCTCTAAAGCCTCCGGCATCAGGGTATGATTAGTGAACGCAAAGGTGTTGACAGTGATATCCCAGGCCTCTTCCCATCCCAGCCCTTCTATATCCAAAAGAAGGCGCATCAGTTCGGGGATGGCAATGGAGGGATGGGTATCGTTGAGCTGGACGGCTACCAAAGAGGTGAACCTTTTAAAACCGGTATGCTTTTTCTTGAAGCGCCGCATGATATCCTGAAAAGTCGCGGCAACAAAAAAATACTGTTGTTTCAGGCGCAACTCCTGGCCTGCATAATTGTGATCCGGCGGATAGAGTACCTTCGAGATGGTTTCAGAACTCACCTTTGATTCAACGGCACCTATATAATCCCCTCGACTGAAATCGGTGAGATCAAGTTCTCTTGAGGCAAAAGCTGACCAGAGTCGCATGTTGATGACATGATCGTTTTTATATCCGGGCACCATAATATCGCTGGCTTTGGCCATGACATCTTTGGAGTTGATCCACTTGGTTCGATACCGGCCTTTCTCATCCACGTAGCTGGTCACATTGCCGAAAAACTGCACTCTGAAAATCGGCAGTTGACGCTCAAACTCCCATGGGGTCCCGTTCAAAAGCCAGTTGTCCGGACCCTCGACCTGATATCCATCAATCAGTTTCTGAAAAAAAAGGCCATATTCATAGCGGATACCATAGCCGTAGGCTGGAATTTTCAAAGTGGCGATGGAATCCATGAAACATGCGGCCAATCGTCCCAAACCGCCGTTCCCGAGGGCTGCGTCCTCCTCCTGGTCTCTGATCTCAGCCATATCAAAACCAAGCTCTTCAACAGCCTGTTTGGCATCTTCAAGGATCCCCAGGTTGGTCATACTGTTGCCGAGTGATCGGCCGATGAGGAATTCAAGAGACAGGTAATAGACCCGCTTCTTTTCCTTTGCATAGAAGGTTTTCTGGGTAGCTATCCATTTCTGAACCATCAGATCTCGCATGGTATAAGCCAGGGCCCGGTACACATCCTGCGCACCTGATCGCTCGGGATCCCTTCCCTGAAAACTCATCAGATGGTGGATGATATTCTCTTTTATAGCATTTACGGTTGAGGGAAAAGCAACTGTCGGCCATGTGGCCCCATCCTGGTCAGTCTGACTCTCAACTTTTTCCATCACCTTCATATTTATTCCTCCGGAGGAAATGTACGCGCAGCATTTAATTACTCACCTTAAACCGAAAACCGGACGAAAGCATCCCGTCGCCCAGGAGTTCTGCTTCAGAAACTGGACAAATCCCCGTAACAGATATATTTATTCTTCTGAACCAGCACAATAAACAATATGGTGTTGATTATAAGGCTTTTACCGAAATTGGCTACATCAGAGCACTGCATTTTGCTTTCTATCCGGTGACAGAATGCAGTGTTGAAAGCCTTTCATTTATATCGATTGAATCACCTGCCACCGAGTGGTATAAAACAGAGTCAACAATAATGAGGAACTACAGTTTCCCCTAAGAACATCAACCGCAAAAAAGCGAGACTACATGGCCAAAAATAATAAAGAAACAGAAAAAAGCAACACTCCGCAACAGGCTAAAAAGAAGCAACAGGGTCAGCTCGTGACCTATTTTATGATTTTTGTTTTCGGCTTTCTCTCCGGTATAGCATTTACCGTCTACAAAGGACCCTCATCGGGTGTGGCACCGTCGACTGTTGCACAGGGACAATCTGAGCCGCATGACCACGAGACAGAGCAGGCCATCATTAATCTGGAAGCCGACGTGACGGCCAATCCCGAGAATTTTGAAAGCTGGGTTCGGCTGGGCCACCTGTATTATGATTCCAATCAACCGGAAAAGGCGATTGCTGCATATAACAAGTCTTTAGAGTTTCATTCCGGGGATGCTAATTTGCTTACCGACCTCGGGGTAATGTACCGAAGAACAAAGCAGCCGGAAAAGGCCATCGACTTATTTAATGAGGCGATAAAGAAAGACCCGGCTCACCTGCCTTCCAGATTCAATAAAGGTATCGTATTGATGTATGATCTCAATGATCCCAAAGAAGCTCTTGCCGCCTGGGAAGAACTCCTGAAAATCAATCCCCAGGCAAAGACGGCAAGCGGGCAGCCCATAATTGAATTTGTGGAGAAAATCAAAGCTGAACAACCCTCAAATCAGTAGCATCGGTACACAATAAAATAGAGGAGAGAAATGAGATGAAATTTGAAACTCTTGCCCTGCATGCCGGTCAGAGCGTTGATCAGGACACACTGTCCAGAGCTGTTCCCGTTTACCGCACTGCAGCCTATATGTTCAAGAACACCGAACATGCAGCCAATCTCTTTGCGTTGAAAGAGCTAGGCAATATTTACACCAGAATCGGCAACCCGACACAGGATGTACTGGAACAGCGGATGGCTCAACTGGAGGGAGGAGCTGCCGCATTGGCCCTTGCGTCCGGAACCTCTGCGATCTTCTATACCATAATTAATATCTGCAGCCAGGGCGACGAAGTTGTTTCAGCCAACAACCTGTATGGTGGAACCTTCGTTCAATTTAATTCTATCCTGCCGCAGCTGGGTATCAAAGTTCGAATGGTGGACCCTTCGGATCCAGACAATTTTAAGGCCGTCATCAATGAAAAGACCAGAGCAATTTACTGCGAGACCCTCGGAAATCCCTCACTGAACATGACGGATCTGGAGGCGTTGGCCACAATCGCCCGTGAGCATAACCTGCCACTGATTGTCGATTCCACCTTTACGCCACCCTGTCTACTCAAACCGATAGACCATGGTGCCAACATTGTCATCCACTCACTGACCAAATGGATCGGCGGCCATGGAACCGGAATCGGCGGTATCGTCATCGATGCGGCAAACTTCAATTGGCAGGACCCTAAATTCAAGCTTTTTAACGAACCTGATGAATCATACCATGGCCTGCGCTATGCTCATGATCTTGGGGACCTCAACCCCGTGGCCTTTGCTCTTCGCATGCGGCTGGTGCCTCTCAGAAATCTCGGCGCCAGCATCAGCCCGGATAACTGCTGGGCGTTTCTGCAGGGTATTGAGACTCTCAGCCTGAGGATGCAGCGCCACTGTGAGAATGGTCGGCAGGTCACCGAATACCTCGACAGACACAGGGGCGTGGACTGGGTACATTATCCGGGACTGCCGGGCTCTCCCGGCAATGATGTGGCGGTTAAATATATGCGGAACGGATTTGGCGGAATGGTATCTTTCGGTATTAAAGGCGGGCTTCTGGCGGGGAAAAAATTCATCGACAGCCTGCAGCTCATTTCCCACCTGGCAAATGTAGGGGATGCCAAATCTCTGGCCATTCACCCGGCGTCGACCACCCACTCACAGTTGTCCCCACAGCAGCTGCAGGAATGTCATATAGAAGAGGGGATGATCCGCCTGTCTATCGGCATTGAACATATCGATGACATACTTGCGGATATCGAGCAGGCGCTGAGTAGTGCAGCATAACCTGACGAAAATGCAGATATATAATTAAGGACAATCTCGTAAAAACCTCAAATCGGAGATGGTTAAGTAAAATAATTCATATTCGAGGCGTGCAAATTTCACTATCATTTCGGCCTACTACGGTACGTCGTAATGGTAGTGAAATTTGCAACAACGAAGAAGATGAAGAGTTTTTACAACACCATCATTAAGAACTATCATTTGTAAAGCGCGAAGATGAGCAAAAGCATAATCAGCGGGAATACCTCCGTCGGGATAGTCGAAAAAAAGTATTATACTTTTGCCGAACCACCAGAAAAACTGGTTTTGGAGAGCGGGGCCAGGCTCGGCCCGGTAACCATCTGCTACGAGACATACGGCACGCTCAATGAGCGAAAAGACAACGGCATCCTGCTCGCTCATGCATTTTCCGGCGACTCACACGCTGCCGGTTATTATGCAACGGATGGCGAGGCAGACAAACCGGGCTGGTGGGATTTTCTTATTGGGCCGGGTAAAGGGATTGATACCAACCGATATTTTGTCATCTGTGCCAACATCCTTGGCAGCTGTATGGGTTCAACAGGTCCGAGTTCCATTAATCCGGAAACAGCCAGGCCTTATGGCCTTGATTTCCCGATGATGACCATAGGTGACATGGTGGTAACCCAAAAGGCCCTGATCGATCACCTTGGTATTTCTCAGTTGCTGGCAGTTATAGGGGGCTCTGTCGGCGGGATGCAGGTCCTCGAATGGTGTGTCCGATTTCCGGAAATGATCAGGGCCGCAGTGCCTATCGCGACGACCATGCGCCATTCCGCCCTGGCTATTGCCTTTAACGAGATTGCCCGACAGTCGATTATGGCTGATCCTAACTGGAAGCAGGGAAACTATTACGGAGGACAGAAACCCGACATGGGCCTGGCCGTGGCCAGGATGGTCGGACATGTCACCTACCTCTCCGACGAGGCCATGCGGCGAAAATTTGGCCGCAGGCTACAGGATAAAGCAAGTTTTTCTTTCGGTTTTGACGGCGATTTTCAGGTGGAGAGTTACCTGCGCCATCAAGGCTCTAAATTCGTCAACCGCTTCGACGCCAACTCGGTACTCTATATCACCAAGGCTTCGGACTACTTTGACGTAGTTGACCAGATGCGTGCACATCCGCCGATCAGCGCGGCTGAGGATAAAAAAATCAAATATCTGGTTGTTTCCTACAGTTCCGATTGGCTCTACCCGACGTATCAAGCCAAGGAGTTGGTGCAGACTCTTAAAAGATGCGGACAGGATGTCAGTTTTTGTGAAATTGAAGCGGATTGCGGCCATGATGCATTCCTCATTCCGGATCAACGTTTCACTACGCTGATTGGGGGATTTCTCGATGGCATCTCTTGAGGCTGAAAATATCCGTTTTGACCTGCGAATCATCGCTTCCATGATCGCTCCCGGCAGCCGGGTTCTCGATCTTGGCTGTGGCAACGGCGAGCTGCTGGCCTGGCTTGCAGCCAATAAAGATATTGTCGGCACCGGTATCGAACAGGACAAAAAAAAGGCAGCACACTGCATCAGCCGAGGACTCAGTGTGCTACAGGGAGACCTGAATGAAGAAGTCGATGACTACCCTGACTGCAGTTTCGATTATGTCATTTTAAGCCAGACACTGCAGCAGGTATTCGAACCGGCTCGTCTCCTCTGCTCCCTGGCCAGAATCGGCAGAAAAGTTATCGTCAGTTTTCCGAATTTCAGCCATTATTCTATTCGACTGCAGCTCTTATATAAAGGTGTTGCCCCGAAAAATGATCAGCTGCCCTACTCATGGTATGACTCGCCGAATATCCGGGTCATCACCCTGAAAGATTTTAGAAAATTTTCCAGAGATGTTGGTTATAATATTCTAAAGGAAATAACCATCAGCACCAATCCGGCCAATAGTGAAGGATCCATCATCCGCTATTTTACAAACATTCGGGCCACGTACGGAATTTACATCATTGAGAAAATCCGGAAGTAGCTACATTCGGTATTTGGAGATCAACCTCAACACAGCCACAACCCGCCATGTCAGAAAAAACACTCTCATTTATAGATACTCAATCAATCTCAGCACTTTGTGACCATGTTGAGGTAACCAATTGCAGTCAACATAACAAAGTTCCCAAGGTCGTTAAGCAGCTGTTATCGTCGTGGAGCACTGAAGAATGCTTTGAACATATCAGCCCGGTATCCATTCCCTCCCAGGAGAAGATTATCGAGATTGTCGAACAGGCCCGGCGAATACTTTTTCCAGGATTCTTCTCCCATACGAAACTGCATGCGTCCAACCTTGAGTACTATATCGGCAAGAAAACCACAGATCTCTATGACAAGGTGTCTGAGCAGATCGTGATGGCTATTCGTCATGATTGCCGGAGAAATGAACTGCCCTGCACAAATTGCGAGGCCGAGAGCCATAAAATGGCTCTTGCTTTCGTCGAATCGCTGCCGAAGGTTGCTGCAGTGCTGGCAACCGACATCCGGGCTGCGCTCAGAGGAGATCCTGCGACAAAAAGCCCGGACGAGGTCATTTTCTGCTATCCCGGGCTGCTGGCCACCTTTGTTTTTCGGCTGGCCCATGAATTATATCTGCTCAAGGTTCCGATCATACCCAGGATTATGACCGAATATGCCCATAGTCAGACAGGGATCGATATTCATCCAGGTGCATCCATCGGCTCCGGTTTTTTCATCGATCATGGCACCGGTGTTGTCATTGGGGAAACAACCATCATTGGCAATAATGTCCGCATTTACCAGGGAGTTACTCTGGGAGCCCTCTCTTTACCCAGAAATGCCGGCGAAAAGATGCGACACAAAAAACGGCATCCAACCATTGAAGATAATGTCATTATCTACGCTAACACCACCATTCTAGGCGGGGAAACAATTATTGGCGAAGGATCGATTATCGGTGGCAATATCTGGCTCACGGAAAGCGTGGCCACAGGTACAAAAGTTCTGTTGAAGCGACCGGAGCTCATTTACTCAAACTCCCATTAAAGCGGCATCTCAACAATTTCACATCCAAAAGGATATAATAATGGCAAAAACTATACTTGAGAGTATTGGCGACACCCCCCTTCTGACCCTTGCCAATTTCTCGTCCGGCACAGGGACAGTGATTCTTGGAAAACAGGAATCACGAAATCCCATGGGAAGCGTCAAATGCAGGATTGCAGTATCAATGATCGAAACAGGTGAGCGAGACGGACTTATTAATAAAGAGACGACAATCATTGAACCGACAAGCGGCAATACCGGCATAGGGCTGGCTTTTGTCTGCGCCAACAAGAAGCTTCGTCTGGTCCTCACCATGCCGGAAAGTATGTCAATTGAACGGCGGCAACTGCTCGCTCATCTGGGGGCGGAACTGGTATTGACTCCAGCCGCAGAAGGAATGAAAGGGGCTATCGCCAGAGCAGCACAGCTCGGGGCTGAGACCGCCAACAGTTTCATCCCCGACCAGTTCGGCAACCCTGCCAACCCGGCAATCCACAGAAGAACAACAGCCGAGGAGATATGGAGGGACACCGGCGGGAAGATCGATATCTTTGTTGCCGGTGTCGGCACCGGTGGCACCATCACCGGAGTATCGGAAGTCCTTAAGCAGAGAAACCCGGCAATGAAATCCATTGCGGTGGAGCCGGAAGACAGCCCTGTCCTTTCCGGGGGAAAACCGGGACCGCATAAAATTCAAGGTATCGGAGCAGGTTTTGTCCCCGCCATCTTAAACCGAGATATCATTGACGAAGTTATCACCGTGAGTAACGAAGACGCTTTTGAAACGGCAAGAAAGGTTGCCATAAGCGAAGGGATAATGTGTGGAATTTCCAGCGGGGCCGCAGCACATGCAGCTTTAATAGTGGCCAGACGCCCAGAGAATAAGGGAAAAACAATTGTCGTTATTCTCCCCGATACCGGCGAGCGGTATTTAAGTACCCCTCTGTTGGCTCAATAACAGTGTAAAGGTTTGTCCTCCTGCCCCAGTTCTCCTTGCGATCTGCCGGAGTTTTTCACTGGCAAATCGCAAGCCTCCTTATTATAATGGTTGGCAACCTGAAGAAAGATCAATGACTTACCTCTAAATAAGGGACCCGGCCATCGAAACTCGACATCTTAAAATATTTGTTACCGTCTACAAGACCAGGAGTTTCACAAAAGCTGCAGAAGAACTCTACACCAGCCAGCCTACGGTGAGTGAGCATATTCAAAACCTGGAAGCTCGGCTTAACTGCAAGCTGTTTGATCGACTGGGTAGATCAATCCTGCCAACATCAGAAGCAGAGGTCCTCTACCCGAGGGCCATGGCCATCTTAGAGGACCTGCAAAGACTGGACGAAGAGATCTCAGCCACTCGGAACAATGTCTCCGGGGAACTGATAATTGGTGCCAGCACCATTCCGGGAGCCTATATTCTGCCGGGACTCGCAGCGTCCTTTAAACAGGAATATCCGGATATCTCCTTTGAAATACGCATCAACGATTCGGCCAGGATAGTTGAGGCCGTCGCCAGTAACGAATTGCTCCTTGGAGTTGTGGGGGCAAAAATAGCAGCATCAAAGCTCAACTTTCAGCCATTTGCCGAAGATGAACTGATCCTCGCAGCGGCCGCCGTGAACACGGCCCCTTCCGAAATCACGATGAAAGAGCTCAACAAACTCCCATTTATCGTGCGGGAACGCGGCTCAGGTACAAGAAAAAGCACCGAATCTCTCCTGGCACAACAAAATTCTTCCCTCAACCAGCTGAACATTTGTGCAACCCTGGGATCCAGTGCGGCGGTAAAAGAAGCAATCAAGGCCAACCTTGGAATTTCCGTCATCTCCCGTCATGCGATTTACGACGAGTTACTCAGTGGCAAAATCAGGGAAATTCGTATCCCCGGTCTCACCATGAAAAGAAATTTTTATGTGGTCACCCCGGCCAGAAGAACATTACCCAACCATTACAGGGAACTGTTGAAGCAGCTGGTAACACCCTGAATATTCTAATAGCATAACAAACTTCATATAAGCGTATATTGCCCCGAGATCGGAGTGGCAGTCCAATGAGCCGAGAATTAATTCAGTGGATTACATCTTCACGACGAATCACTTTCAATGCAGTCTGGATGATAATTTTCAGATCCAAAAGAAAAGACTGATTTAATAAATAGTGATGGTCAAAATCAACTTTTACCGGGGTTGGCAGCTCAGCAACTCAATAAGTGACCAGTGGATCAACAAGAATTCCGTCAAAATTCATATTAAGCGGAATGTGTTCCGTCTGGAACCGACAATAAAGGATCCCGGAAAATTTCTGGTATTTCGCCATAAACACTGACAGAGAATGAACCAAAACAACGTCACTCGTAACCGTCAGCTAAGACCCGAAAACCGCAAGAAGTGTCGCAAAAATAATGCGCAAATCACCCAGGAAAGACCGCTCCCTCACATATTTCAGGTAATAACGCTGCTTGACAGGCAAAACATCCTCAATATAAGCCCTCTCGGGATCAGACGCACACCCAAGAATATCGTTTTCATCCTTGAATTGAATCGAGGCCCAATCGGTAATACCCGGCCGAACTGAAAGTATTTCCGACCGAACTGCTTCAGGGTAGCAGGCAATATATTTCGGTACCTCGGGTCGAGGCCCGACCAGGCTCATATCCCCTACAAACACATCGATTAACTGGGCCAGTTCGTCCAGCTTATATTTGCGTAATACGCCACCTACCCGGGTAATTCTGTGATCCGAGCCAACTGTGATCTGCAAACCGGCGCACTCAGTGCCCACCGACATAGTACGGAATTTATGAATCCGAAAAAGGCGGCCATTCACCCCAACCCTCTCTTGCCTGAAGAAAACCGGCCCTTTCGATTCCAGCCTGACCAGCAACGCAATAAGCAAAAATATGGGAGACAACAACAACAACCCTAGACCACTACAAACCAGATCAAAAGTTCTTTTTGTCAAATCAAACCCCTCACGCCAATGCTGTCCTTACTGCCTGCACCACATGATCCACATCGCTATCAGTCATCCGGCTGTACAAGGGTAAGGAACAAGTGCGTTCATACACCCGCTGGCTTACTGGAAACATCTCAGGTGTCAGCTTATAGGTATCGCGCCAATAAGGGTGTAAATGCAGTGGGATATAATGCACGCTCACACCAATACCCTGAGCAAACATACTTTCAACGAAGGAATCACGAGTCACCTTCGCCTCATCCCCCACTTGGATTACATACAGGTGCCAGGAATGGCAATCGTCATTTACCGCATGGGGCGGACGAATGATCGGCAAACCAACCAACTCATGATCGTAATACGCGGCAATATCGGCCCGGCGCCGCTGAAAAGCATTCGCTTTCCTGAGCTGGTGGATCCCCAGCGAAGCCGCTATATCGGTCAGATTGTATTTGAAGCCAGGTGCAACAATTTCATAATACCAACTCGGCGCTGTAGAGCTAAAACGATCAAACGCATCCCGATTAATACCGTGTAACCGCATTATCCGAGCCCGTTTAGCAATAACAGGATTGCGGGTTACCAGCATCCCCCCTTCGCCCGTGGTAATCGTCTTGTTGGCGTAAAAACTGAACACCGTCACATCACTCTCCAGGGTGCCAACCAGCTTCCCGCCACAGGTAGTTGGCAGAGCGTGGGCAGCATCTTCCACGACATGTAACCCATGTTGGCGTGCAATCGCCAGAATAGTCGACATGTCCGCAGCCCGGCCTGCGAAATGAACCGGGATGATCGCCCTGGTATGAGGAGTAATTGCATTTGCCACCGCATCCGGGTCAATACACAAAGACTCGGCTGAAACATCGACAAACACGGGATCCGCCCCCATATAACGAATCACCTCAGCAGTGGCAGTGAAAGTGTGTGTCGTGGTAATCACCTCATCGCCCGGGCCGATGCCTAAGGCCTCCAAAGCAAGATGCAGACCGGCTGTCGCTGAATTCACGGCAACAGCCTCAACGCCCCCCCCTAAATATTCGACAAAATCCTGTTCAAAGCGCTTAGCTTTGGGCCCGGTCGTCACCCAGCCGGAGCGTAAGCTATCAACAACTTCTGCGATTTCATCTTCCCCTATATCAGGAAGAGCAAAAGGGAGGAATTTAGGCATGGTCGCAATCCTTATAAACAAGATCAATCCAGTATTCGTTCATACGTCGTCTCTCCGGCGTTTCGTACTGCCTTTCGATATAGAATCCCAGCGTCCGGTAAAACGAATTTATCGCCTCATTGTCATCACGATCTGTTGTCAAAAAAACTCTCTTGCATCCACGCACTCCAGCCTCTCGCAAGAATGCCTCAACGAGCAGTTTGCCGACACCAGTTCCTTGCAGTTCAGGGAGTACTCCGATGGAGAACAGCCCGGCCACATCATCTCCCAATGGATTGCTCCCAGAATGAAAAAATCCTCTAGCTACCCTGCCAATGACGTTCGGTTTGCGGATAATGGCACCGGCGGAAGCTAAGGCAAATTTCAGCCAATCCCTTTTTAGGAGCCTTGAATAAAACCCGCGGGGATTAGAAGAACCAGCCACGAACCCAGCTGGAAACTTCGAAGTGTTGAGATAAACAAGGCCGATCCCCTGTGGATCCGCGCACAGGCCCGCATAATAGAGCGACAGGAAGCGAGGACCAAGAAAGGAGAGAAAAAAACCAGGAAAACTGGCAAGGTGCGTATGCACGACTCCCGGAATATGCCCGGAACGCATCGGGAACAAAGGTGAGGCCGTTTCGTTCATCATGCGATTCCTTTGAAAAGATGTTCTATTCTCTTCACCCCAACAGCAAAGGCGAGGTGCTGCTCGTAAAACGCGAGACCATTGTACCCTGTCTGCTCTCTCTCTTCGGCAGACATTCCGTGCAGTCTTTTTACAGCCGTTGCGATACTCTCTGGATTTTCTGGCTCACAGGGAATACCTGCCTTCGCCTGAACAACCAAATCTGCAGCATCTCCTTTGACAGCAACGATGATCGGCCTACCTGCGGCGAGGTAGGCCTGTGTCTTTTGAGGGATGCCTACCCGGCAAAGGGGGTCATCCCTCAGGTGAATTAGAAGTGCATCCGCTTTTTCAAGAATGACACCGACCTCAGAGACCGGTTGCCGGGGAATGAAGCACACATTATTTAATCCTTTTTTGAACACAATTCCTTTGAGCCGGTCTGCATCGACCCCATCTCCCACAAAAACGAACAAGACGTCAGGATATTCTTGGCGCAAGAGGTATGCCACCTCAAGCACAACATCAAGCGCCTGGACGCGCCCTAAATTACCGGCATAGACAATTGTAAAACGGCCTGCAAGTCTGAATGGGTCATCGGTCTCTTTTTCGCCAGCCATTGTGTACATCTGGCTTTCATCGCACCAATTATACACGACCTCAATCTTCGAATCCTCCACCCCTCGTCCCACCAGGACTCTCCTATAACCACCTGAAAGAACAACTATTTTTGACGAAAAGTAATAGGCCAGATCGCACCATTTGTTGATAAAAAATGTCAGCCCCGGCATTGGAAACATGCCGGAACTTGTAACGCTCTCAGGCCACAGGTCTTGAACGTCAAGAACGTATGGAACATTCCGTAGCAGACGAAGCACAATTGCTGGTAAAGCCAAGGTTGCCGGTCCTTGGTAAATATGCACGACATCGGGGTGGCGGACAAGAAATAAGCCAGGGATGCATGCAGAAAGGGCCAAGCTGAGATAGCAGAGAATCCGTCGGAACCCCGAACTACTGTGATTCGGGTAAAGCGGAACGCGAATAATCGAAATACCTTCTATTTTTTCACGCTGGCACCAGCACTGCCGGTAGTTCGGATAGATTTTTCCACCAGGATAATTAGGAAAACCAGTCAGCACTTCAACCTCGTGTCCAAGTCTCACAAGCTCTTGAGCAAAAGCCAACCCTTTTAGATGGTTAGGTTCTGGCTGAAAAAGTTGGGTTATCAATAAAATTCGCATCTATAACTTCATCCACACCACTCGGTTCACATAATCGGTATAACTCAGAATAATTCGTACAACCTTTTCTGATACATTGGGCATACTGTAATCAGCAACCTGATTCAGCAACCGTTCTTCACCACGTGGCTGGCTTTTCAGGAGATCGAGTCCCTGGAAAACCCTGTCAACCTCAAGCCCGGTCATCATAACCGCAGCTTCCTCCATACCTTCCGGCCGTTCATGGGCCTCGCGTAAATTCAAGGCTGGGAAGTTAAGGATTGAGGATTCCTCGTTGATTGTGCCACTGTCCGATAATACAGCATAGGCATTTATCTGCAAATGCACATAGTCAGAAAAACCGAGAGGGTTGAGCAACTCGACCTTGTCGTGGAAGGCCACTCCCATTTTTTTAACCCGGTTTCGGGTCCGTGGATGAGTAGAAACAATCACCCGTTTGTCATAAGTTTCTGCAACTCCGTTAAGAATATTGACCAGTTTACCGAAATTTTGGTCAGACTCTATGTTTTCTTCCCGGTGGACGCTCACTACAAAGTAGTCATATTGACCAAGCTTTAAACTGTCTAGAACATCAGATCGATCAATCTTAGCTCGATAGTAATCCAACACTTCGCACATCGGACTACCAGTCTTGATCACCCGCTCAGGAGGGAGGCCTTCACGTAACAGATACTCGCGGGCGATATCACTGTAGGTCAAATTGATGTCTGCCGTATGGTCAACAATCTTACGATTGGTCTCCTCAGGCACCCGTTGGTCGAAACAGCGGTTACCCGCCTCCATATGAAAAATAGGTATCTTTCGTCGCTTGGCGGGAATAGCTGAGAGACAACTGTTAGTATCACCTAGTATCAGCAGCGCCTCTGGCTGTGTCTTTTCGAGGACCGGGTCAAGTTTTATGATAGTTTTTCCGATTGTTTCAGCAGCGTTCTTTCCTGCCGCATTGAGAAAAAAATCAGGTTTTCGAATTTCCAGATCCTGGAAAAATACCTCGTTCAATTCAAAATCGTAATTTTGTCCGGTATGGACCAGAATATGGTCAAAATATTTATCCAGAGCGACCATTACCCGTGAAAGACGGATTATCTCAGGTCGGGTACCGACCACAGTCATGACACGTATCTTTTTCACTATATTCCCACCTCAACGGAATTTCTGTTAAAAACATTCACCAACAGCACTATTTATCTATCGTCATTTGCTCTTGACAATAGCACCTACGCTCGGTTTTGTTTTTACCGCAATTTAAAATAAAAGTTTTAGACTGGTTCAAAATACGTGTCCGGGATTTCAGAGTTAAATAATTCATTAACCCACATGACCGTAATCATATCGTTATCCCCGGTGGTGGTGATATTGTGTGTATAGCCAGGAGGTATATCGACGACTTCAAGCTTATCTCCGGAAACGGGATATTCTATAATTTCTTCGTGGCCGACTTTACGGAGCCGGATTATGCCACTCCCACTCACAACCAGGAACTTTTCAACTTTAGTATGATGCCAATGATCACCTTTGGTAATACCTGGTTTAGAGATGTTTACCGACACCTGTCCTCGATCGGATGTTCTGAGGAACTCGGTAAAGGAACCACGATTGTCAACGTTCATTTTTAATAAGTAGCTAAAGCCGTCGCTCGGAAGATAGCTCAAATAGGTGCTGTAGAGTTTTTTGGTCAAAGGTACAGACATATCCGGAATACCAAGATCATTACGATTATTTTTAAACGCATAGAGTATCTCGGCGATTTCGCCCAATTTCATGGTATACACAGGTTCGGCAACAGCATACCCGTCACAAACAATTGCTCGGCCTTCGAGAACTGCGAGAAAGGATGCCACGACATCATCGATATAGGTTAAGGTCATTGTGACGGTCGGGTCGCTGACTTTTATCGGCAAATCGTTTGCGATGTTATGACAGAAGGTGGCAACAACGCTATTATAGTTGGGACGACACCATTTGCCAAAAAGGTTGGGCAAGCGGTAGACAAAGACTGAAGTTCCAACCTCTTTGCCGTAGGCGAACACAATCTCCTCAGCCCGGCGCTTGCTTAAGCCGTATGCATTATCGTGACTTGCTTGTGTGGATGAGCAGAGCAAAACCGGGACTGCCCTGCCCTGTCGCTGCAGCTCCTCGACGATTTCCTCAGTTAAGCCTGTATTACCACTGAAAAACTCTTTTTCATGCTGCGGGCGATTTACACCGGCCAGATGAAAGACGAAGTCGGTTTTACCCAAAGCTTCTCTCAGAAGAGAAGAGTCATCACTACTGGAGAAGGTTGACAGTGTAATATCTTCACGAAACCGCAAGGCCTCGACCAAATTCTTCCCCACAAAACCAGTTGCGCCGGTTACGAGAATATTTTTCATAAATCAACCTCAATGCTTTAGACACAAATGGAGACAATTTTTGCTCAACCTACTGTTTTTTATTATTCCCGGCCAGAAGCCAGGTACCTAAAAATTACCCGAATCGTCATCAGCAGCAGTTCCCGACAGTTCACGGACAACTAAATCAAGGCTCAGCAGTTTCTCCTTTATTTGATCCACATTCAGACGTTCAGTATTGTGAGAGTGATAATCTTCCGTGGAAGAAACACATTGCTCCCCCTCAATAAAATACTTGTTATAGTTCAAATCACGATCATCTGCAGGGATGCGAAAATACCCACCGAGATCTTCAGCGTGAGCCATCTCTTCACGAGTCAGTAAAGTTTCATAGAGTTTTTCGCCGTGCCGTGTTCCTATTGTCTTAATTTCGTTTTCGGCATTAAATAATTCCTTAAGAGCTTGAGCCAGATCACCGATAGTTGAAGCCGGTGCCTTCTGCACAAAAATGTCACCTTGTTTCCCGTGGATAAAGGCATAGAGAACGAGATCAACAGCATCATCCAGCGACATGAGAAAGCGGGTCATATTAGGATCAGTAACCGTGAGTGGCTTCCCTTCTTTTATCAGCTTGATGAAGAGAGGAATTACTGAACCGCGTGACGCCATCACATTACCGTAACGAGTACAGCAGACAGAAGTTTTCTTTGGATCGGCAAAACGAGATTTAGCCACCACCAGTTTCTCCATCATTGCCTTGGAGATCCCCATGGCGTTGATGGGGTAAACCGCCTTGTCTGTGCTAAGAGCAATAACCTTTTCCACGCCTTTCACCAAAGCCGCATTTAAAACATTTTCTGTCCCAAGGATATTCGTTTTAACTGCTTCAAGAGGATAAAACTCGCAGGAAGGAACCTGCTTTAAAGCAGCCGCCTGAAACACATAATCTACTCCTTCCATGGCGGGTAATAAGCTATCGTAGTCGCGTACGTTGCCTATGTAGAATTTGAGTTTAGAATTCGCTAAACTGATGCGCATATCCTCCTGTTTTTTTTCATCGCGGCTGAAAATTCTGATTTCCTTAATATCTGTGTCAAGAAATCTTCTCAACACCGCATTGCCGAAAGAACCGGTACCACCAGTAATCAGAAGAGTTTTTTCAGAAAACATGTAACATTCCTTTGAAAATTTTCATTAATGGTCCTATATAATATTTAAGTGAGGATTATATTTTATTTTGAGATCAAACATAGAAGGTCTCTAAATCAACAAGACCACTTCTCCCCTTACACTCAACTCACCACCATCAATGGTTGGGACCCTTTTGGGAGAGGGGTGTTTATATTTATTAACTTGTAAGGCGTTTCTAAGCGATTCAACAAGTAACAATTCCTTTTGTAGTTATATCTATACTAAATCGGTCCTCTTTTATAAGAGATTTTAAGGAAATTAAAATTAAAAAAACAAAATGCACTGCCGGATCACCCATATTTGTCCAAAAAGTGGTTGTAATAAATGATTTAATAACTACTAACCAAAATAATAATCGCCCATAGGTTAGCAAATCTTGCGACCTCATCATCATCCCAAGTTGCCTATACATAATTTTACCTGGATAATAAAACGACCAAACAAGATATGCCAGCAGGGCATGTAAAAGTCCATACGTAGCGCTCAATTCCAGAAAAGTATTATGTGCTCTGAGTGGGTACAGAACATTTACTACCTCAAATACAGGCCGTTGCCCAAGCCCCAGAAGTGGATTTCCTGTTATTATCCCCACCGCATCCCTCCAAATCCCAAATCTTCCAGACGAGATATCTACCCTACTGGGGTCAAAGACTCTAGATAACAACAATCTGAGGTCAGGCACAAAGAATATTGCTGATATTGATAAAACAGTCAAAGAAGCAATGAAAATCCATCCACTTTTCCTATTATAACAATTCCACAACAGGCACAAAATTGAAAGCATTATTGCACTTCTTGATCCGCTTAAAAGGATCATAAGAAAGAAAAAACCAGCCAAGCAAAAACTTTTTTGTACCATTAACGCAATAAGCAAAGCTATAACACAATAAAAAGCAAACACCCCAGGCATTAAAGGAAAACCTAACTTCAAACTTAAGCTATTGTTATTGAAGTAAAAAAACAATGAAAAAAAACAATATATCAAGACACAAAACATAAATGTTTTAGAAAAAACAACAACAAACCCAAAAGAGTCAACATGGTTGATAACAAAACTAAAAATAAACAAATAATTAAATACATAGAGAAAAAAAATCAAATACTTTGCATATTCAACCATATCGACTGCATTATAAACTATGCTAATGAGCCTTGTTGCAAACATCAATATCAACAGTACCATTACTAGAATATCATATCTTCTAAATTTGATTTTCTCATAACGAAAACACAAAGAACAAGAAACCAAAACTAAGAACAAACCGACTTGAGAAAAAATCCTTAAAAAACTATAAAAAGAAAGAGTCGAAGTGACATTATCGCTTGATAATAAATTTGCAATGAAAAGTGGCGCAAAAGAAAATAGAATAAAGACTATTGACAGGAAATTTAAGTAGCTAATTCTAAATATTTTTGTCATAGCCAAACCTTGTATTAATATGACCGGCAACTTTTTCAAAATCTTCAAGCTGAGATTGGGAAATATCATTGTACCAAGTATTATTTAATACTATTTTTCTTTCTTCACGCCTCCATCTCATTGGATTGCCCCCCAAGCTGTGTGATTTTTCTTTATCAAACTTGGCCATGCATTCCTCAAAATCTATTCCTAAAAAACCACACACCCTTCTTAACTGATTCTCAGTGTCTGTACATAAATCCTCGTATCTTATACTTAGTACCTTTTCTTTAGGTATTGTGAATAAAATCGCTTTCAGCTTAACCTGCTCAGACTTCCAAATCTTTGCGGCATGGGTCATACTAATTCCCTGCCTTCTCATCCGAGCAAAAGACACAGCCCTTCCATCCCTTACCAAATAAATCACTTTAAATTGACTGGGCCTCAGTAGATACAAAGATTTTAGTCTCATTGGGGTCTTTGTCGAATCCACTACAATTTGCTTTCCGGTGGCCTTTCTAACTGCATCGTATAGAACATGGCTATCGTTGGCTATCCTATTGACTAAATTAATAGAGGGGAATAAATCTGAAAATAAATTAAACAGACGTTTTGATCCAAGCAACAACAAAATATGAGAGAATTTCAAACCATAAATATTCCTAGGAACGGCCTCTAGTATATTCTTACCAGTTTCATCATCGAGAATATTCAAATTTTGGGGGTCAGTTGTTATTAAGCTACTTAGACCCTTAACATAGTTTTCCTCCCCCATCTCTTTTAAACATTTATCAACCCCTTCCCAATAAAGACAATCTTGAACAAATTTGCCGCATGTACATTTATGAGAATCTGTATGATTTCTAAGATTCATATAAAGCCTATGAACCTCTCCTAAAGCTGCTATTCCAGTATGCCTAGAAAGCAGCATATCTAGAAGAGTAGAACCTGAACGGCCACTACCCGCTATATATAGCAATTGATTTTCAATCAAAATAATCCCCCAAATAAATTTCTACGTATTACTCAATTCAAAAATAGCAGAAGTCTAAGAAAAGGTAGAAGTGTCCTTGATCTCTAGACTATTTCTTGGCTGACCTAAGTTAACAACCAATTTAATATGTCGATTCTCAAGACCGATTCTTCCAATATTTTTAACTGAATGCTGGGTAAATCTTTTTTGTGTGTGCCTGCCTAAGTTTAATTCCATTTTTTTATCTATTGACCCTCCTCTCTCTTATTTGGGTTGAAGCCGAGTCTGAACTCCGAGGTACTTTAAAAAATTTGGTGTTGGAAGGATCCAGATGCCTAAGCACCTCCAGACAAAGACGAGGGCAGCTATATTCTGCAAAATTAGCAAAAATGCCAGAGCCAGGGCAGCCCCCAAAGCACCAAAAGTGGGTACCAGTACAAAGAACATGATTAATCCAAGAATATTACTTAACAGCGCGATATTTCGCATCAAACTTTCATATCCTGTCATATTTAGCAAAAATCCGACTGAACCGGTTGCAACATTGATTAATTGGGCAATGGCTAATATTCGTAAAAGTGGCGCAGCAGTGCTGAATTCTGCACCAAAAATTGATAAAACAATATGGGGCCACAAGAGGCAAATCAGTAACAAAGGCGAAGCTAATAAAACTCCAAGTAAGGCACCTTGGCGAGCCAATAAGGCTAAGGTTTGGTAGTTACCCTGGTGATAAAGGCTGGCAAACCTCGGAGGATATACAGAGTTGATGACTATCAAAATAAAGCTAATAAGTACTGCAGCCTGCTGAGAAGATTTAAAATAACCCAATTCAATATTACTAAGGAACCAGCCAGCGATTAATATGCCTACCACTGATTGCATGAAACTGGCAATACTCATAATGAAGAAATCACGTGAACAAAGCATAAATTGTTCACGAGTTACACTCGCCTGGCTGCACGTCTGGTGTGTGTCCCAGCCCTGCGCCTTGCGCCACTGCAATAAACTCAAAACTCCCATCAGGACCACCATCCAGGCTGCGGTTCCATAAGCCCACCCAACAAGATAAATACCGGAACTGGGTGATTGAAAATGAAGTGTGAATACAAGAGCAGCAGTAATTAGTGAAACAGAACCATTTTCTAACAAACAGGCAGTACCTGCTTTTCGCACACCTTTAAAAAAACCGGAAAAAAGAAGACTCAAAGTGAATGCAGGAGTCGCAATGGCTAAGCCGATTAAAATCGCCGATAGATTGTCAGCATTAAAAAAAAGTTCGAGTTGTTTGCGGATCAGCAGGATGAACAACGCAGCAATTATGCTGATTTGCAATGTTTTAAAACTGGCCCACTTAAGATAGGTCATCACGTGTGGAACAGAAAAATCTCTACCAACGAAACGCATAAGAGCGTTATCCATACCAAAGCAAGCTATGATACTAGCACCGAGTAGAATACTTTGCGCCAGCGCAAAGACTCCGACACCCGCCGGACCATAGATGTTGCCGAGAACAACAAGAAGCACCACACTACCAACTGCACCAATCCCTTTTGCCAAACTAGCGCGGAGCAGTATAAGGGTTAATCCTGATTTCTCTTTGCTGTTAATCATTCAAGTCATCGCTTGCTGGGACAAATCAGAGATTTCTATTTTTCTAAATTCGAGAATCGAGCTAAGTTGTCGTAGTGCAAATACTGATTGCGAAAATTCTTTTTATAATACTTCTGCTAAATCTCTTTGAGATCACAAATAAACTCGGAGTCAGCGAAAAAAAATCACATGCTCCGCATGCTGTCCCTACCCACCAAATGAATACTACATCTAGAACGAACACACTCTATCTAAAAGTTATGTTATTGAGAAAATTGATGATTTTTCTCCCTTGCACTAACTCGTTCTTATTATTCATGACAAAAGATTTTGCAACAGCTCCGAATGCAGAAAGTTGATCCGCAGAAATGGCTTTTAATCGAAGGAAAAGGTTCGACAATCCCTCAGGCGTTTCATCATCAATTACATATAGATAGCGAAAATATTCATTCGGTATTCCAGGCAACCGAGTTGAAAGCACTGGTCTCCCGGTAATCATGTATTCAATAGTTTTCGATGGAAAACTGAAATGAGTAAAATCCTGTTTTGCAGGTCTCGGGTTGATTAACACTGTTGTCTTTTTCATCAACTCTTTAACTATGTGCTGATCACAAAATCCCTTAAAAATAATTCGAGAATCCTGTTCAGAAGCCTTTCTAATCGCTTCCTCATACTCGCCCCTTCCAAGAATTAACAGTTTAAAGCATGGATCGTCCAATCTAAAAAAAGCCTGTAGCAACAACTCTAGACCATATTCAGCCTTTAACAGGCCTGCATACAATATGGTAAAGACAGAGGACTCATTTTTTAAATCCGATTGTGATTCGTCAATATGGGCAGCAAGATCATCAGCGCTAAGAATTCCTTCAACAACAACTGAAGGCTTTTGAGGCGCATAGAACTTTGATAACTGAGAAGTCAGCGCAATTAAACCGTCCATTGAGCAAAGAGCTTTTGAAATTATTGCTCTGTCGATCGATCGTAGCAAACGAATGATCTTACCGTCTCCGGGTAACATCACGCCTGGTGGATCACTAATTATAGTGACGATTTTAATCTGCAACAACTTACACAAAAACAGCGTTGCAAAAAGAAAAGGGCTGTGGACACCATGAATCAAAACGATTCTATCATTCGCGTCACGTGTTCTGAGAAACCATGCAGCCACTAAGCAAAAACACGAAACAAAACGGGTTAAATGCTTGAGTCCAAGAATATTAACAAATGGCATTAAAACATTCCAGGACTCACCCTCCCGCTTCCATTTACGAAAAGGAAAGAATATTCTCGGATTACCAGGATAGTTGGCAACCGGATCGGAGGAGACCAAATCAACTTTTACACCATTATTCTCGAGACCTCGTACCACACTCCAGGCAAATTTATATGTCTGCATTGGCAGATAACGGTCAACGCCACATATCCAATCGATAACAGTTTGCGGGACAGTGAACCCCACCAGGAGGACCCTGCAATTGCCAGAATCTGATATCATTTCAATCACAGTTGAGGCACAAGAATTTCATGGAAATTTCGGGCTAGTAAGTCTACTTTTATCATTACGCTATTACCCCATTAGTTTAAAAATCCCTTAACGTTATTGCAGAGTGGCTGCACAATAGACACTGCCTGGAAATCTGGGTTATACTCTGGAATTATGTCATGCAAAACTTCCTTTATTCCACGAGCATCATGAATTGTTGCCGATCTCGCCAAACGCCCGAGAAGGTTGTCCATTTCCTCTTTGGGTTTAGTGTCGCCCTGCAGGACCATTATTTTTTCATGCTTGGTGGGAACAATACCCTCACCCTCGGTGATCAACTCCTCGTAGAGTTTTTCTCCCGGACGTAACCCGGTATATTGTATTTCTATCTCTTTACCAGGTTCATAGCCCATTAGTTTGATAAGATTATGGGCTAAATTGACGATTTTCACCGAGGCTCCCATCT